>DASTIG010000025.1:0-27956 GCA_035717785.1 Candidatus Limnocylindrales bacterium
TCGACGGCGACACGATCCGTAGCGTGGTCGACGAGCTGGTGACGCGCCATCCCGCCATCAAGCAGCAGCTGCTCACGGACCAGGGGGACCTCAATCGGTTCGTCAACGTCTACGTGAACGGCCAGGACGTCCGCTATCTCCAGGGCCTCGACACGCCGGTCACGCCGTCCGACGAGGTTCGGCTGCTCCCGGCGATGGCCGGCGGATGAGGGTGGCACTTCCGAAGGAGCTCCGGCGCGAGGCGCTGCACCCGGCTGCGCACGACCATTTCCACGCGCACGAGAGCCTGGCCCGCCACGGTGGCCGGTATGCGGACGTGCTCGAGGCGATCGGGCACACGCCCCTCGTCGAGATCCCGCGCATGTCGCCCAACCCGGACGTGCGCATCCTCGCCAAGCTCGAGATGGTGAACCCGACCGGCTCGGTCAAGGACCGCGTCGCGAAGTACCTGATCGAGGACCTCGAGGAACGCGGCCTCCTGCGCGAGGATTCGATCATCCTCGAGCCCACGTCGGGCAACACCGGCATCGCGCTGGCGATGATCGGCCGGCGCAAGGGCTACCGGGTCGCGCTCGTCATGCCCGACAACGTCACCAACGAGCGGCGCCAGATGGCGGCGCTCTTCGGCGCCGAGGTTATCGATTCGCCCGGTGCACAGGGGTCGAACGGGGCCATCGCCCTGGCCAAGCACCTCGTCGCCAAGGACGCGCGGTTCGTGATGCCGTACCAGTACGGCAACCCGGCGAACCCGCTGGCCCATTACGAGACGACCGGCCCGGAGATCCTGGCTGACTGCCCGGAGATCGACGTCTTCGTCGCGGGCCTCGGCACGGGCGGGACATTGGTGGGGGTGTCGCGCTACCTGGCCGAGCACAAGCCGGGCGTTCGCATCGTGGCCGCCGAACCGCTGCCCGGCGAGAAGGTCCAGGGCCTGCGCTCGCTCGACGACGGCTTCATCCCGGAGATCCTCGACCCGACTGCGATCGACGCGAAGTACCTCGTCACGAACCTCGATGCGCTGACCGCCCTGCGCGAGCTCGTATTCCGCGAGGGCATCTTCGCGGGTCCGTCATGTGGAGCCGTCCTCGTTGCGGCTGCGCGGGAAGCGTCGAAGATGTCCGAGGGCACGATCGTCGCCCTCCTGCCTGACGGCGGTTGGAAGTACCTGTCGGCCGGCACCTTCACGACCGACTTCGACGAGATGCAGGATGCGCTCGAAGGCGGCGTCAATTGGTGGTGACCCCGGGTCGGCCGAGCGAACCGGCGATCGACCCGAAACGCGTCGTTGCCGACGGATACGACATGATCGCCGAGCGCTACTTCGCCTGGAGCGATATATCCCCCTCGCCGACGCGGCTGGCATGGCTCGACCGGGCCGTCCGCCGGATCCCGCTCGGGACGGACGTCCTGGACCTCGGGTGCGGAGCCGGTGTTCCGGTGACGCGGGCACTCGCGGCGGGCCGCCGGGTGGCCGGTGTCGACCTGTCAACGCGGCAGGTCGAGCTGGCCCGCCGGAACGTCCCGGAGGCGACTTTCACCCAGGCCGACATGACGACGCTTGACCTGACGCTGGACAGCCTCGGTGCGGTGGTCGCCTTCTACTCCCTCACGCATCTGCCGCGAGCAGAGTTGCCGGAGCTCCTCGCGTCGATCCATCGATGGCTTCGGCCCGGCGGTGTGTTCGTGGCGACGATGGGGGCCTACGAAGCACCGGACGAGATCGAGACCGACTGGCTCGGAGTCCCGATGTTCTTCGGGCATCCCGGCGCCAAGCGCAACCGGGCACTCGTGCGACGCGCGGGGTTCGAGATCGAAACGGCGGTGGTCGAGGCTGAGCCCGAGGACCGTCACGACGCGATGTTCCTGTGGGTGGTCGCCCACAAGCCGATCGAGGTGCCTTCGACTCAGGGAGTGAGCCGGGCATGACGCCCACCGACCAGTCTGGCCCCGAGACGGCACAACTACCGGCGACCATGGTCCAGGCGCTAATCGTCCACGCCCGTGCCGGCTATCCGAACGAGGCGTGCGGACTGATCGTGGGCGACGGCGTCGCGACCGACGGGGGTCGAGCGCTGCGCTTCGAGCCGACCCGCAACGCGGCTGCCTCGCCCTATCGGTACGAGATCCACCCCGACGACCTGTACCGGTTGACCATCGCCACCGACGACGCCGACGAGGTGTTCTGGGGCATCGTCCACTCGCACACCCACACGCCGGCCGTCCCATCGCCGACCGACATCGGGCTCGCGTTCTACCCGGACGCGCTGTACCTGCTCGTGTCGCTCAGCGGCGACGAGGGAGAACGGTCGACCGGCACGCCCAGTGTCCGGGCGTGGCGGATCGTCGATGGCGCTGTCCACGAGGTCGCGATCGACGTCGTCGAGGGATGACGCTCGCTGATCGTCCGCGCGTCGGCGCCGCAGTCGCGATCGGACTCGGGATCCTGGCCGTCATCGCCGCGACGGTCGTGGGCTCGAACGGCGGCTGGCTTGATGCCGTCGTGGCGCCGCCCACCCTGGTTCGCGCCGCGCTCGTCGGTCTCACGGTCGCGCTCGGGGCCGTGCTGCTGGCCCGGTCGGTCGGTCGGATGTCGGCCTCCGGGGCTGACGATGTGCCGGGACTCATCCGTGGCGTGCGTCTGGCGTTCCTTGCCGTGGCGGCATTCGCCGCCGCCGCGGGCTGGGCGCTCGCTCATCCCTTACCGCTGATCGTCGCCGCGGTCATCGCCGGGATCGACGTCATCGAGACGTCGTTCCTGCTGCTGGTCGTGGGTCGCGGGCGCTAGGTCGTCACTCCTGTGCGGGTAGCGGCCAGGCCGCCGACCCGCTCGATCAGGCGGTCGAGGAAGGTGTCGACGTCGGCGGTCACGGCCACATCCAGGTTCGGGGCATGTCCCGTGAGGTGCCGCCGGTCGGCGACCGTCATGCCGGTCGTCAGCTCGCCGCTGGTCTCGACGTCCACGTACAGCGCCTGGCTCTTCACCAGCTGCCGGTCGAGGGCCGCCGCGACGGCAAGCGGATCGTGGATGAAGGCGCCGTAGAACCCGTCGTACCGCTGGTGGAACTCGAAGTAGAACCGGAGCGCGTCGGCGATGAAGCGGATCATCGGGTTGGAGGCGACCGACCGTTCCGCTTCGGGTGGATCGTTCGGGCCGGTGGGCGCGAACGACTCGTCCGGCGTGCTACCCGCTCGCCGGGCCAGCTTGACGACATGGTCGGGTGTGATCCGAGCCAGCTCAGTCACGTCCAGCCCCAGCGCCAACGGCCGCGGGATCGATGGATCGGCCGCGATCGCGTCGGCCCACGCCCGGAACACGATCCGTGCCGCCTCGGGGTCGCAGTGCAGGTTCCACTCGGTCGTCGGAGTCGTGTTGCCGGGCACTCCGAACGCGCCGCCCATGAACACGAACCCGCGGAGCAGCCGGGGGAGGGCGGGCTCGCGCTCGAGGGCGAGCGCGAGGTTCGTCAACGGACCGAGCGTGACCAGCGTGGCCTCACCGGCGAGACGGCGGGTTTCCTCGACGATCATGTCGACCCCATGGCGGTCGCTCACCGGCCGGCTGGGCGGCGGGAGCTGCGCATGCCCGATGCCGCGGGGGCCGTGCGTCTCGGGCGTCGTCTCAAGCGGCCGCGTGAGGGGCACCTCCTGCCCGATCGCGACCTCGATGTCCGTCCGTCCGGCAAGGTCCAGCACCGCCAGCGTGTTCGTCGCCACCTGGCGCGCCTCGACGTTGCCCGACACGCACGTCACCGCCACCAGGTTCGCCTCGGGCGAGGCGACGGCGTACACCAGCGCCAGACTGTCGTCGATGCCGGTGTCGACGTCGAGGATGATGGGGGTGGGCCGGGTCACCCGTCGATGCTAGCGGAGCGGGTGCCCTCCAGGCGCCAGACCGGGCGGGCGTCCCCACCGGCCCGCAGGCGTCGTGCCCAGGTCGAGCCGGACGCCGCGATCTCCGCGGCGGACGTGGGCCGCATCGCGGTCAGCCGGAGCCAGGCCGCGGACCAGGCGCGACGGATCATCGGTTCGGCCTCTCCATCGAGACACGGCATGCCGGCGACACCGTCCGATGGCGTGACCGATGCCAGCACCTCCAGTCGCCCGCCAGAGGCAAGCAGCGATGCGATGCCGCACAGCGCCCTGTCATCCAGACCGAGCGCGCCGCGCAGCAGCGATCCCCAGGGAAACAGCACCGTGACGAGGTCGGCGCGTCCGGCCAGGGGAGATGTCTCCAAGGTCTCGACGCCCGCCGCCAGGAACAGGGCGTTGCCAGGTCCGCGCCGGTTGGCGCGGCGGGACGCATCGGCCATGGCGGGCGCAGATGCGTCGATGCCGACGATCAGATCCGCCGGTTCTGCTGCAGCGCGGGCGAGCACGACTCGGCCGTCACCCGTGCCCATATCCACGACCACCCGGTCGGCCCGGGCGATCAGGCTGGTGACTTAGCCGACGTCCACCTCGAGGGTGCGCCGGCCGACGACCTGTCTCATGGGGCGCAGTCTACACTCGGCCGGTGAACCCGCCGATCGGGCCCTACGTTCGGCTGCCTGCAACCGTCGAGCCGTGGGACCCGCGGACGATCGAGGTGGCGGCGGCGGTCACCGAGCTCATCCGCGAGCGCCGTCCTGACCTGACCGTCGAGCACATCGGCAGCACGGCGGTCCCCGGGCTGCCCGGGAAGGGCATCGTCGACCTCGCGGTCGCCACGACCCCTGACGACGTGCCGGTCGTGGCGACATTGCTCCGCGAGCTCGGGTTCGGACCTCAACCTGGACCGGATCCGTGGCCGCCCAGCCGGCCGATGCTCGTCGGCTCGATGGTCCGTGCCGGGACCACGTTCCGCATCCACCTCCACGTCCTGCCCGACCGCGAGGAGCTGAACCGGGACCTGGCGTTCCGCGATGCGCTGCTCGCCGACCCGGCGCTCGTCGAGGGGTACGCGACGCTGAAGACCGGGATCGTCGCCGGCGGTCCGCTCGACGTCACTCCCGAGTACACGTACCGCAAGCAGGCGTGGATCGCCGACGTCCATCGCAGGCTCGGCGTCGAGCGCAAACCGATCGTGCCGCCAGGCACGATCGGGATCCTGGGCGGTGGCCAGCTCGGCCGGATGCTCGCACTCGCCGCGCGGGCAATGGGCTACCGGATCGCCGTGCTCGACCCGGACCCGGCCTGTCCAGCGGCGGCCCTGGCCGATCGGATGGTGGTGGCCGGCTACGACGACGTGGGCGGAGCACTACGACTGGCGGAGCTCAGCGACGTGGTCACCTACGAGCTCGAGCACGTCGCGGTCGAGGTCATCGACGCGATCGATGCGCTGCGACCGGTCCGCCCCGGGCGTCTGCCGCTCCACGTCACGCAGGACCGTATCGCGGAGCGTCGTTTCCTCGAGACGGCCGGGGCAACGGTCGCGCCGTGGCGCGAGGTCCGCGATACTGACGGCCTGCGGGCAGCCGCGGACGAGCTCGGCCTGCCGCTTCGACTCAAGGTCACGACCGGCGGGTACGACGGGCGTGGCCAGCTCCGGCTCACAGATCCGTCGGAGCTCGACGATGCCCTGGAGCGGCTCGGCAGTCCGGCCGGCGAGTCGCTGCTCGCCGAAATTGAGCTTGCCTTCCAGGCCGAGCTGTCGATCGTCGTGGCGCGCAGCACGTTCGGCGGGATCGCCACGTACCCGCTCGCGTGCAATCGTCACGACGCGGGCATCCTCGTCGAGAGCGTCGCCCCGGCATCGGTCGACCGCGATGTCGCCGAGCACGCGGTGTCACTCGGGGAGCGCCTCGCGGTGACGATCGGCGTGACCGGCACGCTGACCGTCGAGCTGTTCCTCATGCCCGATGGCCGGCTCGTGGTGAACGAGCTCGCGCCACGCGTCCATAACAGCGGCCATTGGACGATCGAGGGCGTGGCGACCTCGCAGTTCGAACAGCACATCCGCGCTATCTGCGGTCTCGACCTCGGCTCGACCGAGGCGCTCGGCACCGCGGCCACGGTCAACCTGCTCGGTACGGGACGCGCCCGGCCGGCGCAGCTCGATGGCCTCGGCCTGGCACGGGCCATGGCCGATCCGGACGTCCACCTCCACCTCTACGACAAGCAGCAGGTCTTCGAACGCCGCAAGATGGGCCACGTGACGGCCATGGGCGCCACCACCAACGACGCGCTGTCGCGTGCCCGCGCCGCGGTCAATCTCCTGACCTGGCGCGACGATGACGAGGTCGCCCCCGCGGACGCCGGCCACGACGACGCAGGTCCCGGGGACGAGCAGCCATGACCGCGCAGGACGGCGCGCCCCTCGTCGGCGTCGTCGGCGGCAGCCGGTCCGATTTCCCGGTCCTGGAGGAGGCGGTCGCGGTCCTGATGGAGCTCGGCGTCCCGGCCGAGCTGCGGGTCGTCTCGGCACACCGCACGCCCGACCTCCTCTTTCGCTATGCGGAGGACGCCTCCGTCCGCGGGATCCGGGTGATCGTGGCCGGTGCCGGCGGCGCCGCGCACCTGCCCGGGATGCTCGCCGCGAAGACGACGTTGCCTGTCATCGGCGTGCCGATCCCCACCAAACACCTCGGCGGGCTTGATTCCTTGCTGTCGATCGTCCAGATGCCACGCGGGGTCCCCGTCGCAACGGTCGCCATCGGCAACGCCGTGAATGCCGGACTGCTCGCGGCAGCGATCCTTGCTCTCGGAGACGAGGCGCTCGCGAGCCGATTGGCCGACTGGCGGTCCCGGCAGACCGCGGCCGTGATTGACGATCCCTCGAACGCCAAAGGCTGACCGCGTCCGCTGACCCGCGGCTTGACCCGAGGCCGCGCCTAGGACGTGAGGACGACGCTCGTCCTGTGTAGGGCTTCGGCGACCGCGACTACACTGCCGGGCGTGATGGACGACGACCGCTGGGAGCCCGGGATGCCCGTGCTCGACCGCCAGGCCGGCCACCCGACGACGACCCTGCCGCCGAGCCTCCGGGGCCTCCCGCCGCGGTCGGTCCCTGAAGTCGCCCCCACGCCCCTTCAGAAGCACTACATCAACCTGTCGGTGCCGGTCCTCATCGCGGGCTTCATCGCCATCACCGCGCTGAACCTCGGGGCGCGTTTGGGCGACCCGCTCATCAAGCTGTGCGTGCTGATCGCGGCACCGCTGCTGGTCATCACGACGTCGGACGCGATCGTGCGCATCTGGCGCTCGGCGTGGGCGTGGATGCCGGTCGATCGCAGCAAGGGCCTGTTCCGGCTGGCTTGGGTGGCGGTGAGCGTGATCGGTCTGCTCGCGCTGGTCGGTGCCGGCGTCGTCGTGCTGCTCGCGTAGGCGGTGGACGGCTTCGACCGAGGGCCGGACGGCCGCTCGACGGATCTTGCCTCCGGCAGGGGCGTCCCGACGTGGATCGCGCAGTCCCTGAACTTCTGCTCGAACTGCGGCAATGCGCTGAACCTCGGCGCCATCGACGGCGAGGACCGAGACCGTCTGTCGTGCGCCGCCTGCGGCCACATCGCCTACGTCAATCCGCGACTCGTGGTCACGACGCTCCCGGTCACCGATGACGGCCGGTTGGTCCTGCTGCGACGGGGCATCGAGCCGGGCCGCGGCGCATGGGCGCAGCCGGGCGGCTTCCTCGAGGTCGATGAGACGGTCCACGAGGCGGCGATCCGCGAGACGCTCGAGGAGACCGGTCTCGTCGTCGAGCCGGGCGAGATCATCGGCCTGTACACGCGGCTCGAGGCGGCCGTCGTGACCATCGCCTTCGAAGCGCGGGTAGTCGCCGGCACCGCGACGCCGACCCGCGAGGCGCTCGAGATCGCCACGTTCGACCCGGAGGCGATCCCCTGGCCGCAGCTCGCGTTCCGGACCACGATGTGGATGCTGCGTGACTGGCTGGACCGGCGGCGGCCGGACGTCTCGTGGCCGCCCATCGACCGGGGGTTCTGAGGGGCTCAGGCGCCCGTCAGGAAGTTCGTCCCGAATGGGATCCCGCCCATCAGGCCGTCTTCGCCGTTCGATCCGCGGCGGCTCCCCGTTCCCGGGATATCGATGATCGCGCCCATCGAGAAGCGTCGACGGATCGCGTCGATCGGGATGCCGTTCTCATCGACCGCGATCAGGAACACGATCATGTCGCCGCCGGGACGCGGAAAGGCCAGCTGGAAGCGGCTCTCGAAGGGGATCCAGTCGCCATGCCCGCCGCCGGTCGGGTCGATGGCGGCCGTCGCGATCGGCTTCCCACCGCGAGATTCCAGGATGATCCGCACCAAGCCGGCCGATCGGGCGACCCGGCCGCGTACGATCAGTTCGCGCGTGGTCACGACATCGCCGCGTCGCGCCGGCTGATCGAGCGCCAGATGCCGTTGACCGACGGGTGGGCCCGACGGAGTCGGCGAGCTCACGACCGCTGCGCGAGGCGGACCGGATGGCGAGGGGGTCACGCCCTGTGCTGCTACCGCGACGACCACGCCGAGCCCCACGACCCAGCCGGCGAGCGCCAGGGCTCCGCGTCCGCGGCGACCGCGCCCCGGCGGTTCGACCCGGGCGTGGAAGCTCGTTGCCTCCGGCCGCTCAGCCCGGTCCTCCCGATGTTCAGCTGATGTCGATGAAGACGTTCTTGGTCTCCGTGTAGAGGTCGAGCGCGGCCATCCCGAGCTCCCGGCCGATGCCCGACATCTTGTACCCACCGAACGGCGCTTCGGTGTGCACCGAGCTGTTTGAGTTGATGCTGATCACACCCGACTGGAGGGCCTTCGCGGCGCGCATCGCCTTGCCGATGTCGCGACTCCAGATGGAGCCCGACAGGCCGTACGGCGTCGCGTTGGCGAGCTTCAGCGCCTCCTCTTCCGTGTCGAACGGGATGACCGAGACCACCGGACCGAAGATCTCCTCGCGCGCGATGCGCATGTCGTTGTCCACGCTGTCGAAAACCGTCGGAAGGAGATACGCGCCGTCGGCCAGTGCCGGATCCTCCGGCGGCGTCCCGCCAACCACGAGCGCGGCGCCCTCGCCGAGACCGATCTCGATGTAGTCCTTGACCTTGTCCCGCTGCTTGGCGCTGACGAGCGGCCCGACCTCGGTCGCATCGTCGGCTGGATCGCCGACCTTCATGCCCCGCGTCGCGTCGCTGAACAGCTTGACGACCTGTTCATGCACCGATCTCTCGACCAGGATGCGGCTCCGCGCGCAGCAGTCCTGCCCCGCGTTGTCGAACACGCTGTACGGCGACTCCCGGGCGAACTTCTCGAGGTCCGCGTCCGCGAACACGATGTTCGGGCTCTTGCCGCCGAGCTCGAGCGAGATCTTCTTCACGTTCGCCGAGGCCAACCGCATGATCTCCTGGCCTGTCGTGGTCTCGCCCGTGAACGCGATCTTGCCGATGCCCGGATGGGCGGCGATCGACGCGCCGACCGTGCCGCCGGGGCCGGTCACGACATTGAGGATGCCGGCCGGCACGCCGGCCTCGAGCGCGAGCTCTCCGAGGCGGAGCGCGGTGAGCGGCGTGTACGACGCGGGCTTCAGGATCGCGGCATTCCCCGCGGCCAGCGCCGGTGCTACCTTCCACGCGGCCATCAGCAGCGGGAAGTTCCACGGCACGATGAGCCCCACGACGCCGATCGGCTCGCGCAGGGTCAGGTCGATGCCGGCCTTCGACACCGGGATCGTCTGGCCGTAGATCTTGTTCGCAGCGCCCGCGTAATAGTCGAAGACGAGGCTCGCGCCGATGATCTCGCCACGGGCCGACGTGATCGGCTTGCCCCCGTTGCGACTCTCGAGCCAGGCGAGCTCCTCGCTGTTCTTCTTGATGAGGTCGGCCAGCTTCGAGAGTGTGCGTCCGCGCTTGCCGGCCGCCCAGTTCGCCCAGCCCTTGCGCTCGTCGAACGCCGCCTGCGCGGCCGCGACCGCGCGGTCCACGTCTGTGCGACCGCCGAGCGGCGCGGTCGCCACGGTCTGCCCGGTGGCGGGGTTGACGGCGTCGAAGGTCTGGCCGTCGGCGGCGTCGACGGACTCGCCGCCGATCACCATGCGAGTCGTGCTGGGGGCGTCCGCGCCGGCGGGCGCGCGTGATTCGGTGGTCATCGTGGTGCCTCAGGATGCGTGCCGGAGGGCTGGGATGGGCGTCGATGATACGCCCGGCAGTCGCTCAGCCCGAGGTCGGAGCGCGCGTGACAGTTGCGTTTTGGACCCGAGAACCGCAGCCTCACCCGCCTGGACGTCGAACCGCGCCTGCGAGTCACGCGGACGAGGCGACGATCCTCAGCTGAAGCGCTACCGCTCGTAAACGTGCATGACAGTCGCGGGCCCACGACCTCCCAACGCGGCCGTATACGGACACGGGTCTATGCCGAGGTCGGCCGCTGGCCCTCCGGCAGGTCGTCCCAGGTCGACTTGGCGTCGGCGAGGCCCTCGACCGCCACGATGCCGGCCCCGACGATCCCGGCATCGTTGCGCAGCTGGGCGGGAACGACCGGTGTACGGGCCGTCAGCCTCGGCACGAACTTGTCGGCGTTCTTGCTCACTCCGCCGCCGAGGATGAACAGCGATGGCCACATCAGGTCCTCGATCCGCTGGAGGTGCTCGTCGAGGTCCTGCGCCCACGCCTTCCACGATAGGCCGCGTCGGGTGCGGGCCGCGGATGCCGACCGCCGCTCCGCCGCACGGCCGCGGATCTCCATCTGCCCGAACTCGGTGTTCGGCACGAGCGTACCGTCGACGAAGACGCCCGACCCGACGCCAGTACCAAGCGTCAGGAAGATCACGGTGCCCGGTTTGCCGGCACCGACCCCGAAGCGCATCTCGGCGATGCCCGCCGCGTCGGCGTCGTTGACTATCTCGACCCGGCGCTTCAACGCCTTGGACAGCTTCTCGGCGATCGGGTAGTCGACCCAGGCCGGGTCGATGTTAGCCGCGGTCTTGAGCCGCCCGTCGATCGCGACGCCCGGCAGTCCCACGCCGACCGGCGCGTCGTCAGGGACCGGCGCCGCCTTGGCGAGACGCCGGATGAGCCGGACGATCGACGCTCCGACCTTGTCGGGTGTCGACGGCAACGGCGTCGGGACCCGCAGGCGCTCCGACCGCATCTCGCCGGTCTCAACGTCGACGATCGCGGCCTTGATGCCGCTGCCGCCCACGTCGACCCCGAACGCGAGCCGGCCGTCGGTCGCGCTCGATGCCGTCGCCTCGGTCATGGCTGCCTCTCAGAAGTAGTTGACGGTGATCCCGCCGTCGACGACGAGCGATGCTCCGTTCGTCCAGCGCGACTCGTCCGAGGCGAGGTACACCGCCATGTGGACGATCTCTTCGGGCTTTCCGAAGCGGCCGGTCGGATTGCGCGCGAGTCGGATGCGCTTCGCGTCCTCGTCCTTCACGAGCCAGTCCATCAGCAACGGCGTCTCGACGGGACCTGGGCAGATCGCGTTGGTGCGGATCCCCTTCGGCGCGAACTGCACAGCGAGGCTCCGGGTGAGGCTCAGCACGGCGCCCTTCGAGGCCGTGTAGGCGTCCTGCGGGACCGAGCAGCCGACGAGCGCGACGAAGCTCGCGATGTTGATGATCGACCCCCCACCAGACACCTCCATCGCCGGGATCGCGTATTTGCAGCCGAGGAAGACGCCGCGGACGTTGACCGCCATCACCTGGTCCCACACGTCGACCGAGGTGTCCGTCACGGAATGGTCGGCCTCCGGCATGACACCGGCATTGTTGTAGAGGCAGTCGAGTCGACCGTAGGTCGCGAGCGCATGGTCGACCATCGCCTTGGCGTCGGGCTCGCTGGATACGTCGACCTGTATGAACGTCGCGTCGCCACCGTCGGCGCGGATCAGCTCCACAGTCTCCTGCCCGGCGGCCAATCCGTATTCGGCCACCACGACCTTGGCGCCGTGTCCGGCGAAGATCCGGGCCGCGACCCGACCCATCCCGCCGCCCCCACCGGTGATGATCGTGACCTTGTCGGCGAGTCGCATCGGTCGCTCGTCCCTCCCTTCGTCGGCCGTCATCGTACCCGCGCCCTAGGTCCGCGAGGTACGCTCCGTGCATGGGCACGCCGTCCGACGTGATGGAAGCCGTCGCCGCTGGTGACGCGGAACGCGTCGCCGCGCTGGTGACCGAGGACCCGTCGCTGGCCATGGCGCGCGGCGACGATGGCGTGTCGGCGCTGCTGCTTGCCCGGTACAGGTTCGATCGGCCGACGATGGACGCGCTCCTCGCCGCGGATCCGGACCTCGACGTGTTCGAGGCGGCCGCCCTCGGACGCGTCGACCGGCTGCGCGAGCGGCTCGTGGACGAGCCGGCCAGCGTCACCGCGTTCTCGCCGGATGGCTTCACCTCACTCCATCTCGCAGCGTTCTTCGGAAAGGCCGAGATCACGCGCATCCTGCTCGACGCGGGGGCGCGGGTCGACACGTACACGTCCAACGGGTTCGCGAACCAGCCACTCCACGCGGCTGCGGCGGGCCGCCACATCGAGGTCTGCCGGCTGCTGGTGGCTGCCGGGGCCGACGTGAACGCGACCCAGCACGGTGGCTATACGCCGCTCCACGAAGCAGCCCAGCACGGCGACGCCGAGCTGGTCGAGCTGTTCCTGTCGGCCGGCGCCGACCCGACCATCGCTGTGGAGGACGGCGGGACTCCGGCCGACCTGGCCGTGGCGGCCGGACACGTCGACGTCGCGCAGCGCCTCCGCGAGGTGGCGAGCAGGACCGTCGGCGGAGGCGGATAGGACTTTCGTACGGGCCCTCCCGGCGCGACCGACCGTCAAGATGGACGGGCCAGGGGAAGGGCGAGTCAGCGGGCGGCGCGCTCGGCGAGCAGCGCCTCGCGGACGCCAGCGAACTCCGTTTCGACCGCCGCCACCCGTGCGGCCAGATCAGGGATCGCCCCCGCCCGGCCATCCATCTCGATCGCCCTTGTCAGCTCCGCCAGGACGGTCGCCCCGACATTCATGCTGTTCGACTTGAGCGAGTGGGCGGGCCGGACCGCGGCAGCCTCGTCACCGGCCTCGGCTGCCCCCCGCAGGGCCACGAGCTGGGCCGCGGCGTCGTCGATGAACGTGTCGACCAGCTCGTCGACGAACGCAGCGTCGTCGCCGGTGATCTCGAGCAGCCGCGCCATCGCTGCTGGGTCGAGCGTCATGTCGCTGCCTCCACGCCAGCGAGTCCGCTGATCGCATAGGTCGGGACCGGCCTGCTGAACCCCTTGAGCGAGCGTTCGCCCACGGACTCGCCACGGACCGTGCCCTCGGCCTGGCCGAACGTGCGCTGGGTGACGAGGATCTCGCCGGGTGCCGCCTCGCTGCTCAGGCGAGACGCCAGGATGATCGCGCTGCCGATGGCCCCGTAGTCGTAGCGGCCCTCGAAGCCGATCCGCCCGAGCGTGGCATAGCCCGTCGCGATCCCGATGCCGATCTCGAGGACGTGGCCGCGTCGCCGCCAATCGCTCGACAGCAGCGCGAATCGGTCGCGCATCGCTATGGCCATGCCGATCGCCCGCGCCGCGTGGTCGGGCTGCTCGACCGGATCGTTGAAGAACGTCATGAACCCGTCGCCCGCGAAATGCTCGAGCGTTCCCTCGTGCTGGACGATCAGCTCGCCCATCGCCGCGTGATAGGCCCGCAGGAAGCCGATGACCTCCTCCGGCTCGGCAGACTCGGAGAACGTCGTGAAATTGCGGAGATCGCAGAACATCGCGGTGATCTCGCGCCGGTGACCGGCCAGCATCGCCTCGCCGTCGGCGCTCGACACGAGCTCCGCGACCTGCGGCGACAGGAAGCGCGACAACTGGGACCGCTGGCGGTCGATCGTCGCCAGCAGCTCGCGCTCGTTGTCGCGCAGCCGCTTCTGGGCGAGCGAGGCCTCGATCCTGGCGCGCAGGATCTCCGGGTCGACGGTCTTGGGCATGTAGTCGGCGGCGCCCATCCGGATGCAGCGGACGACGCTCTCGAGTTCGTCCACGCCCGTGATGACGATGACCGGGGTGTCGCGCAGCCTTTCGTCCGCCTTGAGCGCCTCGAGCGTCTCGTACCCGTCCATGCCCGGCATGACGATGTCGAGGAGCACCACGTCGATCGGTGGGGCGGCGGCGTCCCGGAGCCGGGCGAGGGCTTCGCGCCCGTCCGTCGACTCGACGGCCTCGTGGCCGATCGTTTCCAGGAGGCGGACGAGCAGGCGCCGGTTGAACGGCGTGTCGTCGACGACCAACACGCGGCCTGCCTTCATCGGCCGTTCCCATCCGGTGCGCGCTCGATACGCCCGGCCGCTACCAACGAGGCCTGGAGCTCCTCCGGGGCGATCGGCTTCGAGATGTAGTCGTCCATGCCGGCCGCCAGGCACGCTTCGCGATCGCCATCCATCGCGTTCGCCGTCATCGCCACGATCCGGGGGCCGTCGTCGCCGGGCCACCGGCGCCGGATCCGCCTGGTCGCCTCGAGACCGTCGAGCTCCGGCATCTGGATGTCCATCAGCACGACGTCGTAGTTCGATCCCTCGATCGCGGCGATGGCCTCGAGCCCGTTGCCCGCCACGTCGGCGCGGTAGCCCATCCGGTCCAGAAGGCGCAGCGCCAGCTTCTGATTCACCGGATTGTCCTCGGCGAGCAGGATCCTCAGCGGATGACGGGCGCCAAGGCCATGGTCGATGCCCGGTCCGCTCGAGCGGACCGCCACCGTCGTGGATCGGCCGGCGATCGCGGTGGCGAGCGCGTCGTACAGGGCGGACGGCTTGATCGGCTTCACCAGGAAGCCGGCGATCGCGTCGCTGGTCCGATCGTGCGCCCCGAGCGACGACAGGACGACGACCGGCGTCGCTGCGCCGGCCTCGGTCGCCCGGAGGGCGGTCGCGAGGGCGATGCCGTCGAGCTCCGGCATGTGGAGGTCGACGATCGCGAGGTCGAAGCGGCGGCCGCCGTCGACCCAGGCGAGCGCCTCGCGCGGCGAGCCGGTCGGCACGGCTGTCATCCCCCAGCGCTGGAGCAGCGTCGTCACGATCCGTCGGTTCGTGGCGTTGTCATCGACCACCAGCACGTCCTTGCCGGCGAGGTCGATCAGCCGGACCGATTCGCCCGCGGCGATCTCGGGTGCGGCGTCCGCCTGCAGGGTGAGGCGGAACCGGCTGCCCTTGCCGGCGACGCCGTCGCTCGTGGCCTCGATCGAGCCGTCCATCAGCTCGGCGAGACGTCGGCTGATCGCAAGGCCGAGGCCGGTGCCGCCGTAGCGCCGGGAGATCGACGTATCGGCCTGGCTGAACGACTGGAAGAGGCGATCCATGCGATCGGGCGGGATGCCGATGCCGGTGTCGCGGACGTCGACGACGATCGACCAGCGTGCGGCCGCATCGTCCCCACGGCTTGCGTCGAGTCGGTGGCCCGTGACCGCCAGCTCGACCTCGCCTCGCTCGGTGAATTTCACGGCGTTCGATAGCAGGTTCAGAACGATCTGGCGCAGCCGACCCTGGTCGCCGACGATGGTCCGCGGCAGGTCCTCGTCGATCGTGTACAAGAGCTCGAGGTGCTTCGCCGCCGCCGACGGCGCGAGGACGTCGATGGCACCCTCGATGCACGCGCGGAGAGGGAACGGTTGCTGCTCGAGCTCGACGCGCCCGGCCTCCATCTTCGAGAAGTCGAGGATGTCGTTGATGATCGTCAGCAGGGCGTCGCTCGAGGTGCGGATCGTCTCCGCGTAGTCGCGCTGGTCATCGTCGAGCTGCGTGTCGAGCATCAGGCCGCTCATCCCGATGATCGCGTTCATCGGCGTCCGGATCTCGTGGCTCATTGCCGCGAGGAACGTGCTCTTGGCGCGGTCTGCCGCTTCGGCAGCGTTGCGCGCCTCCTGGGCGTCTCCGTAGAGCCGGGCGTTGTCGATGGCGATCGCGGCGTGCTGGGACAGACCGATCAGCAGGTCGAGGTCGCTTTGCGTGTACAGCTCGCTCGGGACCGGACGCCAAACGGCCATGCCGCCGATGACCTCATCGTGGGCGATGAGTGGCGCCGCCATCAGCCGGTCGTTCTCGTCCGGATCCGTGCCCGGGATGATCCGCGTGCGCGTATCGGACAGGACGTCGTTGACGAGCTCCGCATCGCGGGTCGCGAACACGCTCCCGATGATCCCTTCGCCGAGGTTGATGGTGTCGGCCAAGAGCTGCTCGGCGATGTCGCCGCGACCGACGATGGCGCGGAACGTCCGGCCATCGGGCTGGGCGAGGTAGACCGCGCTCGATGTGGCGGAGAGCAGGTTCATCGCGTGCTCCGCGATCTGTTCCAGGACCGCGGTCGGATCGAGCGTGGCCGAGATCTCACGGCCCACGTCGGCTAGGGCGGCCATCTCGTCGGCTCGCCGATGCGTCTCGAGGTAGAGGCGCGCGTTCTGGATCGCGGTGCCGACGTTCGCCGCGATCGTCGTCAGCAGGCGGACATCGTCGGGGCCGAAGCGGCCTTCCAACTTCGTGCTCTGGACGCTGATCACACCGATCGACTCCTCGCCGAGCATGATCGGCACGCCCAGGAATGACTTCGACGGCGTGCCGACGCCACGGGTCCCGAGCTCGTCGAAATGGGCTGCCCTGTTCAGGAGCAATGGTCGGCGGCCGGTCAGGATCCGGGAGGTCAAGCCGGTCCCGAGCGGGAGAGGTGGCTGCGGCTCGCGCTTTCCGTCCTCGCTGAAGTACGGGAATGTGATCTCCTCGGTCACGCGATCGAGGAGAGCCACGTAGACGATGTCGGCCTCGAAGGTGGCGCGCATCTGTTCGCCCACCATCTCGATGAGCGATGTGAGGTCGAGCTGGGAGGCGATCGCCTGGCCGAGCTGGTTGACGGTATCCAGCTCGCCGACGCGCTGGCGGGTCTCGTGGATCAGCCGCGCATTTTCGAGCGCGACGCTGAGGCTGGCCGCGATCGTGCTCAGGAGGCGGACATCGGCGTCGCTGAAGGCGTTCGTGCGATCGAGGTTCTGTAGGCTGATCCGCCCGCGCACGGCGCCACCCGCGGTCAGTGGCGCCGTCAGCATCGACAGGGCCGGTTCTCCCTGCACGATCACCATCTGTTGGCCCTGCTCGATCTCCCAGGCGGGCACGTCGTTGATCAGGACAGGCTGGCCTGCAGCGATCTGACCTCGGACCCTCTCGGTGATGGGTGTTGGTTCGTCGGGATAGCGGACGCCGCGCTCGATGGCGTACGGGAAACGCGTCACCCCCGCCTCGAAGTCGTAGATCCCGATATCCACGACCTGGGCGTCGAAGATCTCCTGGATCTTGTCGCCGACGAGGTCGTACATCGCCTGCATGTCGAGCTGGGCCGCGAGACCCTGCTGAACGCCATTGATGATCGCGAGCTCCGCGGCCCGCTCGTCGGTCTCGGTGAGCAGACGCTTCGTCTCGCCGAAAAGCCGCGCGTTCTCGAGCGCGACGCTGAGGCTCGACGCGATGGTCGTGAGCAGACGGACGTCGCCTTCGGTGAACGCCTCCTCCCGGTCGAGGTTCTGCAGCGAGATGACGCCGCGCGCTTCATCGCCGAACACGAGCGGGACCCAGACCGCGGACTGGGGTACCTCGCCCTGGACGTACCAGTCGAAGCCGTGCGCCGCCGCGAAGCCACGCATGTCCCGCCCGACCATCACCGGCTGTCGGGTCTCCAGCACCAGGCCCCGGACCGAGTCGGCGATCGGGCGCGGGTCGTCCGGGAATCGGACGCCCCGTTCGATGGTGTAGGGGAAATGGACAACGCCGGCTTCGCCGTCGAGGATGGCGATGTCGACGACCTGGGCATCGAAGATCTCCTGGATCTTGTCCCCAACGAGGTCGTACATCGATTGCATGTCGAGCTCGGATGCCAGCCCTTGCTGAACACCGTTGATGAGCGCTAGTTCGGCCGCTCGCTCATCGGCTTCGGCGAGGAGTCGCTTCGTCTCGTCGAACAGACGGGCGTTCTCGAGCGCCACTCCCATGCTCGATGCGAGCGTGCTCAACAGCCTGGCATCGGCGTCGTCGTACTCATCCGGCGTGGGTGCCTCGAGCGTGATTACCCCGAGCACTCGGTCGCCGGCAGGGATCGGTACGCCCAGCCAGGATTCGCTGATCGTCCCCACCTGGATCGCGCCGAGCGCCGCCCCCTCGGCCGCTGTCCGGAGTAGCAGTGGCTTCCGCGTCCGGATGACCTCGGACGTCAGGCCCGGCCCGAGGGTGAACGGCGCCGTGTGCGTTCGCTTGCCGTCGTCGACCTCCCACGGGAACGAGATCATCTCGGTCGCCGGGTCGAACAGGGCGATATACGACGAGCGGGCCTCGAACAGCGTCCTGATCCGTTCGCCGACGAGCTCGATGATCGCGCCGAAGTCGAGTTGCTCGGCCAGTGCGACGCCGATCTCGTTGATGACCGCCAGTTCCGCCGCGCGCTGGTCGGTCTCGGCGAGCAGCCGCTTGGTCTCGTCGAAGAGTCTGGCGTTCTCGAGCGCCACGCCCATGCTCGAGGCCAATGTGCCGAGCAGCCGTTCGTCGGATCCGGTGAAGGCGTCGCGCTCCAGCCGCTCGAGGCCGATGGCCCCTATCACGCGTTCGCCGGTCGTGATCGGCACGCCCAGGAACGACTCGGTGGCCGAGCCGCCGATCTGGACGGCTCCGAGTTCGTTCGCCTCGTCGTCCGACCCGACCCGCACCGGCCGTGCGCTCGCGATGATCGAGGACGTCAGGCCCATTCCGAGCTCGACCGGTGTCCGTTCGAACCGCTGGCCCTCGTCGATGCTGTACGGGAATGAGACGAGGCCCGTCGGAGCGTCGTACATCGCTATGAAGATCGTCGGCGCCCCGAAGATCGACCGGACACGCTCGCCGACGAGCTCGATGATCTCGTGGAAGTCGAGCTGTTTCGCGAGCGCCGAGCCGATCTCGTTGATCAAGGACAGTTCGGCGTTGCGCTCGCGTGTCTCCTCGATCGCCCGGGCACGCGTCAGCGCCGACCCGATGTGTTGCGCGACGAACTCCAGGACGTCGACGTCGTTCGGCTCATACCGATGGTCGGCCACGTACGTCTGGACCGCGACGACGCCGATCGTCTGGTCCTCCGAGCTAAGTGGAGCGCCGATCCACTCCAGGGCGGGCGTGCCGGTCGCGACGACCTCGCCTCGCCGGATCAGCTCGCGCCAGCCCGCCTGATCCACGAACACCGCCTGCCCGGTGCGCAGGACGTATGCCGTCATCCCGCCGGCACCGCCGAGGCCCAGGGGTGTCCAGAGCTTCGGATCCGGAGGGGACGGATCCACCGTGTCGACGTAGTACGGGAAATTGATCGCCCCGCGCTCCGTGTCGTACAGGGCGACATAGAAGTTGGGCGCGTACATGAGCTCGCCGACGATCCCGTGGATCGTGGCGTAGAACGCGTGGAGGTCCTTTGCGGCGCTGGCCGCCTCTGCGATCCGGTAGAGGGCGTCCTGGACGCGCTGCACCCGGTCGACAGGTGGCTCGATGGATGGTTCGGCCGGGGTCAAGGGATCGGCGTCAGCCTCGCTCGAGATAGCGTTCGCGGTCCCACGGGTGGACCATCGCGTCGTAGGTCTCCTGCTCGACCCGCGCGGCGTTGAGGTAGTGGTCGACGACGTCCTGCCCGAAGATCTCGACCGCGGCCTTCGACTGCTCCAGCTCAGAGATCGCCTCGTACAGCGCACGCGGCATCCGCGGGTGGCCCTTCGCGAGGTAGCCGTTGCCCTTGAACTCGCTCTCGAGCTTGAGGCCCTTACGCACGCCGTACAGCCCTGCCCCGACCATCGCGGCGTACGTCAGATATGCGTTCATGTCGCCTCCGGGGAACCGGTTCTCGACGTGGAGCGACGGGCCGCTGCCGACGAGGCGGAACCCGGTGGTCCGATTATCGCGGCCCCAGACGACATTGACAGGGGCCCACGACAGCGAGGCGTAGCGCTTATAGGAGTTGATGAACGGCGCGACGAACACGGCGAGCTCGCGTGACAGCGCCATCATCCCGGCCATGAACTGCTGGCCGACCTTCGACAACCCATAGGGTCCGGGCTTCTCGCGGCCGGTCGCGTGCATGAGTGGCACGTCCTTGGCCGGATCCCAGACGCTCATGTGCAGGTGCCCGGACGAACCGGTCCAGCGATGGTCGGGCTTGGCCATGAACGTGATCGCCCAGCCGTTCAGGTAGGCGATCTCCTTGGCACCGTGCTTGAAGACGACGCTCCGGTCGGCCGACTCGAGGACATTGTCGTAGCGGATATTGACCTCGTGCTGGCCGCTGGCCGCCTCGCCCTTGCTGAACTCGATCGGGACGTTGGCGGCGCTCATCTGGGTGCGCAGCAGGTGGTGGAGCGGCTCTGCCTTGGTCGCCTGCAGGAGGTGGTAATCCTCGTTGTAGTAGCCAAACGGAGTGGGCACTGGCCAGCCGCGCTCGGCGAGCGACTCCCACGAATCCTTGAGGACGTAGAACTCGAACTCCGAGCCGGCCTTGATCGCGAACCCGGCCTTCTCTGCCTGGGCGATCTGGCGCTTGAGGATGGTCCTCGGAGAGACCGGGATCTCGCGGCCGGTTTCCTCGTCGATCGTGTCGCTCAGGACGAGTGCGGTGCCTGGCAGCCATGGCGGGAACCGGAGCTGGTCCCAGATCGGCTCGGCGATCCAGTCGCCGTAGCCGGTCTCCCAGTTCATGAGCCGGTAGCCCTCGGGCGTGTTCATCTCCATATCCGTACCGAGCAAGTACGTGCAGAAGTGCGCTCCGTGCGAGATCACGCCGTCGAGGAACGCCTGGCCGTGGACGCGCTTGCCCATGAGCCGGCCCTGCATGTCGGTGAAGGCGACCACGATCGTGTCGATCCGGCCGTCACGGACCATCGTCTCGAGCTCGGCGAGACGGGGATGCTTGGCCGCGTCGCCCTGATCGCCGCCGTGGTCGCTCATCTCGCTCCTTGTCCGTGCGCGGGCCGTGACGGTTCGGGGGCCGGCCTGGCGGTGCCGAGCAAGCCTCCGCTGCTCTGCGAGGGTCCCTTGAACCGACTTCGCGCCGAGCTTAGTAGAGCATCGTCGTCCCGGTCGGGAAGACGAAATCGAAGGCCGACGGCGGGAGCGGCGCATCCGGCGCGATGTCCGTCACGACCGCATCGCGCGTCACGGATCCGCCGATCGTCTCGATCAAGCGCAAGATCAGGCCGGTCTCGCGGTCGACGACGATCTCGAAGCTGTGATCGCGCCGGTCGGCGGGAAGCTCGATCGTGCGCGGATGGTCGCAGCGCAGCAGGATAGAGGCACGACCGATAGCCTCGCCGGTGCCTGTGATCGTGCACGGCCCGGTCGCCAGCACGTTCTGGCAGAACCCGGCCGGGTGGACGAACGTGTCGGGCAACGTCTCCATCTGCAGCGGCGTGACCGGTTCGTAGATGCGCGCCATGCCAGGCAGGTCGGGGTCATCCAGGCCGCGCGGACGATTGCGGATCGGCCGTTGGGTGCCGAGCTTGTGAGCTGCGGCGTAGGTCCGCACGAGGTCGCCATCCGAGATCCAGATCTCGTAATGCCCCCCGACGATCTGGTCCGGGCGGCTGGTCGTGACCTTGGCTTGGCCCGGATGCCTGAGCAAGACATCGACCTGGGTGACATCCTCGCCGCGCGTCGACACGACGCGTTCGAGGATGCGCATCCGAAGGGTCGCGAACCGAAGCTCGGCGTCGCGCATGAAGTCGAACAGCTCGGCAAGGCTCGGGACCCCGGGACCCAGCGTGGCCATCGCCGGCAGCCGGCGGCCGTCCGTGGCGACGGCAAGGGCGGCGCGATCCCAGAGGCTGGTGTCGGTCATCGCGCCGGATTGTACCGGTCGCCGCTCGCGCACCGCGGGGCTTGACAGCATTGCGCTTCGAGCCTATATATCGTGACACGATATAACGCGGCACGGTATACAAGACCGCACACGATCGCGAACGCCGCCAGGAGGTTCGACCGGATGAAGGACAGCGACCTCGACCTCGGGCGCTTCGCCGAGCCTGCGCTCTACATCCTGGTGTCGTTGAGCGGCGGGCCCAAGCACGGCTACGCGATCATGACTGACGTCGAGGCGCTCACCGGGTCGCCGATGGGGCCCGGAACGCTCTACGGCGCGTTGGCCCGGCTGGAACGGCGCGGCCTCATCGAACCGCTGGACGCGGTCGACCGGCGGCGGCCGTACAGGCTGACCGGTCTGGGCGAGACGACGGTCCGTGCCCAGCTCGAGCGTCTCAAAGGGCTGGCCAGGACGGGCCTTGACCGGCTGCGCGACTCATCGTCATGAGTGCGGACGGCGGGCAGCGATCCCACCTGACGACGCCGATCGTGCCCGTCACCGGACCGGCGATGCGCGCTGCCCGCTCGGACGTGACGATCGGCTTCTCACGCCGGACGCTCCTGCGCCGAGCACTCGGCACGGCCGCCGGCCTGTGGGTGGTCGAGTCGCTGGCCGGCACGCTTGCGTTCGCCTGGTCGGCGGGCCGGGCAGCGAGCGGCGTCGTGCGGGTCGGGACGTTCGCGGAGTTCCTCGCGACGAACGCGGCGTTCCCGGTGGGGGAGGGCTTCCCCGCGTACGTCGCCGCCGCCAAGTCCTTCGTGATCATCATCGATCCGGCTCGCGGCGGCTGGTTCCCGGGCGAGGACGAGAGCGGCGATGGGCAGGCGCTCAACGTCCGCGCCCTGTCGCAGATCTGCCCCCACCTCGGATGCCGCCCCAATCCGTGCCTCGAGGACTTCTGGATGCGCTGCCCGTGCCACCAGTCGCGCTACGATCGCCTCGGGATCAAGATCGAGGGTCTCCGCTACGGCCCGGCCGAGCGTGGCATGGATCGCTTCGCGGTCCGCGTCGACGAGGAAGGCGTGCTGTTCGTCGATACCTCGAAGCTCACCTTCGGACCGTTACCGATCCCGCTCGGCCGGCCGGGGGTCATCCCGCCTCTGGTCGAGAACGGATGCGTCTGAACCGACGATCGTCGCGCGTCACCGGAGCCGCCTGGCTACGCCTCTACCCACGTGCCTGGCGGGAGCGCTACGAACCCGAGATGCTGGCCGTGCTGGAGGCTCGGCCGCCCGACTGGCGGGCCCGACTCGACCTTGCGCGAGGCGCCTGGGACGCGCACGCCGCCCCGATGACCCCGCCACGGATCCCGCTCATCGCCGCGCTGGTCGCCGGCGTCGCCTGGATCGTGGCCGGGCTCGCGAGCGTGACGCAGCCGCTCGCGCCGGACTGGCCGGGCTACCTCGCCGAGACCCTCCCGATCGGCCTCCTCGGCGCGGTCGCTGCCTTCCGGGTCGTCGTCGCGCTGGGCCGTCGCTCGGGAGTCGCTGCGCCACGCGGAAGCGCCGCCGCCCTGGCGATCGCGATCGCTGGGTATGTCCTCTGGATCACAGTCCTCGCGATCGCCGCTGTCGGCGGTCCCTACGGGGCGATCACCGGCGCGGGCCAGTCGGTCGCAGGCGTCGGGACGATGGCCGTCGGCCTGGTCCGGGTCAGATCCGGGGACCGGCCGTTCGCCGAGGCGCTCCTGGTCGCCGGTGCGGCGATGCTCGTACCGTCGCCGGCCGCATGGCCGGTCGCAGGTGCCGCGTGGCTGGGTCTGGCAATCGCCGTAGTCCGCCCGCCGGTGTCGATGCGGCGCTCCTGACTCAGCCGCCGGCGGGGCCGCCGCCGATGCCGGGCGAGGTCATGGTCGCCGGGTCCAGGAGCCGATCCAGCTCGTCGGGCGCCATCCCGCGCTCGAGCGCCAGCTCGCGGATCGTGCGACCGCTCTTGAGCGCCTCCTTGGCGAGGGCCGCCGCGTCGTCGTAGCCGATGACCGGGGCGAGCGCGGTGGCCAGCATCAGGCCCTGCTCGACGAGCTCCGGACCACGTTCGGTGGCGGCGAGACCCGCGACCGTCCGGTCGGCGAAGTTGGCGGCCGCCGTCCCGAGCAGCTCGATCGATTCGAGGAGCGCGACCGCGGTGACCGGCAGCATCACGTTGAGCTCCAGCAGGGAGCCGGTCTGGGCGAAGGCGACGGTCGCGTCGTTGCCGACCACCCGCGCCACGACCATCGTCAGGCTCTCGATGATGACCGGGTTCACTTTGCCCGGCATGATCGACGACCCGGGTTGTGTCTCGGGAATCGCCAGCTCGGCGAGCCCGGCGCGGGGGCCCATGCCCATCAGACGGATGTCGGACGCGATCTTCCACAGCGCCAGCGCGGTCGTCCGGATCGCGCCGTGGGCGGCGATCGGGACGTCGAGCGATGACTGGGCATGGAAGTGGTTCGGGGCCTCGCGGACCGGGAGTGCCAGCAGCTCGGTCAGCCGCACGCAGGCCCGGGCGGCGAATTCGGGATGGGTGTTGATCCCTGTCCCGACGGCGGTCCCGCCGAGCGGCACGGTCAGCAGCTCGTCACGGGCCGCCTGGACGCGGCGGATCGCCTCCTCGACCTGGCCGGCATAGCCCTGGAACTCCTGCCCGAGGCGGATCGGCGTGGCGTCCTGGAGGTGCGTGCGGCCGGTCTTGATGACGGGCCAGAACTCCTCGGCCTTCGCGGCGAGGGCCTGCTGGAGCTGGACGAGCGCGGGGATCAGGACCTCCTCGATCGCCATCGCCGCGCTGAGCTGGAGCGCCGTCGGGATGTCGTCGTTCGAGCTCTGGCCCCGGTTGACGTCGTCGTTCGGGTGGACCAGGTGGCCCTCCCCAAGGCGAGCCGACGCCAAACGGGCCACGACCTCGTTCATGTTCGTGTTCGTGGAGGTGCCCGAGCCCGTCTGGTAGATGTCGATCGGGAACTGTGCGTCGTGATCGCCGTCGGCGACGGTCGACGCCGCGTCGGCGATCGCCGAGGCGACCTCCGGCGGGAGCAGGCCGAGCTCGGCGTTCGTCTCGGCCGCGGCAAGCTTGATGAGAGCCAACGCGCGGATGAAGCGTCGCGGGAACCGCTGTCCGGAGATCGGGAAGTTCAGCACGGCTCGCTGGGTCGAGGCGCCGTAGAGCGCATCCGCAGGGACGGCCATCTCACCCATTGAGTCGCGCTCCGTGCGCGTCGAGGGGCGCTCGTCCGTCATGAGTCGATCGTACCTTCCGTCGGGCCTGACGGGCGGTGCTCGTAGCGCTGGTGAAAGGCGCGCCGGTGGAACCCGACCGACGCATAGAGGGCCTCAGCTGGGGCCTCGGATGCATCGGCATAGACCTGGACCGTCCGGACGCCAGTGTTGAAGAACCGTGTCATGGCTGCGGTGACCACGGCTCGCGACAGGCCGCGGCGTTGATGATCCGGGTGGGTCCCGACCGGCTCGAGCTCTGCCACCCCGCCGACCGAGTCGAGCCAGCCCAGTGCGAATGCCGCCAGCGTGCCATCCGGCGCTTCGACGATGAGATCGTCGTCGAAGCGATAGTGCGGGACTGTGAGAAGGCGGGCGTACTTCGTCACGGTGAGCCGCGATGTCGGGAACGCGGCGCGGTGGAGGTCGACGCGAGCTGCGAACTCGTCCTCGCCAGCAATGCTCCGGATCCGGTAGCCGTCCGGCAGGGCTGCCGGCTCGAGCGGGCCATCGCCCGCGTGGCGCTGCCACTGCGACAGACGCCGCCCACCGGGGCTGAACCCGACCTCCGTGAGGACGCCGATCGACGCCGGATCCTCCTCGGCCGCGAAGGCGCCGACCTCGCGACCGTCGGCTTCGTCGATGACGGCCACGATGATCTCTCGGTAGATGGCCGCATCGCGATCGGGGTCGCCGGACCAGACGTGTGTCTCCAGCTCGGGCGGCTCGTGCCACGACCAGGCGACGGCCCGCGACCCGTCGAACCACAGCCGCAGGTGGTCGCCGAGCGGATCGGGAAATGTCAGCGCGTACCACCACTCGATCGCTGCCGGCGACTCGGCCACGAGCGGGGATCCGGCGCGCCAGGCCGCCGACATCAGGTCCGTGGCCGTTCGCAGGTCGTCCATGGCGGCGGCCGGACGCTGGGTCAGCATCGACCCGAGGATACAGACTGTAGGATCGGCGCCGATGCCGACGATCGAGGCGAACGGGCTGATCACGGCGTACGAGGTCGATGGCGCCGGTCCGCCTCTCGTCATGCTCCACGGCGCGACCGGCAGCGGTCGCGACCATTTCGCGACGCTCCGGCCGGCCGTGAGGCGCGGGTTCCGCGTCTACCTGCCCGACGCACGGGGCCACGCGGGCACACGCTGGGATCCGGCCGACGGCTGGACGACGGCCGACCTCGTCGACGACGTCATCGGGTTCGTCGACGCGCTCGACCTGCCGACATTCCATCTGCTCGGCTACTCGATGGGCGGGATGACAGCGCTGCACGTCGCGGCCCGGTGTCCGGAGCGCATTCGGACGCTCGTGGCGATCAGCATCGGCGCGGACCGCGAGCCAAGGCTCAGGGTCGGCCGCGTGCTCATGGACCCTCTACGGATCGAGCGCGACGATCCGGACTGGGCGCGCAGGCTTGTGGCTCGACATGACCAGGTCCAGGGCTCCGGCGGCTGGAAGCGGCTGCTGACCGCGATCGTCGCCGACATCGCAAACCAGCCGCTCCTGACGGCCAGCGAGCTTCGCGCCATCGACGCGCCGACGATGGTCGTGGCCGGCGATCGCGACCCCTTCGTGCCGGTGGCGCAGACAGATGCTCTCGCGCGGCAGGTCCGTGACGGGCGGCTTCTCGTGCTGCCGGGCGTCGGTCATGATTCGCTTGTCGACAGTCCGGCGTTGCTGCACGCCGCGCTAGATGACTTCTACCGATCGACCGAGTCGATCGCCCGAGACCGCGCGGGCGAGGCCCGCGCCACGGAGGTCCCCGGATGACGACGTTGCTCGCGCTCTATCGACGGCCCGACGGTGGTGATGCCGCTCTGGCCGAATTCGAGCGCCGCTATGCGGCCGAACACCTGCCGCTCGTGGCCCAGACCCCAGGGCTGCGGTCCACAGAGGTCAGGCGTGTGAGCCAGGCCCTCGGCGCTGAGACCGATCTCGTGATGGTGACAGCGATGCACTTCGACGACCGCTCGTCGCTCGATGCCGGACTCGCGTCCGACGCGATGCGGGCGGCTGGGCGCATTCTCCGAGAGATCGCTCCGGGGCTGTCGACGCTGCTCGTCCTGGAGGATGCGCCGGACCTCGCACCATCCTCGTCACGGCGGTCGTGACCCTTCCCGGGTCATGGATACTTGCCGGAACGAGCCGTGAGGAGCCTGCGTGACGGACGCGATGCCGACGACCCGCTTCATCCGCGTCGATGCCCCGACCGACGGGCATGATGATGTGGCTCTCGTCACGATCGATCGACCCGAGGCCAGGAACGCGCTGAGCTTCGCGCTTCTGGCGGAGCTCGCCGACGCGCTCGAGGAGCTGGACCGCGACGGCCGGACGCGTGTGGCGGTCATCACAGGTGCGGGTGACCGGGCGTTCGCGGCCGGCGCCGACATCGTCGAGCTGGCCGACCAGACCCCGGAACGCCTGCGCGCGGAGGGTCATTTCGACACATGGGACCGCCTCGGCGCGATCGGGATCCCGCTCATCGCCGCCGTGCGTGGTTTCGCCCTCGGTGGCGGGTGCGAGCTCGCGATGACGTGTGACCTGATCGTGGCGGGGGATGACGCCCAGTTCGGACAGCCCGAGATCCGGATCGGCGTGATGCCCGGAGCAGGCGGCACCCAGCGGCTGACCAGGGCGATCGGGATCGCGCGCGCGATGGAGCTCGTCCTGACCGGGCGGACGATGCCGGCCGCAGAGGCGCACGCGGCCGGTCTCGTGACGAGCGTCGTAATGGCCGACCAGGTGCTTCCCGCGGCGCTCGACCTAGCGGATCGGATCGCCGCCATGCCACCGCTCGCCGTCCGGGCCGCCAAACGGTCCGTCCTGGCGGCCGCCGAGCTCCCGCTCAGCGCGGGCCTGCGAGCCGAGCGCGAGGCGTTCTTCGACCTGTTCGCGACCGCCGACCAGCGCGAGGGCATGCGCGCGTTCCAGGAGAAGCGGCCCCCGGCCTGGACCGGCCGGTGACCCAGCCCAGCCACTCGA
>DASTIG010000026.1:0-8082 GCA_035717785.1 Candidatus Limnocylindrales bacterium
GGCCGTCGTGCCGTTCGCGCCACGGAACGATCGCCCGGTTTATTGCAGCTCGTGCTTCGACAAAGTCCGCGCCGGCACGTTGGACACGCCTGCGCACGTCTGACTCACATCTGGTCGCGCCATGGCCGACCCACTCGTGACCATGGGACCGCCGACGACGACTTTCGACAGGCGACCGGCAGTCTCGCCTGCCGTCGAGATCCTTCGCGACGTCGCTCGGGGCGGGATCGCCGGTGTCATCGTGGGGATCTTTGTCGCGGGCCTCGGCGGCCGGCCGGTCATGCGGTTGGCGACGAGTCCGAATACTCCGCTCCGATCCGCGCCGGTTGGGCGCTGGCGGTCGTTGGCGCATGCACGCTGATCTGGTGGGTGCTTCGCGCGAACGGTCGGTCGGCACCGCCGGACGCATTACGGCTGGCCGGAACCGTGTCCCTGCTGGTCGCGGTCGTTCTCGGCGTGGTCACGAGCCTGCCGCACATCATTGGTGCGGCCGGGATCCCCTGACAGTCGCTCGGCGCGGGTCTCAGATCCTCGTATAGGTGAGGTGAAAGTCGAGCTCCCAGGAGGAGCCGTCGTCCGACGTCTCCCAGCGGCCCTGGATCGTGTTCCCGTCCTCGCTGAACTCGCCGATCCAGCGCTGCCAGAAGTCCGACCGAGGCCCGCTCGGCTCCCGTTCAAGCGTCCACGAGCCGCCGTCCAGGCTCATCTTGTAGATGCGCGACACGCCCCGCGAGTCGAAGTAGTGCATGACGTACCCCTCGCCCTCGTCGGCGGGCCCGATGAGGGCGAGGGTGTTGGGAAACTCCTCCCGCTCGGTGGTCGAACGCTGGACCAGGAACCCGCCTCCGACGAGCCACTCGAAGCCTGTCCATCCGGATATCTCCATCGGCTCGTCGAGAGTCATCGCTCCCGCGACATTCCACTCGCCAACGAATGCATCCAGATCCTTGAGGGGATCGGTCGAGGCGGGCATCGTCCCTTTCGCCGCCGACGGGATCGTCAGACCGCGCGACGCCGCCCGCTGATCCCCCGGTACACCGCAACGACGATGACGGCTCCGACCACGGCAACCACGATGCTTTCGAGATTGATGCCAGTCACGTCTGCGACGTTCAGGACGGTGCCTGCCAGCCATCCACCGACGACCGCTCCGACGATGCCGAGGACGACGGTCGCGATCACGCCCTCCCGGCCGCCCATGATCATGTTCGTGATGAACCCGGCGATCGCACCGACCACGATCCAAGCGATGATCCCCATGACTACCTCCTAGCGACAGATCGGCGCCGCAGTCGAATGACCACGGCATTGGGCCGCCTGATCCATCTCGGCGATGGTACCCCCCGCTCCTTCGCTTAAGGCGCCTTGTCCTCCTAGTTCACCTCCACGAACCGTTCGCCGGCATACGAGACGAACCGGGTCTGGCGCTTCTTGAACCAGAGCTGGACCTCGCCGGTCGGGCCGTTGCGGTGCTTCGCGAGCTTCAGGTTGACGACCTCGCCCTCGGCGTCCTGGTCTTCGGTGCCGCTGCGCTCCTTGTCCCGCCACAGGAAGAGGACGAGGTCCGCGTCTTGCTCGATCGCGCCCGACTCGCGGAGGTCGGACAGCCTCGGCTCCTTCGACTCGCGCATCTCGGGCTGGCGTGACAGCTGCGATAGCGCGATGACCGGCACAGACAGCTCCCGCGCGAGGGCCTTCAGGCCTCTCGAGATCTCCGACACCTCTTGCACGCGGTTCGCGTCGCGGTTCGTGGTGGTCGCCTGCATCAGCTGGAGGTAGTCGACGACCACGAGGTCCAGGCCGCTCTCGGCCTGAAGGCGGCGCGCCTTTGTTCGGAGCTCCATCGCCGAGATGTTCGGCGTGTCGTCGATGTACATCGGCGCCTCGGAGAGCGAGTTCATCGCGGGGGCGATTCGGGCGAAGTCGAGCTCCTCGAGAAAGCCTGAGCGGAGACGCTGGGAGTCGATGTTGGCGACGCTCGACAGCAGCCGCAGGACCAGCTGCTCCTTGCTCATCTCGAGGCTGAACACGCCGACGCTCTTGCGCTCCTTCACGGCCGCGTTTTCGGCGATGTTGAGCGCGAAGCTCGTCTTGCCGACCGATGGCCTGGCGGCGACGACGATCAGGTCGCTCGGCTGAAGCCCGGTCGTCAGGGCATCGAGGTCGGTGAAGCCGGTGCGGACGCCGGAGATCTCGCCGCGGTGTGCGTGCAGGTAGTCGAGCCGGTCGTAGGCGTCGTGAAGGAGGGCCTTGAGCGGGCTGAACCCCGCATCGATGCGCTTCTGGCTGACGGCGAACAGCTCGGCCTCGGCACGGTCGATCGCCTCCTGGATCTCGGCCGGGTCCTCGTAGCCTATGCCGGCGATGCGCCCGGCTGCGCCGATCAGGTTCCGCAGGACGGCTTTGCGCTCGACGATGCGCGCGTATTGAGCGGCGTGGACGGCGGTCGGCGTCTCGTTGCTGAGGCTCGACAAGTACGCTCGTCCGCCGACCGCCTCGAGGTCCTCGCGCCGCTCGAGAGCCTCGGCGACCGTGACGATATCGATCGGCTCGCGCCGCTCGAAGAGGTCGAGGATCGCCGCGTAGATGCGCCCGTTGGCCTGGCGGTAGAAGTCCTCCGGACGGAGGAACTCGGCCACCTCCACGACCGCATCGCGGTCGATGAGGATGGCGCCAAGCACGGACTGCTCGGCTTCGAGACTTTGTGGCGGCAGGCGGTCGATCATCGGTCCCGTGATGAATGCGAAACGAAGACCCCACTGTCGCGGAGCGACACATCAATCGGCTAGGGCCTTATCCCCCAACCTCATCCACGACTTGCCGTCGCCCCGTTGGCGCCCTGTGGGAAACCTGTGGACAAAGATCGGAAGGGAGAATCGGAGGCCCGGTCGGTTCAGATCAAGGCGACTAGTGAGTACGTGAGCGAGCGCACTCGATGTGCGTGAGCGAGCGGCGGAGCTGGTCAACGCAGAGCTGGGCCGACCGGGCCTCCGCCATCAATCCAGCTTCCGAATTACCCCGATCAACTTCCCCTGAATTCGCACGTCGTCGTAGAACTGGGCGGGATACTCAGGATTGGCGGGCTGGAGCCGGATCTTGTCCTTCTCCTTGAAGAAACGCTTGAGGGTGACCGCGTTCTCCTCGACCTGGGCGACCACGATGTCCCCGTTGCGGGCGGTCGACTGCGGGCGGATCAGGACGAAGTCCCCGTCGGCGATGTGCGCCTCGATCATCGAGTCGCCTCGGACGCGGAGCACGTAGGCGTCCCCGCTGGGCGCGAGCATGTCGGGAACCGCGAGGGTCTCAGAGGCATCCTGATACGCCTCGATCGGGCCGCCGGCCGCGATCTCGCCAATGATCGGCACGACTCGCGAATCCGCGGTCGTTGCCTGCGGGACCAGCTCGCTGGAGAGACCAAGCCGGATCGCGGCCGTGGGCGTCAGCCGGATGGCCCGGCTCTGCCCTTCGCCGCGCTCGAGATAGCCGTCCCGAGCAAGCATCTGGAGGTGGTGGTGGACTGCCGAGGTCGAGGCAAGGCCGACCGCCTGCATGATCTCGCGCACCGAGGGCGGATACCCGCGCGCGCGGAGCGTGGCAGCGATGAAATCGAGGATCCTGACCTTGCGTTCGGCGTCGTGCTTCGTCACTCGCGCCTCCTTGTAGGGCATCATACCGAACGGACGTTCGATGTCAAGGCCGAGGTTGGCGGGCCGCTCCCGGATCGCTGGTAGACTCCCCGTCCCGAACCGAGGAGGACACGTCGAGCATGGCCAGCAAGAGCCGCACAGGACGAGCGTCTGTGGGTCGTCTCGTGTCGCTTCTCGCATTCCTGCCCGTCGCCAGCCGCGTGCCCGACTACGCCCGGCTCATCGGTGCCCTCGTGATCGATGAGCGCATGCCGTCCGACCGCAAGGTCCTGCTCGGCGCGGCGGCCGGATACCTCGTCATCGGGCGCGACCTCATCCCGGACACGATCCCGATCATCGGCGGCCTCGACGACCTCGTCGTCGTGGTCCTTGCGGTCGACCTGTTCCTCGACGGCGTGCCGCCCGAGCTGCTCCAGGAGAAGCTCGACGACCTGGCCATCGATCGCGTGTCCTTCGACCGCGACGTCGCCCAGATCCGGCGCTTGACGCCGGGCCCTGTTCGTCGGACCATCCGCCGCATCCCCGGCCTCATGACGGCCGCCGGGCGCGCCATCGAACGATCCGGCGTGCTGCCTCGTGCGCGCGCCTGGATCAACAAGGAGGATTCCAGCACTTGAAGGTCATCCTGACCCAGGACGTCCCGACGCTCGGCAAGAGCGGCGAGCTCAAGCAGGTCGCCGACGGATATGCCACGAACTTCCTGATCCCGCAGTCGCTCGCTGTTCCCGCGGCCGGCGGCGCCTATCGCGCGTGGCAGCACGACATCGCGAGCCGCGAGGACAAGCGCAAGCGCGAGCGCGAGGAGGCCGACATCGCCGCCACCCGCATCGCGTCGACGACCCTCACCATGGGCGTCAAGGTCGGCGAGGGGGGCAAGCTCTATGGATCGATCACGTCGAAGGACATCGCCGACGCGCTGGCACGTCGCGGCATCGACATCGACCGCCACAAGATCGACCTCGAGGAGCCGCTCAAGTCGCTCGGCACATACAAGGTCGCGATCAAGGTCCACGCGGGCATGACGCCCGAGGTCACGATCGTCGTCGAGCCGAAGGGCTAGCCCGCGCCGCTCGCAGCCGAGCCGGCGAGGCGCCAGACGCTGACGCCGTCGGCCGAATAGACCGTCTCGAACAGCGGGCTCGACGCGAAGTCGGTCGGCTCGCCGGTGCACTCGAGGACGCCCCCGGACGACAGTACGTACGTCGCCTCGTACCGCGCCATGCGCTCAGCCGCGACCTCCGGTCCCTCGCAGTAGATCGCCTCGATGTCGGCGGCGCGCGGCTCGGGGTCGTAGCCCAGGTTCGAGACGTACGGTCCGAACGTCGTGATCCGCAATCGCCCGCCGAGGTCGACCGGGTTGTTGATGAAGTCGTCGGTGGCGAAGATCGCGCGCGGCGGGGTGTTCTGTTCGATCCAGCGGCCGGCCGCCGCCTGAGCCTGACTCATGACCACGGCCGGGTGGGTGGCGTGGTGGATGGCGATGAGCGCCGGTGAGATCGCGCAGACCGCGATGACCGCCGCGGCCAGAGGTCGCGGCCATCGGTCGATCAGCCAGGCGGCGGCGATCGCGGCGGCGATCCACATGATCTGGAAGTACTTGTTCATGTCGAACACGACGGCGCTGACCACGACGAGGTTGGGGACGAGGAACAGGGCCAGGGTCCAACTCGCCAGGAATGCGCGCGACGGCAGACGGTCGCGGCCCCTGGACCATATGAAGGCCACGATCGCCAGGACGACCGGGATGCCGAGGTTGGTCAGGTAGAAGAACACGACGGCACCCGGCCCGTCGACGATGCGCGCCTCACCCCAACCCTGGACGATCCGGAACGAGCCCTCGGCGCCCTGGCGCACAGCGGCCGGGAGAACGTAGGGAAGCGCCAGCACGACCGGGGCCAGGAACAGCGCCGTGTCCCTGAGGAAAGTCTTCTCGCGCCAGCGACCAGTCGTCAGGACGAACAGTCCGGCGATCAGGTAGGTCGCTGGGAACGCGTAGAAATGGAACGGTGCCAGAAGGGCGGCGAGAAGCCCGGCCACCAGAACACCGGCGGGCCGCCGTCCCCAGCAGGTGACGACGAGCAGGATGACCGCGACCAGCCCCGGCAGGCCGAAGGTGGTCGCGCGGTGCGGCAGGAGCCCCGTCCCGAACACCGACGCGATCCGGAAGAACGGCCAGCTGTCGGCCCACGAGTTGTCGTAGGGACGCTCGACGACGAGCGCCGCGACCGACGGAACCCCAGCGAGCACGTCGCCGATGAGGCGCAGCCAGCCCATGCCGCCGCCGAAACAGACCAGCAGCGTTGCGATCGTGGCCACGCTCCGCCGGCCCGTGAGTCGCTCGGCCAGCCCCCATACGACGAGGGCGAGGACGCCGGCCATGAGCGCGCTCGAAACGAAGAACACGGGGATGATCGGCAGGTCGGCCGCCACCGCGGCGATCGCGCCGTGGAAATCGGCGAACCAGTGGTAGCTCAGCGGCTCGCCGGCGAAATACGGCACGACCGGCGGGAAGTTGCCGTGGACGATGCTGTTGCCGATCGCGACATGGACCAGCAGATCGCTCCAGTTCCAGCCACCGGACACAAAGCCGTCCGGGGTCTCGCGCCAGCCGTTCAGGCCCAGGATCGCCATAACGACAAGAGCGACCGCGGCCGCGATGATCCAGGCCGGCGCGTCGTCCCGCAGCGCCCGACCGATGCTCCGCGGGATGGCACCAGGCGGTGGCAACGTCACGGGAGTGAGCGATGGCTCCCGCATCCGGGCGATGACCACGGTCGCCATCGCCAGCAGCGCAGCGGCGACCAGGACGGCGGCCCGCCCGAAGCCATCGAGCTCGGCGACGAACCTGACCGTATGCGCCGACAGATACACGCTCGTTACGACGGCGACGCCCGCGGTCCCCGGCCGCGGGAGATCCGGGGCGACGCGTCGGACGATGACCCAGCCCGGGACGGCGAACAGCCACGGCCAGACGGCGACGACCCCGAGAGCCGGCACGAACCACGACAGCAGGAACGAGCCGGTGAGCCCGAGGAGGATGACGGTGACGGTCGTCGTCGGCAGGGGATCGACCCCGAACCGGTCGTCGGCGGGTGGCTGCACTGAGGGCGGATGATACCGACCGTGACCGAGCGGACGATCCTCCACGTCGACCTCGATGCGTTCTTCGCCGCCGTCGAGCAGCGCGACCGGCCTGAGCTGCGCGGCAAGCCGGTGATCGTGGGTGGCATCCCGCCGGGCCGCGGGGTCGTTTCGGCGGCGAGTTACGAGGCGCGAGTCTTCGGTGTCCACTCCGCGATGTCGTTGACGGAGGCGCTCCGCCGCTGCCCCGACGGCGTCTTCCTACCGGTCGACGGTCGGCGATACCAGCAGGCCTCCCGGGACGTCATGGCGATCCTTCGACGTTTCACGCCGCAGGTCGAGCCGATCTCGATCGACGAGGCCTTCCTCGACGTCACGGGCTCGCTGCCACTGTTCGGCGAGGGACCGCAGATCGCGGCGATGATCAAGGCTGCGGTTCGAGACGACGTCGGGTTGACCGCGTCGGTCGGGGTCGCGACCACAAAGCTCGTCGCGAAGATCGCGTCGGACCTCCGCAAGCCAGACGGGCTCGTCGTCGTGGCGCCTGGGGACGAGGCGACCTTCCTCGCCCCGCTCCCGATCTGGCGGCTATGGGGCGTCGGCGAAAAGACGGCTGCGGTGCTCGCGGAGTACGGCGTGAAGACGATCGGTGACCTCGCCGCGCTCCCTCCCGACCAGCTGACGCGGCGGTTCGGCAAACACGGCGGGTCGCTGGCGCTGCGGGCGCAGGGCCTCGACGACGACCCGGTCCACGAGGGCGACCCGGCCAAATCGGTCGGTCACGAGCACACGTTCGATACCGACACCCTGGACGCGGAAACGATCGAGCGAACGCTGCTCGCCATGAGCGAGGGTGTCGCCGGGCGACTGCGCTCGGCCGGCGTCCGGGCATCGACGATCGCCGTCAAGGTGCGCGACTCGTCGTTCAGGACCATCACGCGGCAGCGCACGCTGCGCGAGCCGACCGACCTCACCGAGCCGATCTACCGGGCGGCACTCGAGCTCGCGCGCCCGGAGGTGCGCGGGATCCGCATCCGGCTCCTCGGCGTGACCGCGTCGAACCTCGGCGAGCGCGAGCAGCTTGCGATGTTCGCGGACGAGGATCCGCGACGGCGGAAGGCGATCGAGGCAACGGACACGCTGCGGCGTCGGTATGGGTCCGGGGTCGTGACGCGCGGTCGGCTGGTCGGGTCGGGCCTGCCGGCACCGTTCGAACGCGACCCGCGCAACCCGCTCGACCGCCGCGCGCGGGGCGTCCCGACGGACCCGATCGACCCGGATCCCGACGCTCCAGGGCCTCGTGACACCCTAGCTGACACGGACGTCGACGACATTCCTCCCGACGACTCTTGAC
>DASTIG010000027.1:0-5775 GCA_035717785.1 Candidatus Limnocylindrales bacterium
ACCAGCGCCACGATCTCTTCGGGCGTCATGTCGACGACGAGCTTCCACAGCGGTTTGCCGGCGGTCTTGGCGGACAGGTCCCACACGGCGTTCACGACCGCCGCCGTCGCGAGGTGCATCACGCCTTTCTCCGGGCCGATCCAGCGTAGCTGGCTGTCGCCGACCAGCTGGCGCCAGAACGCGCCCATGTCGGCGAACACATCGTCGGTCGAGCGGCCGAGCACCAGCGGCCGGAGCGCATCCACAGCCGCAACGACCACCTCGGTCCCGCGGCCGATCGTGAACGTGAATCCGTGGCCCTCGAGGCCGTCGTCGGCATCCGTGCGGACGACGACGTACGCGGCTGAGTAGTCGGGGTCCGGGTTCATCGCATCCGAACCGTCGAGGCTGCGCGAGGTCGGGAAGCGGACGTCAACGACGTCGACGGTGGTGATCTGCGACACGGCTCAGCCCTTCAATGCACCGACGAGGATCCCGCGCGTGATGAACCGCTCGAGGGCGACCGCCATGACCACCACGGGGGCGATCATGATGATGATCAGCACGGACATCGCCCACCACTGCGGGCCGCGGGTCGCGTTCTGGGCCGCGACCTGGAGCGGCATCGTCTGCGCGTTGGCGCTGGTGAGGACGAGCGCGATGAGGAACTCATTCCAGGCGAAGATCAGCACGATCAGAAACGTGGCGACCAGGCCCGGTATGGAGATCGGCAGGACGATCGAGCGAACGATCCGGTAGACGGATGCGCCGTCGACGGCCGCCGACTCCTCGAGCTCGCGCGGGAGCGAGGCGAAGTATTCGCGCATCAGCCACACGACGATGGGCAGGTTCGCCGCGACATACGTGATGACCAGTGCCGCGAGGCTGTCGAGCAGCCCGACCTGCTGGAATAGCACGTACAGCGGGATGGCCACCGCGATAGGCGGCAGGATCCGCTGTGAGATGAGCCAGAACGCGATATCGCTGTTGCCGAGCGAGCGTCGGAAGCGGCGCCCGATGGTCTGGGCGAGCAGCACGAAGATCGCGATAGCCGCCGCGATGGCGATCGGCACGGGCGCGCCGATGGCCGCGGTGACGAACGCGAAGGCGATGCACCCGATGCCGACGCCGATCAGCCCGAGCTTGGGTCGGTACGTGAAGCGGACCAGCGCGTAGGCCGTGAACGAGCCCATCAGCAGCGCGATCGCCGAGCTGGTCAGACCGACGATCACCGTGTTGACGTACGGGCGCAGTGTGTCGTTGCCGAGCTCGACGAGGATGTAGCGCCAAGCATCGAGCGTCGGCTGGAAGTCGACGAAGGGGATGTAGAAGGGGCCCTTGTCGACATCGCCGGGCGTCTTGAACGAGGTCACCACGAGCCAGTAGATGGGGAGCAGCACCACCAGCGCCCAGGCGCTCAGCAAGAGGAACGCGACGACCTTCTGCGGGACGGACAGATCAGCCGCCGATCGTCGCCGGAACGGATTGCTCATACCGTCTCCGTCTCCGTCACCCGTCGCCGGACCACGCTGACATACACGGTCGCCACGACCGTCACCAGGAGCAGCAGGAGATAGGCGACCGCAGCCGACCGGCCGAGATTGAGCGTGTTCCAGTCGATGTACGCCTGGAGCGTCATCGACTGAGTCGCCGTCCCGGGCCCGCCGCCGAGCAGGATGTTCGGCATGTCGATGATCTTGAAGCCCTCGATGAGCCGGATGAGGATGATCGTCGTCGTCACCGGCAGCAGGGCTGGGAAGGTGATGTGGCGAAAGCTCTGCCAGCGGCTGGCGCCGTCGACGAGGGCCGCCTCGCGGACCTCCTGGTCGAGACTCTCGAGGGCGGCCAGCAGGACGATGAACACGAACGGCGTCCACTGCCACGTGTCCCCGATGATCACCGCCGCGCGAGCCAGCCAGGGGTCGGTCACCCAGGTGAAGTCGCGCAGCCCGAGCGCCACCCAGATGGGCTCGAGCGGCCCCTTGGAGGTGTCGGTCAGCATCAGGAACATGTAGCCGACCCCGACCGGGGTGATGGTCAACGGGATCAGGAAGACGATCCGGAAGAAGCGCCGCAACGGGACCTGCTCGACGGCGAGCAGACCGAGTCCGAGACCCAGGAAGTACTGCAGGGCGATCCCGATGAAGACGAAGATCAAGGTGACGATCAACGAACCGGGTCGTCCACCTTCGCTCACCAGGGCCTGGACCAGGAGCCACACGAAGCCAACCAGGAGCAGGCCGCCGAACAGCCGGAGGACGAGCCCGAACGGGCCTACTTCGCCGCTGCGTGCCGAGCGCGCCCAGGCGTACGCGGTCAGCGCGATCGTCGCGATGAGGATGGCCCAGCCCGCCGGTGTCGGCGGCTTGAGTACGCCCAGGAAGTGGGTACGTTCGAGGCCGAACAGGAGTTGCTGGTAGTTCGTGAACCCGATGAACTTGAGGTCGACGCCGCCCTGGTGGAAGGACAGCCTGGAGAGCGACAGCGCGAGCGAGGCCACCAGCGGGAACAGGGACAGGAAGAGGATGAAGAGGACGGTCGGCCAGATGAACAGCCAGCGGGCGGCCGTATCTGAACGCCACGCGCCGAGCGATGTCATCGCTCGGCGCGGTCGGCGAGTCTCGGGAGCCTGGCCGTCGACGGTCAGGCTCTCCGGGTCGGTGGCAACGGAGCTACCGCTGGACGCCAAGGCTGGCGACATACGCGGCGAGCTGGGCTTCCTTTCCGGCTTCGTCGCTGATCGCGTTCCAGCCGTCGGCGATGGCCTGCCCGGTCGCGGTCGCGTCGAGCTCGTTGGCGAGGTATTGCGATACCGCGGTGTCGAGCACGTCCTGCTGGTAGCGCTTGGTGAGCGGGATCCGCATGTCAAGGACCATGTTCTCGTTCTCGAGGCTGGCCTGGATGGCACCGAGGTAGTTCTCGGCCGCGGCCTGGCTGAGGCCGGCGTCGAGCCACGGCTGGATGTTCGAGAAATGCGAGGTCCGATACGGGTTGTAGCCGGTCTTGCCCAGTGTGACATCCACGCCTGACTGGGCAGGGGCACTCATGTACGAAAGGAAGTCGTAGGCGGCGTCCTGCTGCTCCTTCGGTGAAGCGGCATTGATCGCGCCCGACCATCCACCGAAGGATGCGAACGGGGCGTAGTTGACGCCGTCAACGGCGTTGGGGCACGTCGTTCCATCGCACGGGACGAGCTTGCCGCTCGAGCGATCGAGGACTTCCTTCCAGCCGGGGGTGATCGTGGCGCCGGTCTTGTCCTGGGCATAGGTGCCCGGGGTCAGGGTCCCGATGTCGCCCCAGTCCATCGACAGCGCGCAGCGGCCGGTCGTGAACAGACCGCGCGATCCACCGACGTCCATGTTCAGCTCATCGGGCGGACCGACGGTCGCCGTCGACGCATACATGGCGAGGGCCTTGGCCATGGCATCGTTCGGCCCGAACAGCGGGTTCAGGTTCGTCGTATCGAAGAACGCCCCGTCGTTGGTGCCCTTGGCCTGGAGCAGGCCCGCGGCGATCGAGATGATCCACCAGTAGCTCTGGGCGCCCTTCTTCTTGGCGATGCACGAGCCGTAGTCCGGCTCGCCGTCGCCGTTGAGATCCTGCCCGTGGTATTTCTGGGCGACGGTCATGTATTCGTCCCAGGTGGTCGGTGGCTTGAGGCCGTCCTTCTCGAGCAGGTCGGAGCGGTAGTAGACCATGTGGAAATCGCCATCGAGCGGGATCGTGTAGACCTTGCCGTTGTAGGTGGCGTTGAAGTCCCGGAAGAACGGGCCGATGTCCTGCCAGTCGAGCTGCGTGTCGGCGGTCACGCGGTCGGTCAGGTCGAGCAGATAGCCCGGGCCCACGAAATCTCCCAGCCACTGCGGGTCGAAGACGTAGCCGTCGAACGAATTCGTGCCCGTCGACGCGTCGAGGAGGGCCTTGTCGTAGATCGTCTGGAAACCGACCGCGACGACATTGACGTGGCCACCGGTCAGCTGCTCCCAGTCAGGAGCGCGGCGCTGGAGCGGCTCGGCGACCTGTGGTCCATTGAAGGTCAGGATGTTGACGCTGATGCCCGCGAACTTCGTGCCCGGCGAGCCGGCCGGCGAAGCTTCGGCGGACGCGGATGGTGACTCGGCCGGCGTCGATGCGGCCGGCGAGGATGGAGACGGACTGGCCGACGGGCTACAGGCCGTCAGGACGAGAATCGGGATGATCGCTGCCGCGACCAGGCGGTACCGCGACACGGCGTGTGGCCCTCCTCTTGACATCCGCCGCCCATCGTCCAGCATACTGAACGGATGGCGGTATGCTGGCCAGTATGCCGACACTGCCGACAAAGTCAAGATACCGCACACGGTTCAGCAGGCTGGCCGAGCCGGGAGGGAAGCCGAGGATGACGGACGCCGCGCGGGCGATCGATGAAACGGCGGCCGAGAGCGAGTCGCTGGCCCCGGCCGTCACGAGGGCCGGGGCGATCCTCGACCTGCTAGCCGAGAATGCGGGCAAGGCGGCCGGGCCGAGCGAGCTCGCGCGCCGGCTGGGGCTACCCAAGTCGTCGATCGCCAACATCTGCAACGCGCTGGCGGACATGGGCCTGGTCCGGAGGGTCGGGACCGGCTTCGCCCTCGGCCGGAAGCTGGCGGAACTCGGCGGTGCGTACCTCGCCTCGGTCGACCTCGTCCAGGAGTTCTACGAGGCGGCCCAGCTCCTCCCGGTGGGCTCCGAGGAGACCATCCAGCTGGCGGTCCTCGACGGCCTCGAGATGACGTACCTCGCCCGGCACGATGGCCGCCAGCCGGTGCGGTTGACATCCCAGATCGGCCGCCGCCTGCCGGCGACGGTCACCGCGACCGGCAAGGCGGCGCTGTCGTCGCTCCCCGACGCCGACCTCGACGATCGACTGGCCGGCGCGAGCCCGTTGCCGACGCTGACCCCGAACTCCATCGGGACGATCGAGGCGCTGCGTGCCGACCTGGTCGCCGTCCGCGAACGGGGCTACTCGATGGATGACGAGGAGACGGTGGAAGGCGTCGTGTGCTACGGCGTGATGATCCCCGGGCGCCGGCCGGGCGAGGGTCCGTACGCGGCGAGCATCACCCTGCTGAAGGCCCGCGCGACGGAGGAACGCATCCCGCTCCTGATCGACGACCTGCATCGGCTCGCCGAGCAGCTGTCCGACCCGCTACGCGCCGGTCGAGTCCCACGGCACGCGGGCGTCGTTCAGAACCCGTAGACGGTCCGGGCGTTAACCCCGAATACTGCGGCGCGCTCCGCGTCGGTCAGGTCGGCGGTCAACTCGCGTGCCGTCGCCAACACCGTGGGGTATGTCGCTGCCAGCAGGCACACCGGCCAGTCGGAGCCGAAGATCAACCGTTCGGCGCCCAGCACGTCGAGCGCGTGGTCGACGTACGGGGCTAGATCGGCAGGCGTCCATCGCTCCCAGTCCGCCTCGGTGACGAGGCCGCTCAGCTTCCATGCGGCGTTGGCGAGGCCGCCGAATGACGTGACAAGGGCCGCCCACGGCTCGAATGCCCTATCGCGGATCGGTGGCTTCGCGAGGTGGTCGACGACGAACCGCGCGTCAGGCATCGACGCGACGAGCGCGCGTGCGGCCGGCAGCTCGCGCGACCTGACCAGGAGGTCGTACGCGAGGCCCGCGCGGGCCACGGCCGCGAGGCCACGACGCACGTCGTCGCGGCCCAGCCACGTGGGATCCGGCTCATCGTGGACCTGGTGGCGAATTCCGACCAGGCGATCGCCGCCGGGTCCGTCCCGAAGCGCCGCGATGGTGTCCTCCACGTCTGGGTGGGT
>DASTIG010000028.1:0-3391 GCA_035717785.1 Candidatus Limnocylindrales bacterium
GGCCGTCGACCGGATCCGGGAGGTGCGACCCGACCTGGTGATCCTCGACGTACTGATGCCGGGTGTCGACGGCCTGTCCGTCCTGCGCCAGCTGCGTGGAAACGGCATCGACGTCCCGGTGCTGTTCCTGACTGCAAAGGACGCCCACGAGGATCGCATCGCCGGGCTCACGTTGGGCGCGGACGACTACGTCCCGAAGCCGTTCAGCCTCGCCGAGGTGATCGCCCGGATCCATGCGATCCTGCGCCGGGCCGGCCGCCGGAACGGTCAACCATCAGCTCGTCTCTCGTTCGCCGATATCGAGCTCGACGACGACAGTCACGAGGTCTGGAAGGCCGGCCGCGCCGTGTCGCTCTCCCCCACCGAGTTCAAGCTGCTGCGGTACTTCCTGGTCAATCCGGGCCGGGCGTTGAGCAAAGCGCAGATCCTCGACCACGTGTGGGCGTACGACTTCGGCGGCGAGGCGAACGTCGTCGAGTCGTACGTGTCGTACCTACGGCGGAAGATCGACACTACCGAGCCCAAGCTGCTGCACACGTTGCGCGGGGTCGGGTACGTACTGCGGCTCCAGCAGTCACCCTCATGACCACGCCTGTGCTTGATGCGGGACGGTGGCGGGAGCTCCGTGACCGGACGCCACTGCGCACCCAGTTGGTGGCCGCGGTTCTGCTGCTCGCGGCGGTCGCGGTCGTCGTGACCAGCGTGCTGGCGGCCGTCGTGTTGCGCGACTACCTGCTCGACCGAGTCGACGCGCAGTTGCGCCAGTCCACCCGGCAGGTCGACGTCGAACCGCGTCGAGACTTCCGGCCAGGTCCGGGGCCGCGAGGCTTCCGTCCGCCCGCCGCTTACGTTGCGCGCGGGTACGACGACGCCGGAGTCCTGCTGTGGAGTGCCGGTGTGGACGCCACCTCCGGCCTTCCCGGGCCGGATCTTCCGACGTTGGACGGCGACGCCGTGGACGATCTCGATGGCCAACCTGTCACGGTGGATGCCACCGACGGCAACGGCTCCTGGCGAATCCTCGCCCTGGCGCAGACCGGAGGCGGAAGCGTCATGGTCGGCCTTCCACTGGACGATGTGTCAGCGACGGTCAATCGCCTTCTCATCATCGACGGCGCCGTCGTCGTTCTCGCCCTTGCGCTCCTGGCCGGCGCGGCCTGGTGGATAGTCCGGTCTAGCCTCCGACCGCTGGAGGAGGTCGAGGCGACCGCCGAGACGATCGCGGCCGGCGACCTGACCCGTCGAGTGCCACCGCGGGACCCGCGGACGGAAGTCGGCAAGCTGTCGGCCGCTCTGAACTCGATGCTCGGGCAGATCGAGGCCGCTTTCGACGCCCGACGTGCGTCGGAGAACGCCGCCCGCGCCTCGGAGGAGAAGATGCGACGCTTCGTGGCCGACGCGAGCCACGAGCTGAGGACCCCGTTGACATCGATCCGCGGATTCTCCGAGCTCTACCGGCAGGGGGCCGTCGGTGACGGCATCGCTCTAGCCAGGGTTATGCGGCGGATCGAGGACGAGTCGATTCGGATGGGGCTCCTCGTCGAAGACCTACTTCTTCTCGCCCGACTCGACCAGCAGCGGCCGCTCGATACCGAACACGTCGACCTCGTGCCGATCGTTACGGACGCCGTCTTGGATGCGCGCGCTGTGGCGACCGGGCACGAAGTCCGGTTACGCATCGACACCGACCTCGATTCGGCAGTGGTCGTGGGTGACGCGCTGAGGCTGCGCCAGGTGGTGGGGAACCTGGTCAGCAATGCCGTTCAGCACACGCCTGCGGAGACGGTGGTCGTGGTCGGCATCGCGGCACGACCGGACGGGCAGCTCGTCCTGGAGGTCAGGGACGACGGTCCCGGGTTGTCGGCACCGGATGCCGAGCGTGTCTTCGAGCGTTTCTACCGCGCCGACCCGTCCAGGACGCGCGGCGAGTCCGCGGGTGGCAACGGCCTGGGCCTGTCGATCGTCGCCGGACTCGTCAGCGCCCATCGGGGCCGAGTCGAGGCCGAGGCGACTCCCGGCGGCGGCGCGACCTTCCGGGTCCTACTGCCGCGAGTCCAGACGCCTGTCTCGGGGTGAGCCCGCTGCCTCCATGGTCGCCTCGAGGGCGTCGGACATCTCCGTGTCCACGACCAGCGCGCCAGCCTCGTCCGTCGTGTGCAAGACCTTTCGCACCGACGGGCCGACACCGACGAGTCGCAGGCTGCCCCCGGACGCCACGGCCTCATCCTGCGCCGCAAGCAAGGCGGGCAATCCGGCACCGTCGAATGCCACGACCCGGGAGAGATCGACGACCAGGCGAGCATCGCCGTCGCTCACCTTGGCCACCAGCGTGTCACGCAGCACACGGGCTCCCCGAACGTCGATCTCGCCCGCTACCCGCACGATCAGACACTCGCCGAGCCGCTGGTAGGTGAGCTGCACCTGCCCCGTCATCGGTCGTGACCTCCAGATCCCAGGCGCCTGGGACCTGGCTATGGTTACCCCCGATCCAACCGCACGTCAAATATCTAGTCACAGCGGGGCGATTCTCGTGCTGGTCTTCCGGGAGGCGCTGGCACGCCTGATCAGAGGTCAGTGGCCGTAGCCGACCACCCGGTCGAAGAAGTCGCGATAGCGCTGAAGTGCCGTACGCAGCTGCTCGGTGTCGCCGTTGCTGGATGCCAGACCGTCGAGGTCGCGCTGCCGGTCGGACAACGCCGCGGTCAGGCTCTGCACCGCCTCCGCGACCAGCGACCGCGCCTCGATGACGACTCCACGCGGGTCGTCGACGAACCGGAGCTGCAGCTCCTGCCAACGACTGTGCAGGTCGTCAGCTGAGTCGGCAGCCCACAGGTCGTCGACCGGTGCGGCGCCCATCTCGCCCGGCAGCAGCTCATCGCGCTGGTCGGCAGCCTCACTCGTTGTCGGCTCGCCGGCCACGGTCGTGTTGTCGTCGACGGTGACGGGCGCATCATCGACAGCGGCCTCGGTCCGGTCCATGTCGACATCGTCGACATCGTCGACATCGCGATCGGCAATGGCATCAGCCGACCCGTCGTCGTTGCGGTCACTCACTATCTCCGCGTCCAGATCCGCACCGCGATCAGCACGGCGGGTATCCCGCTCGGCCTCGGAAAACGTCGGCTCCATCTGGTCACTGTCCTCACGCATCGGGGGCGCCTCTTCTCGCTTCGCGGCCGAAGTCGTCCAGTTGGGAAGTCTCGTCGGTTCGAGCCGGTTCACTCGGCCGCTCGGTCGTGTCATCACCGAGCAGGTCGGTGACGAGTGAGCGGTAATGCAGCACAGCGAGCCGGAGCTGCTCGGTTGTCGCCTCGCCGCGCTGATTACGCAGGTTGATGTCGTGAGCCTCCCGGTAGTCGCTGAGGACGCGGGCGTGCTCCACGGACAGATG
>DASTIG010000029.1:0-11346 GCA_035717785.1 Candidatus Limnocylindrales bacterium
GGGCAGCCGCATCCTCGGCTTCAACCAGGACCTCTTCGAAGACGCAGCCGCCTCAGGCCCCGGCCCCCAGGACGACGCGATCCTCGCCGGCATGATGGCCGACCGATTCCCGCGCATCACCGACCTGGCCCAGTCGGTCAGACACGACGGCGTCCTCGGCGCGTGCGACGACGACGTCGAGTTCGAATTCGGCCTGGACCTGATCCTGGACGGCCTCGACCACCGCCGCCGCTAGCGGAGTTCCGGGCATGGCCTGGCGACCGACCGGCCCCACCGTGGCTTCGGCCCCGCGGTGGCTGCCACCCGCGATCGTTGGCGTGATCGCCTTCGTCGTCTACGCGCGGACGCTGCTGCCTGGCATGGCCTTCGGCGACTGGGGCGAGATGCAGACGGTCCCGCACGTGCTTGGCGTGGCCCATCCGACGGGCTACCCCACCTACATCATCGCGTCCTGGCTCGCGCAGCTCGTTCCGCTCGGGTCGATCGCGTTCCGGGCAAATCTCCTGTCGGCCGTGCTCGTCTCGGGCGCTCTCGCCGTCACCGTCTCGATCCTCCTCCGCCTTGGCGCCCGCCCGCTCATCGCCGTCGCCGCGGCGCTGTCGCTAGGAGCCGTCCGGACCGTCTGGTCCGCGGCGACGGTTGCCGAGGTCAACCCGCTGCACATGCTGTTCGTGGCCCTGCTCCTCCACCGCGCCCTCCTCTGGGAGGAGCGCCGATCGCTCCGTGATCTCCTCATCGGCGCGCTCCTGTTGGGGCTGGCCCTCGGCAATCACCTCCTGACGGTGTTCGTGGCGCCGTGCCTGGCGCTCTTCGTCCTCGGGGTCGGGCGGCGTGAGATCATCGCCAGGCCAACGATGCTGCGGGCCGCCGCGGCGGCGGGACTCGTGGGTCTCGCCACCTACCTGTACATACCCCTCGCCGCGTCCTCTTCGCCACCACTCTCGTACAACCACCCGGTGACGCTCGACGCGGTCCTATGGCTCGTCGGCGGGACCCAGTTCCGCGATCAGTTCGGGTTCCTGTCGACGAGCGGACTGCTCGATCTCCAGGGGTCGCTGACCGCGCTCTGGCGGGTGCTCGCGGACCGGGCAACACCGGTCATGCCGATCATCGGTTTCCTCGGTCTGGTCGTGCTCGTCCGCCAGCGACCGGCATTCGCACTGTTATGCGTTGCCATCATGTCGGCGCATGTCTACGTTTGGGCGACCTACCTGCGCCTCGAGCACTACCTCCTCGTACCCTGGCTCGTGCTGGCGATCGGGGCGGGAGTCGCCCTCGAGGCGGCCGCACGGGCCCTGGCCACGCGGCAGGGCTGGCCACGAGGACTCGACCCCGGCAGGCTTGTCGGCGCGATCGCTCTGGTGTTCACCATGGGCCTCGCGGTGACCAACTGGCAGGCATCGGATCGAAGCAACGATCGAAGTGCCGAGACGTTCGTCGACGCGGTCCTCGACGCGCTGCCGCCAGACGCGGTGATCCTGACCGAATGGGACGTATCCACGCCGCTGTGGCACGCGCGATACGTCCTTGGTCGCCGACCTGACGTCCTGATCGTCGATGACACGAACATCGTCTACGAGGGATGGGCCACTCGCGAACGGCGGATCGAGTCGCTGATCTGCGAGCGTCCCGTATTCATCCTTCGGCTCAGGGATCGCGATCTTCCGGCGACGCGGGCGGCCTTCCGTATCGAGCCGTTCCTCGCCGTCCGGGTCGCCCGGGGCGGACCATCCGCGGTGGTCACCCGACAGGTACTCCGGGTCGAGCCGCGCGAGCCCACAGCATGCGGCCAGTAGTCGGAAACAGGAGCAGCGGCGACCGTTGTGGCCGCCGCCGCGTGCTTCGATCGATCTACTCGAACTGGATCGAGTCGACGATCTGCCGCATCTCCTCGTGCAGATCCGGCGTCGTGTTGACCGACCACGAGCCGTCGATCCACACGATGGTCCCATCGACGTCGATGATCCAGACGTTGATCGTATCGCCGAGCGCATCGGGCCAGCGGCCATCGGTCGGCCCGTAGGCCTCGCGGTACCAGAGGTAGAAATCGCCGGGCGGACAATCGACGTCCTCGCGGATCTTGATCGACACGAGCTTCGCCGGGTGCCCGCCGATCGTGACGTCTGACGGTCCGTCGATCAGGTCGGTGCCGGGGATCGAAGAGACGGCGGCCGCGAGCTCGGCCGGGGTGTCACCCGCCGGAGGGTCTAACGGTTCTTTCGTGCACGGATCCGCGTAGACATTGGTCGGCGAGGGGGTCCAGAAGATGAACGCCGCCTGGCCCGACAAGGTGTGGATCCGAAAGTCACCGTTGCTGATCCAGCCGGACGTGATGTCCACCGAGAGGGACTTGCCTGAGCGGATCATCGAGTGCCTGCCGGCCTCGATCGAGCCAGCCGGAAAGAATGCGAGGTCGCTCGGCGATGGGGTGGGCGACGGCGACGCGGTGATCGATGGCGACGCGGTGATCGATGGTGATGGCGAGACGCTAGGGGTCCCCCCTTGGCCGGTGTCGCCGGGTAGCAGGTTCCAGCCCACGAAGGCAACGACAAGCACAGCTGCCGCCGCGATCGCGAACTTCGCGAAGGTGTTCATGTCGGGCGTCCTCCACGGGCCGATGACGACCCGCTGATCGGTTCGGTCGATGTCGGAGCGGACGACGTCGTAGACGCGCTCGGGCAGCTCGGTCACGCCCTCGTCGAGGAAGGCGCGGATGAGGCGCTCTGTGTCACGCGACGCGGTCATGCCAGCCGCTCCTTGATGGATGGCGTCCGGTCGTCGGCCTCGAGGCTCGCCCGGAGCGCCGCTGTGGCGAAATGCACACGGGACTTGGCGGTCCCGACGGGGATGTCGAGTCGATCCGCCACCTCGGACAGCGGTAGCCCGAGGTAGTGGTGGAAGACGAGCACGGCCCGTTGCTCGAGCGTCAGCCTCCGGAAGGCGCGCTCGAGCTGGTCGCGGTCGTGGACGGTGAGCGTGTCGTCCGAGCCGGACGTGGCCTCGGCTGGCAGGATCCGGATCGATGCCGACCAGCGCCGACGACGCCTGGCCTCGGCGTAGCAGGCATGGGTCAGGATCCGGTGCAGCCAGGGCTCGAACGCGTCGGGATCGCGCAGTGTGCGCAGCTCCCGCCAGGCGGTGATCAGCGCGGCCTGGACCGCGTCCTCGGCCAGGTCGGCGTCGCGCAGGATCCGACACGCGATCGCCATGCACCGGTCCCCGGTCGCGCGGGCCAGGGCGTCGAAGGCCTCTCCGTCGCCCTGCTTCGCCCGATCGACGAGCGCTCGCTGCACCCGACCCTCCTCGTCCGATGATCGACCGTGTCTCGGCCGATCACCCTTGAAGAGCCACCTAGGCAGCCGTCGGGTTCATTCTTGCGCCGGGCCTGTTCGCAGACCAGGCGGATCGCGCTACTGCACCGTTCGCGGTGCCGGCCCGTCGACGTATTCGACGTCGTCGTCGGCCTCGACCTCCCGGATGGCCTCTGCCATACGGTCGGCATCGACATGCGCAACGACGATCTTGGAGAGATCGGGGTGGGTCTCGCCCGGGAACAGCGGCTCGACATCACGCAGCCCGGACACATGCTGGAGGCGTTCGAGCGTGGACTCGACATCGGCGGCGGAAGCGATCTTGACCTTCAGCGTGGCGACGGCGTCGGTCTTCCGCGGAGGCTCCTTCGAGCCGGACCCCTCCGCGGCGGCGAATGTCACGTCGTCCGCAAGCGGCTCGCTTGTGAGGTCCGCATCGCGGCCGCCCTTGGCCGACTCCTCGCCCCTGTCGGGATCGCGAGGTTTCTTCTCGATCTTCCGGGATCGACCTGTCATCGGATCACGATAGCGCAGCCTTGATGTCGAGGAGCCCGGCGCCGACCGTTTCCGTGAACTGCCGACCCAGCATCACCGGGAGTTCCGCGGCTGTCTTCTGCAGGTGCTTCTTGACTTGCTGGCCGTCGAAGGCGTTGTGCTTGGTGAGGATGAGGGCGGCGGCAGCAGCGACGTGCGGGGTCGCCATCGATGTCCCGCTCCAGGCGTTGTATTCCGTGTCAGTGCCGTCACGGACCGCAGACGTCTTCATCGGCAGCGTCGAGAGGATATTCATCCCGGGGGCCGACAGGGCGATGTGGTCACCCGTGCTCGAGAAATGGGCGCGTCGGTTGGCTTCATTGATCGCGCCGATAGCGATCGACCCGTCGTGGCCGGCGGGGTACTCCTTCGGGTTGCCGTCCTCGAAGGCGTTGCCCATCGCAGCGACGACGCTGATCCCATCGTCATTCAGAAGCCGGAATAACAGCGCCTCGGTCTGGTCGAATCGAGGCCCGCCGATGCTCAGGTTGACCACGCGGATGCCGGTCGTCCGGACGGCATTCAACGCACGCAGATACATCGTCTCGTCGACGTAGTACCGGCCATCGGCCGCGGGCTCGTCGGGGAAGATCTTCCAGATGTGCAGCTCGGGATCGGCGATACCTGCCATCCCGATCGCATTGTTCGTGCGAGCGGCGATGATCCCGGCGACGTGCGTGCCGTGCCCGACGATGTCCTCTGCTGTCGCGTCGCCGTGATCGTAGTTGGCGACCGCACCGGCAAGGTCAGGATGTGACTGGTCGATTCCCGTGTCGAGGACGGCTACGCGGACCTGCTTGGCGTCCGGGATCTTGGTCTCGAAATACTTGACCGCGCGAAGGCCCCATTGGCGATTCAGGAACGGATCCGGTCCTGTCTTGCGGGTCCGACCGGCCTGAGGCCAGCGCGCTGGCACCGCGTGCGCATAGTCGATCCCGTCGGCGGCCTGGAGATCCTTCGCGAGCGCCTGCGGATCCGCGGACTTGGCGACACGGAGGACGACCAGACCTCTGAGCTGTTCGCTCTCTGAGTCCCGAACGCTGGCAGCGAAGACCTGCGCGACAGCCGCCGACGATGGCAGATCGAGGGAGCGCATGGTCGGTCGCTCATGATGCTCAGGCCGACGACTGAACAACGGTTCGGCGTCCTGGATCTGGCGGGAGGTGATAAGGCGCTGGAGCGGTCGGTAGATCGCTTCCGGCATGCGGGCCGCCCGAACCGATGCGCGGGGGGTCGCGTCCATGTCGACCACGTTCGCGACGGTGTCCTCGGCGACGCGACAGACGACGACGCCCGGGACGTAGTCTGGCCGTGGCTTCTCATTCCGAAAGGCACTCTTCCGTTCGGATGACGATGGGATGCTCACACTGGACGCTCCGATCTAGCGGGGAGGATGCGGTGTTCACCATCGAGATGCTTCCCGCTGGGCCCGGCGACTGCCTGTGGATCGAGTACGGGACCGCACAGAACCCACGTCGCATCCTCATCGACGGAGGCGCCAGCCCCAGCGCATCGAGCGAGCTCAGGCGGCGGACGCGCGCGCTTGGTCAGGCAGCCCATTTCGAGCTGCTGGTCATCACCCACGTCGACGACGATCACATCGACGGGATCCTTGGCTTGCTGTCGGACACCCAGTCCCAGGCGACGTTCGGCGAGGTGTGGTTCAACGATCGGATCGACCACGCCGGCGGCGCTGCGCCCGTGAGCGTCGGGCAAGGCAATCGATTGAGCCGCCTGCTGCTCAATCAGAACCAGCCGTGGAATGTCGCCTTCGGTGGGCGTGGCGTCGCTATCGAGCCCACCGGCCGACTGCCGGTGCTGAACCTCGCGGGCAACATGCGGGTGACCCTGCTGTCGCCGGGCGTCGGCGAGCTCAAGGCCCTTCGAGACGTATGGCCCGAGGCGGTCGCCGGAACGGCCCTGGCCGGGCCGGATAGCCCGCCACTCCCTCCCGGCATCGCCGCAGTCCGGACTTGCCCACCGGTGAACCTGCTGGGCAACCTCGCGGCGATCGCCGCACGCCCGTTCAGCGAGGAGAGGACCGAGACCAACGCGAGCAGCATCGGCGTCCTGCTCGAGTACCATGGCCGCCGGTTGCTCCTCGGGGCGGATGCTCGCGCTGACGTCCTTGCCAGGAACCTGCGACGCCTCTCCCGGCAGCGCGCCGAGACGCCCTTCCGCGTCGACGCCTACAAGGTCGCGCACCACGGCAGCGAGAACAACACGAGCAACGACCTGCTCTCGACCATCGCCTGTCCGGCCTACCTGTTCTCCACCAACGGCCGACAAGGCTTCTGTCATCCGCATGAACCTGCCATCGCCCGCATGGTTCTCAACCAGCCGAACGCGAGGCTCGAGTTCAATAGCGAATCCGATGCGTCGCGGCCCTGGCGCGATCCGATGCTGCGGGCCGAAGGTCGGGGGTACGTGCCGGTGTACCCCACCGACCGCGCAAGTCAGGCGATCGCGATCCGCCGGACCTGAGCGGGCCGGATCGATCAACCAGGCCATCGCCGCCTCCTGCGTCGGGATCCTCCTAACCTGCGACCGCGACGATGGTGTCGCGGACGATCGCGACGGAGAGATAGCCCAGCAGGTCGTGGTTGTCCGAGGCAGGGTTGTTGACCTGTTCGTCCTTGGCGAAATGTTTGGGCGGCTCGAACTCGTCGCGCAGGGTCTGTTCGATCGCGACCGGGTCCCATCGGTCGGCAAAATTGGACCAGCCGACGAGCGCGGGTGGCACCGGGTTCGGGCGACCGGCGCCGTCCCTCAACTGGTCCTGGACGTTGCCGATGCCGAGCGGACAACCGACCGTGATCAGCATGTTGTCCCGTAGGTTGGCGAGGGCGGGGTCCATCAGGACGTCATACAGGATGATCGTGCCGAGGCTATGGGCCACGATCACCTTCGGTGGCGGGTTCTGGAGCACGGCGGCGGCAACGGGCGCCCGCATCCGCTGCTTGAACGACCCGTACAGGTAGTCGATCACGTCGCTCGCGAATCGGCCGACGATGAATCTGAAGATCGGGTCCGGGAACGTGATGCCGGCGATCGTCGCGCCTCCGACCGACCGCGCCGGCGCCGAGGAACGTCGTGCGACTCGGTCAGCGCGGCGGTACAGCTGCTGCACCAGTCTTCTCGCGCCCGCGATGTCCTCGACTGCCGCCGGAGATGCCCCTCCACCCGCCGATGGACCAAGCGTCGCCTTCAGGATCTCGTTGGCGGCCTGGCCCGCGGTGAGGGTCGGATCGGAGGCGCGGCGAATGGCTCTGCTACGTCGCACGCGGCTCGAACCTGCGGCCGCGACCGTGGGGCCAGCGCTGAGCGCCGGCCAGCGCACGTTCGCGTAGTGCGCGACCCGCGTGGTCGACATGTCCTTGCCGAACAGCAGGAGATCGAGCTCGTGCTTGAGGTCCGACGCGGCCTTCTGCGGGCCGGCACCGTGGACGTAGACGAGCTGCTGCGGCGCCATCGGCGGACTCCCCCTCGAATGGCCTGCGCGCGCTCAGGTCCTAGGGTACGACGTTCCGATCCTGCCACCGTCCAGGCGGGGCGGCCGACCTCTTAGCCGGTGTTCGTGGCCTCGCCGCCCGTTCCAGCCGTCCCCTGCGGCCGACCAGTGATCGGTGATGTGCTGTCTGGCACGGCGGAACGCAGAAGCCACGACCCCATCCAACCGACTGCGAGTGCCAGCGGGATCTGGAACGGGGCGGACAAGGCGAGGATGCCCACGATCCCGCCGATGACCATCAGGATCGCGGCGCCGCGTGGAAAGACGCGTGCGCGGTAAGTCGCTATCCCGAAGAGCACCCATCCGAGGGCGAACGACCCGAACGTAATGGCCGCCCCGATGAGGATCGACCCGCTCGGGGCCGTCCTGAGCAGTTCGGGCGCCTGGGCCGCGATCAGGGGAGCGACGAAGGTCTCGTACCACCAATCGCCGGCGAAGAGCAGCGTTCCGAGCGTCGCCACGAGGTACCCGACCAGGCCGAGCCTGCCGGCGGCGGTCGCCTGCATCGCGTAGAGCCCGGTGAGCGCGATCAGCAACGCATACATCGCGACGAGCGCGAGCCCGTACCGAAGGCTGTGCGTCGCGATCGCAGTCGATTGGGACATGGTGAGCACGAAGACGAGCTGTGAGATCTGCTGGACGAGCATCAGCCCAGCGGCGGCGAGGCTCGCGATGCCGGCCCAGCGGACGAACGACGAAGCGACCACGGCGGCGACTCCTTCCGGCCCGTCCGGCGGTTCCTCGCGACGGCGCCCGTGTGAGCGGCCACACCAAGTCCTGCGGTCGGGATGCTTCGAGCCAGCCTACACCCGAGGATTAGGCTGACCGTGCTCGGGTCGAAGGGCGCCGCTGGAGGGTGATGATGTCCAAGCCGCTCGGAGCGTTCGTCGGTCTGACGTTCGCCATCTCGTGGGCCATCTGGCTCGCTATGGCGGCTGGCTCGGTGAGCATCGAGACCACGTTCGGCCTCGTCCTCAACGTCATTGCCACGGCGGGTCCCAGCATCGCCGCGTTGATCCTCGGGGTCGCGATGGGACGCGGCGAAGTCCAGCGGCTGTTGGCGGGCTTCTCGCTCGCGCTTGTTTCTCCGCGGTGGGCGCTCGTCGCGCTGGCGGTGCCGCTAGGCATGGTCGCGATCGCGATCGCGGTCTCTGTTGGTGCATTCGGGGCGCCGATCCCGGTGATCACAGCGGGTGTGCTTGGCGTCCTGGTGATCGAGTTCGTGCGAATCGTGTTCCTGGGTGGACCGCTCGAGGAGGAGCTCGGCTGGCGAGGCTTTGCGCTACCTCGGTTACAAGCGCGCCGCTCGGCCTTCAGCGCGAGCGTCCTCCTGGGCCTCATCTGGGGCGTATGGCACATCCCCCTCTACTTTGTCTCCGGCACGGGGCAGCAGGACACTGCCGCCGCGACCGGCGCTGTGTTCGGCATCACCGCCTTCGTCATCTGGACGATCGGCCTGTCGATCCTGTTCGCGTGGCTCTTCAATCAGACGCAGGGCAGCCTGATCGTGGTCATCCTGTTCCACGCCGCCGTGAACCTCGGCGCGTTCATACCGGCCGCGGTCGGGTCAACGGGTGCGGCGTCGTTCCTCTACGCGATCGTGACCTGGATCGTGGCGCTCGTCGTCGCGGCTCGATTCGGGCACGAGCACCTGGCCTCACAACCCAGAGTGGCCGCGCCGGAACCTGCGTCCGCGACAGCATCGGCCTGACGAGGCTGGCCGGTGACGCCGTTGATGCGGCCCGTGCGCATCACGCTGACGAGGCCGGCACGGCGACGCCGTTGATACGGCCCATGCGCATCACGCGGTGACGGCCCGACCGGCGCCCGGAAACATGCATCACCCGGGCGCCGGCAGCGCCATAACGATCGCTACGGCTTCAACGGCAGCCGTGTGATCCAGTACTCGGTCGTCGGGATGCCGAACCGGGCATTCACGACCCACAGCGCCCCGAGCGTAGTGGTCGCGGTGGTCGGCACGGACAGGGCTCCCAACGGCGCCGTGATCTCGCCCCGCAATCGAGCCCTGCGCAGGCTCTCGTTCAGCCGCAGCACCGCGACCAGGTTGTTCTGGTTCCGCACGACATACAGCGTCCGCCCGCGCAACTCGAGGCCGTCGCCGTTCGTGACGAGGTACCCACCGGTGTTGATCTGGCGCGTCGCGCCGGTCCGCGGGTGCACCCGGAACAGCAGCCCGGTGTTCGACTGGACCATGATCAGCCAGCTGCCACGTGCCGCGATGCCGTTCGCGTTGAACCCGGGCTGGAGCTTGAAGTCACCCTTGAGTGGCATCAGCCGCACAGCCGACGGATCCGGCAACCGACCGCGCCGGCCCAACGGCACGACGGCCAGTTGGGCGTTCATCGAGTCCGTGGCGTATACAGCGTTGCGAGTGATGTCGAGATCGTTGATGAAGCCCGTGCCGGTGAACGTGTACGTCTGGAGCGGCCTCCCGTCGAGGATGCAATAGACGCGGATCGTGCCGGTCGGGCCACCGGCGACCCACAGGCGGTTCCACTTATCGATGTGGAGGCCCGTCGCGACGCGACCGACCGCACCCGGAACGAGGATCTGCCCCTCCCCGGTCACGGCACTCCCCCGCCAGATCGCGCCGTCCGTGAGCGAGCCGGCGAATAGGAACGGTCCGAAGGATTCGATCCCCTCGGGCTGGAAGCCCGGCGGCAGATCGATACGGGCCGGGAGGTTCGATGGCCCATCGTCGTGGGCGGCCACCGCCGGTACCAGGACCGCCGACAGCCCCAAGACGAGAACGATGAGCACGGCAAGGCGGCGAGTGGTCGATGTCATGACGGGACCTCGTTCGTGTGCGCGTCCGGGCTCGACCACCCTAGCCGTCATGGCCTTGCGTTCGCATATCAGCGCAGTGCCGGTTGCACGGCCCGGACATGTGGAAGCGCGCTGCGGGCCTCCCCCGTGCTCGACGGTCGGCTCACTCGCCCCGTCGTTCCTCCGCGCGCCCCCCAGGCCCGCGTGGCGCCCGCTGGCGCGCTTGTGATTGGCGATGTGCGACCACCAATCTAGGTCGCGGGGGATGCCGGTCGTGCGTCTCGGCGGTGCTTGGTGGGCTATCAGTGTCATCGCATCCGCATAACAACCAAGCACGAGAAGGCCCGCGTCGTCGACCGCCGAAGCGGTGACGGCGCGGGCCTCGGTCCCGATCGACGATCAGGCGCGGGAGGTGGCCGCCGAGTCGGCGGTCATCCAGCGGAACAGGGTCGGGACGAGCGCCAGGGCGCCGACTCCAACCAGGATGTAGATGATCGCCGAGATCGGATTCGTCTCACCGAACGCATCGCCGGTGATGGCTGCGACGAGATCGAACTGGGCGATCCCGACGAGCAACCAGTTCACGCCGCCGACGATGACGAGGAGGAGGGCGAGTGCCCGGAGGTACTGCATCGATCGATTCTCCTGCTGTGCCCGCTGAAGATGGGCCTTGCTTGTCGACCCTCTGTCTAGGGTTCGTCTAGACTTTACTCGGCGTCAGGCCAGCTTGTCAAGCCTTTGCGTCGTGCTATCTTAGACAAACCATGTACACCATCAAACAGGCTGCCATCCGCGCAGGGGTGACCGTCGAACTGCTTCGCGCCTGGGAACGCCGCTACGGCATCGTCAGACCGGATCGGACCGATTCTGGCTATCGCCTGTACGACGACCCGGCCATCGACCGCGTGCGGGCGATGCGCCAGCTCGTGGATCGCGGCTGGTCCCCGAGCCAGGCCGCCCGCGAGATCGAGGCCAACGGCGTCCCGATCCCCTCCACCCCGTCGCACCCCACCGGCGTGCAGAACGAACCGCCCGGCCCCGACCTTGCAGCGGCGTTCGTCGATGCCGCCGCCGCGCTCGACGAGCGGCGCGTCGAGGCAGTCCTCGACGAGGTGTTCGCCTCTGGCTCGTTCGAACGCGTAGTCGACGACCGGCTCATGCCGGTCCTCCGCGCCCTCGGCGACGCCTGGGCTGCCGGCACCG
>DASTIG010000030.1:0-5199 GCA_035717785.1 Candidatus Limnocylindrales bacterium
ACCGTCTCGGATCAGTCCGTCTTCATCCTCGAGTCGAGCGAGGGACTCCTGCGCGAGGGCGGACTTGGCGCCGTCTTTGCCGTGCTGACGATCTTCCTGTTCCTGTTCAACCTCCGCTCGACGTTCGTGGCCGCCGTGAGCATCCCGCTCTCGATCCTGACCGCCCTCGTTGTCATGCAGTTTTCCGGCATCACCCTGAACATCCTGACCCTCGGCGGGCTGGCCGTCGCGGTCGGCCGGGTGGTCGACGACTCGATCGTCGTCCTCGAGAACATCTACCGGCATCGAGCACTCGGAGACGATCGGCTCACCGCCGTGACCAAAGGCCCTCGCGAGGTAGCGGGCGCGATCACAGCGAGCACATTGACGACCGTCGCCGTCTTCCTCCCACTCGGGCTCGCCGGCGGCTTCGTGAGCCAGTTCTTCCTGGCGTTCTCGCTGACGATCACATTCGCCCTGCTCGCGTCGCTGATCGTGGCGCTCACGGTCGTCCCGGTCCTGGCTTATCTCCTCGTCGGACGAGTCGGTGGCGCGGTCGACGAGACCGGTGAGCCGAAGAACTCGTTCTGGGTCCGCGTCTACGACCCGGCGATCCGCTTCGTCCTCCGGAACCGCTGGACGAGGGTCGGTACGGTCGCTGTCGCCGCGGTCCTGTTCGTCGCCGCGATCGCGATCGTGCCCCACCTGCCGACGACCTTCATCGACTCGGGCTCGGAAAAGATCGTCCAGGTCTCCGTGTCGCCGCCTTCGGGCGCCGGCTCTGAGCTGGTCCTGGAACGAGCCGCCGAGGCGGAGGCGATCCTCCTCGCCGACCCCGATGTCGAGCTCGTCGCGACGAGCGTGCCCGGTGAAAGCGACGTTGGATTCCAGACCGTTCTCGCCGCGCAGCAGGGCCGCGCAGCCAACAGCGCCCAGATCGTCGTCCGCCTCGATCCGGCCGTCGACGTCAACGCCAAGATCAAGGCCCTGAGCGAGGCGCTTGGGCCGGTCGGCGGGGACGGCTACGAGGTAACCGTCGGTCAGCAGGGCGGAGCGGGCACGAACAGCCTCAGCGTCGTCGTGAGCGCGGCGGACCAGGCGATCGTGGCCCAGACTGCGGATGCCGTGCGCGCGGGACTCGAAGGCGAGCCCGGCCTGGCAAACCTGACGAGCGACCTCGTCAAGGCGGCGCCCGAGGTCCAGGTCAAGGTCGACCCGAATCGAGCCATCGGCTTCGGGTTGTCGGCCGCCCAGGTCGGCGCGGAGATCCGCGGCGCCCTGACCTCGCAGACGATCGGCCGCGTCCAGCTGGCAGATGGAGATCCAGTCGCGCTCGTCGTCCGACTCGATCCGGCGAGCCTGGACTCGGTCGAATCGCTCAGGAATCTGCCTGTCGGGACAATGGCAAAGGTGCCACTCGGGACGATCGCGTCCGTCGAGCAGGCAGACGTCCAGGGAAGGATCACCCGGATCGACGAGGCGCCATCGGCCACGATCACTGCGGAGATCACGAGCGGCGACACCGGCGCCACCTCCGTGGCTGTCCAGGCCGTCATCGACCGCCTGCGCGCCGACGGGACCATTCTTCCCAGCGCCGATGTTCGGCTCGGCGGGGTCACTGCCCAGCAGACCGAGGCGTTCGGCGGGCTTTTCGCCGCGATGGGCATCGCGATCCTGCTCGTCTACCTGGCGATGGTCGTCGCCTTCAACTCCCTGGTGACCCCATTCGTCATCCTGTTCACGCTGCCGCTGGCGATGATCGGTGCACTCCCGGCCCTGCTCCTGACCGGGCGGCCGATCGGCCTCAGCGCCCTGATCGGGATCCTGATGCTCATCGGCATCGTCGTGACCAACGCGATCGTGTTGCTGGACCTCGTCGAGCGCTTGCGGGCAGACGGCCACTCCACTCGGGACGCCCTGATCGAGGGCGGCCGCACGCGGATCCGGCCGATCCTGATGACCGCTATCGCGACGATGCTGGCCCTCGTCCCGCTGGCGGCCGGCTTCAACGAGGGCTCGATCATCGCCGCCGAGCTCGGTACGGTCGTCATCGGCGGCCTGCTCAGCGCGACGTTCCTGACTCTCCTCGTCGTGCCGGCGGTCTACTCCCTCGTCGATGGCCTGAAGAGCCGGCTCGCCGGCGGACCGGCGTCACGTCCGGTCGCTTATCCACCGGGTGCGGGCTCGCCCATCTTGGTCAAGCTCGTAGCCATCCGGCCAGGCCTCGGAACGGGGCTACGACGAACCGGCCGTAGGCAATGAGCACGGCGCTCGCGCCGAGGATCACGTTCAGTAGGATTTGGCCGATCCACAGCAGCAGATTAGCGTCCACCTCCGAGCGGCTCAGCTGCCGAACGGAATGACAGCCGCCAGGACGCCGACCGCGACTCCGATCGCGAGACTCGCGAGACCGATCCGCTTGGCCCTGGCACGGTCACGGGCGCGGGCGTCCTCGTCCACGACCTGGTGGGTGTCTCCCACCGGTCCGAAATTGAAGATCCCGCGCGACCCGAAACCGGCGCAGAACTTCAACCAGGCCTGCAGGTAGCCGGACGCGGCGGCGGCGGCGGGCAGAACCAGGATCAAGCGCGCGAGCGGCGGCGCATCGATCACCACCAGGGCGGCGAACGCGGCCACCGTGACAAGTAGGCCGACATGCCCGGCTCGACGACGGCGGGCGATCTCGGCGGGACCGATGTTGCAGACGCCGGGGATGTACTCGACGCCTGGTAACGGCGTCCCGGAAGGGCCACTGGTTGCGTAGCCTGAGAGCGTCACGACTTGCTCCTCGTGGCTGTCGCTGGTCGGACGAGCCGTCGCATCGCCGGGTTGCCGGACTGAGAGATCACGAGGGGGCTTCCATCCACTTCAAGGAGGCGAGATATACCCGCGGCCCTTCGGACAGCGACGCGGCCACCATCAGGACGGATTCGCAGCTTGGGCAGCGCAACACGTCGCCCGGTCCGCTGCGGTAGACGATCAACGCGCCCATGGCGTTCACGGCACCACAATTGGCGCAACAGCCATGTGCGTCGGTCATCTCGCGCCCGAACACATCAATGAGAAGGCCGCCAATGGCGTTGCCGTCGACGTGGTTGTCACTGGTCATCGCTAACCTCCCGTTGGACCGAAGCGCTCGGTCTTGATGCCCTGCGGGTCATGCCCCAAGTCGACCAGGGTCGAAGCGACAGCTTCGACGAAGCCTGTCGGCCCACACACGTAGCAGCGCGGCTTGTCGGTTGCCGGCCAGGCGGTGTCGGCAAGCAGCTCTCGATCGACGCGCCGTCGGTACCCCGTCCAGCCGGGCGGCTGCGACCGCGTCAGCGTCTGGAACACCTCGATCCCGAGTTGTTCCTTCGAGATCGCCTCAAGCTCGGCGCGATAGATAACCTCCTCCTGGGATCGGGACGACACAAGCAGTCGCACGGGGATATTGCTGCCAGTTCCGATCCGGGCACGAACCATCGCCATCAACGGCGCAAGTCCGCTGCCGCCCCCCGCCAGGAAGAGCGATCCGTCGAGGTCCGGTTTCCAGACGAACCAGCCTCCTATCGGGCCCCGCAGTTCGAGCCGGTCGCCGATCTCGAGCTCATCGACAAGGTACGGGGACACCTCGCCGTCCTCGAGCCGCTCGACCGTGATCGTGATCCGGTGGCCGTCGGCCGGCGTCGCGATCGAGTAGCTCCGCTCGGCCTGATAGCCATCTGGAGCAGTCAGTCTGACGTCGACGTGTTGACCCGGGCTGTGTCCCGGCCAGTCGGGGACATTGAGCACCAGGCTGCGGACGTGGGGGGTCTCATCGATCCTGTCGACGAGGTCCGCAAGCTGCCAGGTCAGTCGCCCGCGTAGCGCTGTTCTCGCCATGGGTCACCGTAGTTGTGATACCCGTACATCTCCCAGAAGCCGGGCTCATCTGTGTCCCGAATCTCGAGGCTCCGGAGCCACTTGGCGCTCTTCCAGAAGTAGAGATGGGGCACGACCATCCGAGCCGGGCCACCGTGTTCGGGTTCAAGTGGCGCGCCGTCGAACAGGTAGGCGACCCATGCTTTGCCGTCGGTCAGGTCCTCCAGCGGGAGGTTCGTCGTATAGCCACCGTACGAGTGCTGCATGACGAAGTCCGCTGCGGTTTTGACGTCCTTCAGCAGCGTGTCCACCGAGACGCCGCGCCACGTCGTGTCCAGCTTCGACCACTTTGTGACGCAGTGGATGTCGACGGTCACGTCCTCGGTTGGCAGCGCGGTGAACTCCTCCCAGGTCCACTCGAGGGGCTGGTCGACCTGGCCGCCGATCGTGAGGCGCCATTGATCGAGTGGGATGTCCGGAGTCGGTCCGGCCGATAGCACCGGATAGTCGTGCGTGACGTACTGGCCCGGCGGCACCCGCCCCGTGGCAGCCTCGGCCGACCGTCGACCCCGAAAGCCTCGTGTGATGAAGCCCATGGGCCACCTCCAATCGATCGCCTGTCGGCGGCCCCAAGTGAAGGAGACACCGGCCGGTCCACGTTCAGTGTCCTACGAAGTTGCCCGGATTGCGTCCAGGTCATCCGGTCAGGATGATGCCGGCCGAGCCCGGGCATGCCATGAATAGCGATGCCACCGATCGACTCGAGAGGGAGACACCATGGATCTGACCAGTGACGCCCGGCGACTCGCCAGCGTCGGCACGCTCTTCATCACCGTCGGCTGGGTCGCCGTCATCTACGCCACGGTTGCCGGGGTGATCTGGTGGATCGACCTGGCCAGCCGAGAGGCGTTCAACATCGTCGAGGGGCTCGCGATCTCGGCCAGCGCCGTCGGTCTGCCGATCTTCACGGCGTTCATCGTCCTCGGCTTCGGCTACACCCTTCGCCTGTTCGCCCTATACGTCGCAAGCAAGGCCGGCTAGGTCCGCCGCGACAAGGGAGGGCCTCATGACAGTTCGCCGGATCGCCGCCCTGCTTGCGCTCGGGCTGCTTGTCGCTGCCTGCTCGGCAGGCCCGGGCACGGGTGGACACCTCGAGGGCACGGACTGGGTGCTGCGCTCGTACGCGGCGGAAGGCAATCTCGTGACTGTCCCGGAGACCCAGTTCGCAGACGCCGAATTCAGGAGCAACCGCGTGTCCGGGTTCTCCGGCTGCAACGACTTCGATGCCCTTTACCGCGCCGGCGGCCGGACCCTCTTCATCTCCGAGCCGGCATCGACGCTCGTCGCCTGTGCCGACGAGGCGAACGCCCTCGAGGC
>DASTIG010000031.1:0-24074 GCA_035717785.1 Candidatus Limnocylindrales bacterium
AGGCCGGCCTCGCCAACAACCTCAACGACGGCGTGGCGTGGGGGCTGTTACCGGTGTACTTCGCTGCCGCAGGTCTGTCACTCCCGGAGATCGGCATCCTGGTGGCCGCGTACCCCGCGGTCTGGGGCATCGGCCAGGTCGCGACCGGCGCGCTCTCGGACCGCGTCGGACGCAAGAGGCTGATCGTCGCCGGGATGCTGCTCCAGGCCGCATCGATCGCGGCGATCGCCCTGGCCGCCGGATTCGGTCCGTGGCTCGTCGCGGCCGTGGGTCTCGGCCTCGGCACGGCGATGGTCTATCCGACCCTGCTCGCAGTCGTCGCCGACGTCGCGGCCCCGGCATGGCGGGCATCCGCGCTCGGCGTGTTCCGGCTCTGGCGCGACCTCGGCGTCGCGATCGGGGCGATCGTGGCGGGCATCCTCGCCGACGCTGCGGGGATCCCCGCCGCGATCCTGGCGGTGGCGGCGTTGACGGCTGTCTCAGGTCTTGTCGTCCTCGGCCGGATGCGCGAGACGCTGCCGCGCCCCGCGGGCGATCAGGGTGGGAGCACAGTCCCGTAGTTCGGCGAGAGCACCTGACCGCTGTGCCGGCCACAAGGGCGAAGGCGTATCGTTCGGGCGTGCCGCGCGATCCGAACATCCCCGAGGCGTTCGACGTGTACACCCTGGTGCTCCTCCGCCGCCCCGACGACGCGCCGGAGATGCCGGAGCACGAACTCGACGCCCTGCAGTCGCGGCACCTTGCCTACCGAGCGAAGTTGCGCAGCGACGGCCAGCTGGTCGCCAACGGGCCGCTCGGGGACCAGTCGGATACGTCGCTTCGAGGCCTCTCCATCATGGCGTGCGATCTCGACGAGGCCCGGCGCTTGAGCGACCTCGACCCCTCGGTCCAGGCAGGGCGTCTCACATACGACGTGTTCGAGTGGTGGGTGAGCGCCGGGACGTTGGCATTTCCGGGCACCGCGCACGCCGTCGGCGAGCGCCGCGCGATGCCTGACGCGTGACGCGGCCGCCTGCCGATGTTCGTGCCGAGCGCGCAGGGTCAGGCTGGGGTGAGCCTTATGCGTCCTCGATCGCGATGCGGATACGCTTGTTGATCCGCCCCTTGGACTCGTACCCCTGAACACGAATCCTCCCGACTTCGCGGGTGTTCGCGACGTGCGTGCCTCCGTCAGCCTGCAGGTCAAGCCCGACGATCTCGATCGTCCGGATCTCCTCGATCCCGTCCGGCAACAGGTTGATCTTGGTCCGGATGAGATCGGGGATCGCGAACGCCTCGGCGCGCGGGAGCACCGCGACGCGGACATCGCGCGCAGCGGCGAGCTCGACGTTCACGGCGGCCTCGATCGAGTCGACCAGATCGCCCGACATCGACGCGAACTCGAAATCCATCCGGCCCGAGCCCGGCTCCATGTTGCCGCCCGTCACCAGCGCGCCGTGGTCGCGCCAGACGACGCCGCACAGCGCATGCAGCGCGGTGTGGGTGCGCATGAGCGCGAACCGCCGCGCCCAGTCGAGATCTACCTCGAGCGTGTCACCGACCGCTGGCGGGTCACCGCCGTCCGGTCCGAGCTCATGGACTATCTCGCCGCCGGCCTTCCGCGCACCACGCACCGTCCACGTCCGGCCGTCCGATGCCCGCAGCAGAAGGCCACGATCCGAGGGCTGGCCGCCGCCACCGGGATAGAACACGGTCCGATCCAGGACGACGAGCGGTGCATCAGCGACCTCGACGTGCCGGACGCGCGCCTCCGCCGAGCGAGCGTACGCGTCGGTGTAGGCGAGCTGTTCGCCGACGGGTGTCACCCGGCGGTGAGCGTCCCGGTCATCGTCGGGTGCACTATGCACAGGAACGTGTACTGACCGGCGGCGAGCGCGGGCACGTCGTACACCATCTCGGCGACGCCGGTGATGATGTCACCCTTGAGCGGCGAGGCACCGCTGGCGTCCTTCACCTCGACGTTGTGTGGGATGCCGGGATCGTTGTTCTTGAAGTCGATCTGGAACCGCTGGTCGGCAGGCGCTGCCAGCGTCGCCGTGTTGAACGCGATGTCTTCTGCCTCGAGCTCGAGCACGATCCCGGCACCAGCCGAGGCGCTCGCGGACGCGCTGGCGCTGGCGCTCGGACTACCTGGCGCGCTCGCCGACGCGCTGGCGGAGGCGCTCGGGGGCGGCGCGGAGCCGCTCGGCACCACGCTCGGGAGGGGTGTCGGTGAAGGGGCCGGGGCGTAGGTCCAGCCGGGCTTGGCTGCGGTGCACGCGCTGAGCGCGACGACGGCCAGCACGGCGGACAGAGTTCGAAGCGTTCGCATGGGTTCGGGAGACCTCTCGGATCGCGTGGATGACCGCGGTCGGGTGTTGTGACGATGCTACCGAATCGAGGGCGCTCGGGTCCGACCAGTACCTCCGACCCGGTACCTCACCAGTACCATCGTCCGGATTGTCCCGGGACCATCGCGGGACTAGCCTGCTCTTCCCCATCCGGGTGCGAAGCAACGCGCCACAGGGGAGACCGGAGCCCAACCGAACCATGATCCGTCCTGTCATCGATCGAGCCTGGCGCGTCGCCGTGATCCTCGGCCCGATCCTCGTCGTCGCTCTCACATTGGTCGCCGCTCGCCGCTGGTAGTCCCAGCGGCCGGGACGGCCGGCCGACTCGGTCGCGATCTCGCGGCCGACGACCATCGACTTTCGCTCGTCGGACATTGCTGGCCGACGATCGTCCTCATTCGAGACCCGGAGACCTCCCTCCGGGTCTCGCTCTTTGTGGCGACGGATCCGCGCGTCAGGCTTTCTCGGTCAACCCCAACCGGATCGCGACGGCCGCTGCCTCGACCCGACCCGACACGCCCAGCTTCGCCAGGATGTTGCCGACGTGGACGCCGACGGTCTTCTGGCTGATGAACAGGCGCTCACCGATCTCGCGGTTCGTCCGGCCTCGGGCGATCTGGACGAGGACCTCGCGTTCGCGTCCGCTCAGACCGAACGTGTCGCGACGGGTAGGTGGCTCGACCGGTCCGCCGAGCTGCCACGCATCGGCCTGGTCCGAGCCATCCGCCCCGACCGGCATCATCGCGGCGACCACGGGCGCGGGGGCGATGACGCCGACCAGTTCGCGCGGCCGATCGTCCGGTCCCGTGAGGGCTGCATCGACCTCGGGTGGCAGCTGGATGAGCGCTCGACCGGCCAGCTCCCGCAGCTCGCGCAGGAGCGGGAGCGCCCCGAGCATGAGTGCCGTATCGACGGCTTCCATCAGCGGGATCCGGGCGTCCGCCCGACCGGCGCGGCCGGCACCGGACCCGAGCATCGCCTCGGCTTCGTGCCAGCGCGCGCGGGCGGTCTCGTACGGGATGTGAAGCGCGTTCCACGCATCGCCGACCGCGGTCCAGGTAGCGGGGTCGTCGCGCGCATCGACGCGCCGCCGATGGGCACGTGCCGTCGACAGCCACGCATCCGCCAGCCGGCGGGACCCCAAGGACGGAGCGACGCCATGGCGCTTGACGATCGCCTCGGCTGCGCGGATCGCATCGCGGGCTCGCTCGCGGGCGGCGGCAAGACCCGCAAGATCACGTTGCTCGCGTGATTCGGCCGCAGCCGCCGCCTCGACCTCGATGACAGCGGCCGCCGTCCGCGCGGCGAGGATCCAGTCCTCCGTCTCGCGGACGAGCGACCAGCCCCGATCGGCAGCTCGACGGGCATCATCCAGATCGCCCCGCCACAACGCGAACGAGGCGGAGGCGAGGTGCAGCGGCACGGCCTGCTGAGCATCCCGGACAGCCTCGAGCTCGAGGAGCGTCTGGCCGAGGAGGCGGCCGGCCGCCTCGCCTGCAGACAGCTCGATCTCGACGGTCGCGAGAGAGACCAGTGCGTTGAGGAAGTTGATGCCGGCAGGCAGCCACTCGAGCGCGGTCATGCTCATCGCCCGCGCCTCCTCCCAGCGCCCGAGCAGGAACAGCGAGTCCGCCGCGTTGCCGCGCAGGACGTTGCCGTACACGGCCTCGAGGCCGGCGGCCTTGGCGGCCTCGATCCCCGCCGATGCGACCTTGACGGCTTCCTCGTGCCGGCCAGCGAGCTCGAGGACCGTGGTGAGGTTGGCATGGATGCGGAAGAGCTCGTCGAGGTCGCCGAGCTCCTCGGCCATCGACCGAGCGTCGGTCAACATCGCCAGGGCCGCCTCCGGGTCGGCGCGCCAGCCGAGTGAGACTCCGAGTGTCGTCGTGGCGTGCAGCTCCCAGCGGCGCGCCGGGGGATCGCACGCCCTGGCGATCCGGATCGCGTCACGCGCGAGTCGATCGGCCTCGGAGAACGTGCCTTCGAGCATGAGCATCTGCGCCAGTCCGGCGACGACGGCCGCGCGCGCCGGGGATGGCGTCGTTGGAACGAGATCGACTGCACGACGCCGGGCGGCGAGCGAGCCCTCCGCGTCCCCGGCAACCCGGCGGAACTGGGCCAGCCGGTCGTAGATGAGACCGAGCCGGACCCGGTCGCGGCGTCCGTCCGTGGATGCGATCGCCGCATCGAGGTATGCGGCAGCCCGGACCGGCCGACCAGCAGCGAATGCCGCCTCGGCCGCGCGCGCATTCATCTCGGTCGGTGGCAGCACCGGCGGGTCGCTCCGGCGCCGACCGCCGTGGCGCGACGTGACGCCGGTCGCGCTGCCGGCCGCGATCGCCAGCTCGCGCGCCTCCAGCGCATCGAGCGGCGCATCGATCGCGGCGGCGGCCTCGGCTGCAGCGATCGCGGCATTTCGCACCGCGACCGGGTCGAGAGCGGTCCGGAAGTGGTGCATGGCGACGAACGGCTGGTCGTCGAGCGCGCGCGCGACCGCCGCGTGATGGCGGATGCGCATCGAGGGCAGCAGGTCGGCCTCGATCGCCCGGCCGACGAGCTCGTGGCGGAGCGCCAGGCCCGCATCGTCTTCGAGGACGAACCCGTACTCGATGGCCTCGTCGAGGCCGTGGGCCAGGTCGGCGTCGAGGACGCCGTCGCCGCGCCGCGGCCCATGGGACGACCGCGGTGGACCGCTGGTCAGGTCGGCCTCGAACGCTTCGGCGATCGATGCCAGGTCTGCTCGCTGCAGCGGCCGCCCGGCCGGGGCCAGCAGGCGCAGCACCCGTCGCGCCTCCGTCGAGCGGGCGGCGATCCGCGCGAGGACCAGATCCTGGAACGATGACGTGAGGGACACCGTGGGCAGCTCTCGCCGTGCCGCAAGGAGCTCCTCGGCGACCAACGGGCGCCCGCCGGAGCGCTCGGCGACGACAACCAGCACGCTCGCCGACGGCCGCACGTCCTCGATCGACTCGATCAGCCGGGCGAGCTCGTCGCGCCCGAGGGGCGCGAGCGTTAGCCGGGCCGGGGGTCGTGGCGCCGCGTCGAGGCTGGCCAGATCGACCGACCACGGATCCTCGCGCCTGATCGCGTCGGCCTGGTAGGTGGCCACCACCGCGAGCCGATGCGACCGGGCGATCCGCGCAAGGAACGTGACCAGCGCGCGGGTCCCTGCGTCGGCGCGGTGGAGGTCTTCCATGATCAACAGGACCGGCTGCCGCTCGCCGAGTCGACCGACCACGCCGAGCACACCTTCGAGCAGCCTGGCCTGACGGCGCTCCGGGACGGCGGTCAGGACCCGGCGACCCGCCGTTCCCGGCGGCTCGACGCGAACCGCGAGCTCCGGGATCAGCCGGACGAGCTCATCGGTCGCCGTGCCAAGGACCCTCGCGAGCTCATCGTCCGGCAACTCCGCCAGGACGGGCCGCAGCGCCCGCACCAGCGGTTGGTACGGGGCGTCGGTCCCCGGGCCGAACGCCCCGCCCCGGAGGACGGCCATCGGCTCCTGGAGGCCGGCCACGCGGCGGATCGCCTCATCGATGAAGCGGCTCGTGCCGACGCCCGCCGTCCCATCGACAAGGAGCGTCCCTGAAGCGCCCGCCGAGGCCGATCGGAGCACGGTCGCGAGCCTCGCGAACGCGTCCTCTCGCCCCACGAACCGCGCGCTCGTGTAGGTGGCGGCCATCGAACCCATCGTACACAACGGTGGATGCCGATCACCGTGGGCGGGCGACATATGCGCAGGCCGTGTGGCGCGCTGGCACCACGCTTCCGGGTGGCCCACGGTAGGCGGCGGTCGAAGTCCGCCCGGCGCCAGGACCGACTACGCTGCGCGTCGTGACTGACGGCCGCAGAGCCCCCCACCCGGACAACACCCTCAACGAACTGCCCGGCGAGGAGTGGCTCTACTTCACGAAGTCGGTCCTGACGACGGCCTATCCCTCGGAGCTGGGGCACGTGGCGCGCAAGGTGCACGGCGCCAACAAGCCACCGCGGCTCATGGCCCGCCTGATCGAGTTCTTCAGCAAGACCGATGAGCTCGTGCTCGACCCGTTCGCCGGCGTCGGCGGCACGCTGATCGGCGCCGCGATCGCGCGTGGACCCCGGCGTGCTCTCGGCATCGAGCTCGACCCGCGCTGGGTGGCCGTGTACGAGGAGGTCGTCGCCGGACTTTCCGCCGAGCGAGACGGGAACGGTCCAGCCATCGCGGATCTCGGGACGGCGGATCCGGGCCCGACCCGGTCCTTCGAACCGGCCGGCATCGAGATGCGGACCGGTGACGCGCTCGACATCCTGCCGACCCTCGCCGAGGCCTCGGTCGACTTCGTGGCGACCGACCCGCCATATAACATCCAGCTGCCGCTGACGATGGCAGGCGGCAAGCTCGCGGAAACCCACGCCAACCGCCGTACCGACTACGCGATGATCAGCGACGCGCCGGCCGACGTCGCCAACGCCGCAGACTACGGCGCGTTCCTCGAGGCGATGGGCCGGGTGTTCAGTGAGCTCGCGCGCGTCCTGCGTCCGGGCCGCTACGCGATCGTCATCGTCCGCGACGCCTACCAGGCCGGCCGCTACCAGTTCGTGGGGGCCGATCTGGCCGCCCGTGCCGACGCCGCCGGCCTCGTGCCTAAGGGCGACCTGATCTGGCACCAGGCAGGGACACGGCTGCGCCCGTACGGCTACCCGCGCGTGTTCGTCCCGAACATCGCCCACCAGCACATCCTGGTGCTGCGGCGCGAGCCGGTCGGGCGCGAACGGCCGCGCCGGGACAGGGCGGCTCAGGCCCGGCGGCGACTCTCCATGTAGGCGGCGAGGACGTCGCCATCGACGTCGTCGCCCATCGTCCACGTGTCGGCCGCGATCGGCATCGTCGCGGTCGGCGTGCTCTGGATCGGAGCCTCGCCGATGACGTCGCCGAGGGTCATCTTGTGGATCCAGCCCTGGCGGCCGTCCGGACAGAGGACCAGCCAGTAGCTGCCGCGCTTCTCGAGCAGCTGGACCTCGTCGCCCTGGTCGAGGAAGGCGAGCTCGGTCCCGCGCAGCTCATCGGGCATGTCGAGCAGGCGGACGAGGTTGTAGCGGATGAGTCGACGCTCGCGCCCGTCGATCGGCCCGACCAGCCCATGGTCGAAGGTCAGGCGCGGTGCCTCGGTCGCGTTGCGGATCGGGTCGGCGCGGCGGGCCTCGAGCAGCGACGGACGACGCCAGCGGGGCATCGCCATCTCAGTGTCGAGCGGGTGTGGGGCGTTCGCCACGGCGACGCCCGCGTGTGAACCGGGCGCCAGGCTCGCGGCGTAAGCTCCCGCGGCGGCGATCGCCAGGGGGCTGGATGCGTTGTGATGGAGCACGTCGTCCGGGGCCGGCTGTTCGCCCTCCCGGCGGCGCTTGCCGAACACGCCGAACGCCAGCGTCGCGCCGACGACGCCCGACGTCGTGACGAGCGTCGCGACGAGACCGAGCGGAACGGACGGGCGACCACTCGTCAGAAGGTCGAGGCCGGCCACGAAAGCGGCAAGTGGCTCGTTGTCCCCTCCCCCAGCGGGTGGCCCGACGGGGGCTCCCGGTTGGGTGGTGCCGCCGCCTGGCGGCGTGCTGGCCAGACCGGGCACGACGGCCACGGCGTTCTCGCTCGGCGTCGGACTCATCGATGGGCTGGTGGTCGGGCTTGGCGAGGCAGACGCGGTCTCGGTCGGCGTGGCCGTTGGCGTCGCGGTCGGGGCGGTGGTCGGGGCGGCCGCGAAAGGTGCCGCTGTCGGCTTCGGCGTCGGGCGGGGTGTCGGGCGTGGGGTCGGCCTCGGCGTCGGGCGGGGTGTCGGGCGCGCCGTCGGCTCGGGCGTCGGCGGCGCGGAGATCGTGACCGTCCCCGCGGAGATCGTGTCGGAGAACCGGTTGCGACTCATCGCCGCGATCGAGATGGCGTGCGAACCGACCGGCAACCGCCCCGCCCAGCGGAATGTCACACCCCGCTTCCAGTCGGTGCCACTCGTCCGGGCCATCGTGCGTGTCGACCCGGCGACCGTCACGCGTACCCAGTCGGCGGGCGATCCCTCGCGGTTCCGGTATCCGACGGTGATCGCCACGGTCGTCGTCGTTGTTCCCGAACGCGGCGACGCGGACGGGTCGGAGAGACGGGTCGGCCCAGGGGCTGCCCATGCCGGGGCGACGGCCGACAGGAGGAGGAGGACGGCCACGATCGACGCACCGATCCGGGCCTGCCACCGGCCTGGGTCGAGCGTCGTGACTGGGGGTCTGGGGTGACGGTCGGGACGCTGCATCCTGAGCGCGAGGATGCGTTTCGCACGAGGGGCGAGCAATGGTACGGGGGTCCGGTACGCGCCAGCCGACCGGCGCGGTGCAGCCGAGCACCAGGCCAGGGCCGGGCCTGTCGGGTGAGGTGCGGTCCGGTGTGCGCCGTGGTCCCACCGGCCGCACTGCTTACCCCGGTTCGCCCATCGACGCTCTCGGCCGTGCTCCCGACGATGGCCACATGGAGGTCATCCACCCGTCCCAGGCGGCCCGGCGACCGTCGATGGCCCCGCTCCTCGGGGGCACCGTCATCGGGACCGTGCTTATTGTCACCGGCATCGTCCTTGCCTATGTCGCCCTCGCCACGCCGGTGCTGAGTTCGGTGCTCCCGCAAGGGCGCCTCGACGCGGGTCAGATGGCGACCGGTGCCGCAGTCTGGGCGATCGCCCTCGTCGCGCCCGCGGGTTTCGTGCTCGTGGGCACGAACCGGCTCGTCCGGATCCTTGCATCGGTCCGCGGTCGTATCCCGCGGCGGTCGGCGACGATCCGCGCCCTGGACGGGGTCGCCGACGACGTCATCGTCGCGACGGGCATCACGCTTCCCGACGGGCGAGGCGTGTCGGAGCTCGTCATCGGACCGTTCGGTGGTGCCGTCATCCGCGAGTTGCCACCCGTCGCGGTGACGCGCGTCCGCGAGGGACACTGGGAGCTCCGCACGAGGCGCGGCTGGATCTCGATCGAGAATCCGCTCGACCGGGCGGCCCGCGACGCCGAACGCGTCCGACGCTGGCTCGGCCACGACGACGCCGACTTCGTCATCAAGGTGTATGCCGCGGTCGTCGGACCTGAGCCGACCGTGGCACGGACGACGGCATGTGCGGTGCTGGACCAGGACCAGCTCGTCGCGTGGATCGACGCGCTGCCGCCACAGCGCAGCTTGACCGAGGGCCGTCGGCAGCAGGTCGCAGAGACGGTTCGCGCGGCCGCCCGCTGACAGAGCGGGCCGGAAGATGGCTGGTAGGGGAGCCAGGACTCGAACCTGGAACCAGCGGGATATAAGCCCGCCGCTCTAACCGTTGAGCTACTCCCCCGCGCGGATGCTACACCCGGAGCGGGCGCGATCGGTCGGACGCGGCCGGGGTCAGTCGCCGAGCAGCTTGCCGGCGATCGAGCGAAGGCTCAGGTGCCGCCCGGTCAGGCTGCGGGGCGCATCGTTGCGGCGGCCATCGGCCCGCCGGCCATCGAGCGTGCCACCACCGGGCGCCCAGGCCCGAGCCGGCAATGTCGCGGCGAAGGCCCTGTCCTCTTCGGTCTGGAATGCCTCGATCGGGAGATCATCCGGATCGAACGGCCGCTCCCCCGTCGCCGCCACGCCCGGCGGCCGGGCGTAAGCCGGTGCTCCGTAGAGCCTTGGGAGCGCGACATGCTGCTCGTCGATGGACACGCGGAACCTCGAAGGGATAAGTGCGGTGGTCCCCCTGGATCCCCCGGGAGACACGCCGGATGATGATGCCCAGCGCACGGTAGCGGGAATGGTACGGATGGGCTAGGCGATCTGCATCGTCGGGTCGCCGTTGGTGTTGCACTCGCGCGACAAGGCTCAGGCGAGCAGCGGCCGGATGAGCTGGAGCGCCACGATCATCACCAGCCAGGCGATCGGCACGGCAGCGAAGAACCCGAGCGCGGCACTCCAGGCGCTCCGTCGCCGGACCGTTCCGGAGCCCGTCGGCTGGGGCACGACGAGGTAAGTGACGACGGTGCCGATCGCGAGCACCGCGGCCGCATAGACGACCAGGGCGAGGGGGCGCAGGTCGCCGCCGGGGAGGTCGGCGCCACCCACGAGCGCCACGTCGTAGGCCAGGTACGCGACGGCCAGCACGATGGCGATGACCAGGCTGGACAGCACGGCCCGCACGACCGGTCGGGGAGCGTTGCGGAACTGGCGCCAGCGGACCTCCGCCCACGAGCGTCGCCGGACCGGTGGCCCGTCAGCCACCGAGGATCGTGAGCGTCCGGCGAGGCGGCATCGTCTCCGGCGTGTGGCCCGCGAGAAGCTCGACCGTGGCGGCAAAGCGCTCGAGCTCGTCATCCGAGGTGAAGAACCCGACGCTGATCCGGAGCGCGTCGATGAGCGTCACTGTCCGCGCGACCGCGAACACCCGGGCACTCAACTCGTCGAGTGCGAGCTGCGCAGGCCAGCCGGCGATCCGGAACGCGACGAGCGTCGCCATCCGGTCGATCGGCGTGACCACCTCGACGCCGTCGATCACGGCCAGCCGGTGGGCGGCCGTCTGCGCCATCGCCGCGCCCCGTCCGTAGACCCAGTCGAGGCCCAGGAACATGCTCATCCAACCGATCGAGCGGGCCATGCCGACGATCGACGGGCGGTGATAGTTCGACGCCTCGAACCGGCGCGCGTCCGGCCACCACGCCGCGGTCCCGCTCGAGTCGACGGTCTCGAACGTGAAATGACCGCCGTATGCCGGGGCGAGGCGATCGCGGACCACCGGCGCCACCGCGACTGCGCCCATGCCCTCTGGCCCGAGCAGCCACTTCTGCGCGGGGATCGCGTAGACATCTGCGCCGGTCGCCGCGAGATCGACGGACATGGCACCCGCGCTCTGCGCGCCGTCGACGACCAGGATCGCGCCGCGCGCGTGGACCATCTCGGCGATCCGTGCGATCGGCAGCACCGTGCCCGAGGCCCACAGCACGTGCGAGATCGCGACGGCACGTGTGCGCTCGTCGATCGCGCGGTCGAAGTCGGCAAGGACGTCCTCAGGATCTCGCGACGGCCCGACGTCGACGAAGACGATCTCGATGCCGAGGCGGTCGCGCAGGTTGTACAGGGCGCCGATCCCGCCCGGGTGCTCGAGGCTGGTCGTCACGGCCCTGTCGCCCGGCCGCCAGTCGATCGACCAGATCCCGATGTTCATGCCGTCGGTGGTGGAATGCGTCAGCGCGATGTCACTGACATCGGCGGTGAGCACCGCGGCGACAGCGGCACGCGCCTCGGCCATGCGCTGGAGCATCTCTTCGTAGTACGCCATGTGCGCTCGGCCGGTCCGGAGTTCGTAGTCGGCCAGCTCGGCCATGGCGGCCGCCGTCTCGGCTGGAAGCGGCCCCACCGAGCCCGCGTTCAGGTAGATACCGGCCTCGAGCGCGGGGAGCGCCGCCCGGACGGCCGCGAGTCGCCCGTCGTCGGGGGGTTGGGGGGCGGCCACGGCCCGTATCATACCGACGATGTCCGGCCTGGCCCGACCCGAGATCCTCGCCACGACCGAATGGCTCGCCGAGCACCTGGGCCGGTCGGGTGTGCGCATCCTCGACGCCCGCTGGCGCCCGGATGGGACCGGCGCCGACGTCCATCGCCGGGGCCATATCCCGGGAGCGGTGTCGGTCGACTGGCGCGCCGACCTCGTAGACATGGATCAGGCCGGCGATGCCATCCGCGTCGCGTCGCCCGGCCGGGTCGCCGCGACGGCAGGCAGGACTGGCATCGGCGACGAAACGTCGATCGTCATCTACGACGACACCCAGGGGCTGTACGCGGCGCGGGTCTGGTGGACATTCCGGACCTACGGCGCGGAGCACGTCCGGATCCTGGACGGCGGGTTTCCTGCGTGGGAGGCGGAGGGCCGCCCGATCGAGCGCGGGAGTAGCGAGACCCCGCCGGAGCCGCTGACCTCGTTCACACCGCGCGGCCCGAACCGGCTCCACCTGACGACGTCGGATGTCCGCGGCTTGCTCGGTGCCCCGGGGGTCACGTTGCTCGACGCGCGAGCGCCGGCCGAGTACCGCGGCTTCGAGGGCAACACCCGACGACTCGGTCACATCCCCGGGGCGATCAACGTCCCGGTCGGCTCCATGCATGCGGCCGGCAGCCAACGGCTCCGCGCGGGCGGCGATCTGCGCAATCGACTCCACGCCGCGAACGTCAGCCGCGGGAGCCGGATGGTGGCGTACGACGGGTCGGGCGTCGCGGCCGCCAAGCTCGTGTTCGTGCTGAGCCTGCTCGGCCACGATGATGTCGCCGTGTACGACGGCGGCTGGGCCGAGTGGGGCAACCGGCTAGACCTTCCGGTCGACCGCTAAGGGCAGCGGTCCGCGGCGAGACCTACCAGCCCGTCGGTTCCGGCGGCGGCGGCTCCGGTCGGGGCGTTACCTGGTCCAGTCCCGCCCACGGATCCGTCACGCGGTGCGGTGCCAGGATCTGGGCACGTTCGTGATTGACCGCGAGCAGCTCAGCGGTCGTGCGGGCCTCGCCCAGGACGTCCGACCAGTAGGTCGCGCCGGTCACGGGCAGGAAATGCCCCGTCAGCTCGGACAGGGCGTCGCGCAGGCTGCGCTCCGGCATCAGGTGGATGAACCCGGTCACCTTGAAAGGCGGCACGGAGATCAGCGCCTCTTCAGGGATCTTCGGCGTGCGCAGCTCTGGCGCGGGTTCGACCGGCTCGTTGACGACTGCGAAGAGGACCGAGGCCAGGTTGACCTGGGCGAACTCGGCTCGGATCGATTCGCCGCGTGTGCCGAACTCGTCGGTCGTCACCTCGGACAGGACCAGGAACCGATCCTCGGCCATGTTGAGCATGTCGGTCACGCGTCGCTGGCGCGTGTTCAGCGAGCCGTGGATCACGAACGAGTCCGTGTACAGGGTCAGCCGGATCTGCTGGGCAGGCATCCCGCCGAGCGCGTCGAACATCGGTCAAGGATACGCGGCGTCCGTCGTCACGGCGCGGTCAGACGGGCTCCGGCGGCACCGTCCGGGCACCCGCCGTCACGAGCAGCTCCGACCCGTGCTGGAGGCCCTCGTACAGCGCCGTGACGGTCGCGACCGTGTCGATCTCGTCGACGGTCTTGTCGCGCCGCAGCGCGTGGATCCTCGGGAAGCGGAGGCTGAAACCGGATCCGTGTCGCTTGCTCCGGACGATGACGTCGAAGGCGATCTCGACCACGACGGTCGGCTCGACCTGACGGTAGCGGCCGAACCGGGCGACCGTGTGCGCCTCGAACCATTCGGTCATCTCGGCGATCTCCGCGTCGGTCAGCCCGCTGTAGGCCTTGCCGATGTTGACGAGCTTGCCGGTCTCCTCGTCGCGGACCGCGAAGGTGTAGTCGGAGAGCACGCCATGGCGCTTCCCGTGACCGACCTCGACGCCGACGACCACGCAGTCGATCGTCGCGAGTGCCTTCTTCATCTTGAGCCAGCCGAGGCCGCGTCGCCCCGGCGAGTAGCCGCTCGTGGGGTCCTTGACCATGAGACCCTCGTTTCGCCGACCGCGCGCATCGGCGAACGCGACCTCGAGCGCATCGGCATCGCGCGCTACCCCAAGATGTGACCGCGTGAAGCGCCCGCCGTCCTCGACCAGCGGGAGGTCGATCCGGTCGAGCCGCTGCCGGCGTGTCCGGAGCGGCTCGCGCAGCAACGGGTCGACGGTGGCATCGCCGTCGGGGTCGTCGCCGGGCCCGAGCGCGAGCAGGTCGAAGGCCACGTAGACGACCGGGATGTCGGTCTTGATCTGGTCGGACGGCGTCTTCCGGCCGAGGCGTGCCTGAAGGCTGATGAACGGCAAGACGAAGCCGTCCTTGTAGGCGAGGATCTCGCCGTCGATGACGCCGGTCCAGCGCAGCGGCCGGGCGGCCTCGACGATCTCGGGGAACTGGTTGCTCACGTCATGGAGGTCCCGTGAGTAGAGACGGACGTCCGAGCCGCGTTTGTGGAGCTGGGCGCGAATCCCGTCGTACTTGTCCTCGACCCAGACCTCGGGGCCGAGCCGGCCGATGATCTCGTCGGCGTCCTCCGCCGGTGAGGCGAGCATGAACTTGAGCGGGTGGAACAGCGCGAGCTCCGCGTCACCGAGCTTGTCGTCGCGCGCGAGCGCAGCCAGCCGGCCGATGTCGCCGGTCAGCATGCCGGCCCATTTGACGTCCTCGATCGGGCGGTCGAACGCCTTGGCGATCGCGGCCTCCACCAGGCCCTCGCGCAACCCGATGCGCAGCTCGCCACCGAGCACCTTCACGATGGCCTTCGCGGTGAGCGGGTCGGCGCGCACGAGGAGCGCGTGCAGCAGCTGTGCCTTGGCGGCCGGCCCCGAGGCCGTCTCGATCGCGGCGAACGCGGCGGCCACCTGGGGGAGCGTCGGGCTGTCCTCGGGTGGCGGTGCATGACCGGCCCGCGTGAGCACGTCCTCGACCGACAGGCTCAGGTCGGAGTGGCGGTCGTACGCCGCGGCCAGGTCCTCGCGGGTGGCGCCGGTGAGCGCGCCGACCGCGGCCACGATCGACGACCACCCGAGCCCGGTGGTCCGCTGGTCGGTTTCAGGGAAGGGCCGCCCGGTCAGGAAGACGGCCGCGATCGGCAGCTCCTCGGGGCTCAGGCTGCGCAGGTAGTCGGCCAGGAGGGCGGTCTTCTCGGAGGTCCGGGTGGTTGCCGCCACGCGCTCGGCCAGCTCGCTCCAGCGGCGCATGGCGGGGATGGTATACGGTTCCGCCGATGGCGCCGCGAACGTGGTTCCCAGAGGTCCTGACGGGGTCGCGCGTCGTGCTGCGCCGGCATGCGCCGGAGAACCTCGAGGCCTTCCGGCAGTGGTACTCGGATCCGGAGATCGCCCGGCTGGCCCGCTACCAGGAAGCGCCGATGCGCGCCGAGGAGATCGAGCGGTTCTTCACCGCACGTGTGGTGGGTCCGGACGCACTCGCGATGGCCATCCACGTCCGGGGCTCGGATCGCCTCGTCGGCACCTGCGCATTCAGCCAGCTCGACGGGGACAACGGCTCCGCCCTCTATCACATCACGATCGGCGAGAAGGACGCCTGGGGCCGCGGCTACGGGACCGAGGCGACGCGCCTGATGCTCGAGCACGCGTTCGGGCCGCTGGGCCTGCACCGCATCGCGCTGTTCGTCTTCGAGTTCAACGAGCGGGCCATCCGGACGTACAAGCGCAGTGGCTTCGTCATCGAGGGGCGGGCCCGCGAATCGATCTTCCGGGATGGTCGTTGGTGGGACGAGCTCGCGATGAGCGTGCTCGAGTCCGACTGGCGGCGGCTACGGGCGGCCGAGATCGAGGACGACACCGAACGAGAGAGCCTGCGCGAGGAGGCCGAGGCTGTCGGTGCCGAGACGGTCGCATCCGCGCCACGGCCGACGGGCGATCTCATCCGGCGGACCGTCAGGAGGTTCTCCTGACGAGTGCGGGCCCGGGAGCCGACGCGGCCCGCGGGGATGTGCGTGACCTGATCGTCGCGAAGGGCCACACGGTGGACAACGCCCGAGCCATCGTCGTGCGGCTCGAAAGGGCCTTCGACGATGGCTCGCTGGTCCTGACGCCCGAGCTCGAGCGATACCTGACCGACCTGAAGCTCGCGCTCGACCAGGACGAGGGCGAGAAGCTCGGCGGCAAGAGCGCCGAGGCGGCCAGGTTCATCCTCCGAGCCATCGACCGGGAGCTGCATAACGCCTAGGACCGGTCACGCGGGCCGGGCCCTCTAGCACCGGGCGCCCGGCACACCGACCCTCGCGCCGACCCTGAAATACGCGCATCGGGACAACCTTATGGCGCCCGCGAAGCTGTCTCGACGTCGCGATGCGGGCCCTGCTCGGCGCCGATGCGGCGACCTGTCGCTTCCCACGCACGACCTCGGCGCGGACGTGGGCCTCGACGGATCGCCATCGGCCAAGCGGCCGCCATAAGGTCGCGGCGATGCGCGTTGTGTCAGTTCGCCGCTCGGTCGCCGCTCGGCCTGGCGGTCAGCAGGCCTGCGCGTCGCCGACCCACCAGGCCGGCACGCCGTTCCCCGTCGTGAGCGTCCCATCTCCAGCCACGTCCACCCACAGGACGAGCTCGTTCGCGTCACCCGGCACGCGGCCGAGCAGGCGCCCCGGCTGGCCGCCGGCGGTCGGATCGCCGTCGTATGCCACGAGAGATCCGACCCGGCAGGGCCGGTCAGACACGCCACACCGATGTCGGCTCCGAAGCCGACGGTCTCCGGCGGATCGCCGGTGGGCGTCACGCCGAACCACGCCATGCCGGGTGCCTCAGTTGCGCCCGTAGAGAGTCAGCCTGCCCTGGGGTCGAGGATCGAAACCGGCGCACGAGGTCAGGATCATCCAAACGACGATGAGCGGGATCGTCCGGCGAAACACCTGCCGAGTGTAGGTCGCCCCGGCACGGTGTCGGGGCACCTCGGCCGCGCCTAGACTGAGCGTCCCCGCAACAAGCATTCGGAGGCCATCGTGACCGACCTGAAGACCGGGATCCTGCTGTGGAGCCAGGGTGCGACGTGGCCCGAGATGCTCGATGCTGCCCAGCGCGTCGACCGGCTGGGCTACGACCATGTCTGGACCTGGGACCATATCTACGCGATCTTCGGCGACCCGTACCAGCCGATCGTCGAAGGTTGGACGACGCTTGCCGCCTGGGCGATGGCGACGGAAAGGGTGCGGCTCGGTCTGCTCGTCGGCGCGAACACGTTCCGCAACCCGGGTCTCACCGCGAAGTTGGCCGCGACGCTGGATCACATCAGCGACGGCCGGGCGATCCTGGGGATCGGCGGGGCGTGGTTCGAGCTCGAGCACACGGCTCACGGCATCGACTTCGGGTCGGGCTTCGGCCAGCGACTCGACTGGATGGACGAGGCCGTCGCCGCGATGCGCACCGTGCTCGATGGAGGGACGGTCACCTCGCCGCCGGGCGGCCGATACGCCTTCGACGACCTGCGCCACCAGCCGCTTCCGGTCCAGCGCCGGCTGCCCATCATGATCGGTGGCAGCGGTGAGAAAAAGACCCTCCGGACCGTGGCGAAGTACGCGGACATGTGGAACGCGATGGGGCCGCTCGACCTGATGGCACACAAGGTCGACGTGCTCAGGCGCCACTGCGACGACGTCGGTCGCGATATCGCCGAGATCGAATTCACGCTCGGCGTCAAGTTCACGATCCGCGGCAGCGCGGCCGAGGCCGATCGGGTCTGGAAGGCCAACATGGAGCACAACAAGACGCCGATGTCCGAGGTGGAGGACGACGACACGTTCTGGAACGGGACGCCCGAGCAGCTGGCGGACAAGCTTCGCCCGTACGTCGAGCTCGGGTTCCGGACCGTCATCTCCGAGCAGCCGGCGCCATACGACGTCGAGACGTTCGAGCGGTTCATCGGCGAGGTGAAGCCGCTGATCGAGCAGGGCTAGGCAGGCGTCATGTCCGACGCGTACCGCGTCCGACTCCGGACCGTCGGGGACGGCCCGACGGCGCTTGGTGAGGCCGGGCCGTTCACGCTCGTCGTCGATCGACCCGCCGCGGCGGGTGGTGGAGGACTGGGCTTCAACGGCGGCCAGCTGCTCTACATGTCGATCGCGGCGTGCTGGTCGAACGACCTCTATCGCGAGGCGACGACGATGGGCATCGAGCTCGATGGCGTCGAGATCTCGGTCGACGGCGACTTCCCGGCGCGGGGATCGGGCTGCACGCCCGTCACGGTCGAGGTCGTCGTCCGGAGTCGCGCGCCGGAGGAGCAGGTGCGCGCCTTGATCGCTGAGGTGGAGCGCGTGGCGGAGATCCCGCGCGCGATCCGCGAAGGCCCGCCGATCGAGGTGCAGGCAAGGGTCGTCGCCCCGGACTGAGCGCGCCGCGACGACCCTCACCTAGGCGCCTACCGCGGCCGCCCGGATCCGTCAGGCGGCGACCGACTCCAGGATCGCCCGCGCCTCGTCGAGCGACGGCAGCCTCGGCGAGTTCCGGATCGCGGCGTCGTCGATCGCGTCCTGCGCGACGACGTCGAGGGCCGCACCGTCGAAGCCGAGATCAGCGAGGCGGTGGCGCTGCCCGACACTCGTCAGGAACCGGCGCAGCTCGCCGATCGCCGCGCCCGCTGCGGTGGCCGGCGGCTCGGTCGGGCTGGCGGCCCGGATCGCGACCCCGACGAGAGCGAGCTCGCGATCACGCAACCCGGGCTCGGCCGCGTAGAACCCGAGCACTTCCGGCAGCACAACCGCGAGGGCCGTCCCATGCGCCAGCCGACCGCGCGTGCCGAGCGCGTGCCCGAGGGCGTGGACGAGACCGACGCCCGTCCCGCTCGCCTGCCCGACCCCGGCCAGGTGCGCTGCCATGAGCATCTGCGACCGAGCCTCGAGGTCCGTGCCGTCGGCCACGGCCCGCGGCAGCCATTCGACCACGGTCCGGGTCACGCCGAGAGCCGTCGCCTCGGCGAACGGGTTGCCGTTCCGCGACAGCAGTGACTCGAGGGAATGGGTCAGCGCGTCGACCCCGGTCGCGGCGGTCACCGTGGCCGGCAACCCGACCGTCAGCCCCGGATCCAGGATCGTCGTGACCGGCAGCAGCGACCTGTGCCCGATGTAGTCCTTGCGCCCGATCTCCTCGTGCGTGATGACGGCGAACGGGTGGGCCTCGGAGCCCGTGCCCGCCGTCGTCGGCACGGCGACGATCGGGCGGCCGGGTGCGAGCGTCGGCCCGTCGTACTCCATCTCCCAGATCGGTATGTCGTTGGCGGCGCGGAGCGCGATCGCCTTGGCCGCGTCCATCGCGGATCCGCCGCCAAGCGCCACTACCACCGTCCCATCCAGGCCGACCGCCCGAAGCGTCGTCGCGCCCAGCTCCACGGTCGCGCCGGACGGGTTCGGCTCGACCTCGCTGAACATCGTCGCCTCGATCGAGGCGGCGTCGAGGACGTCGAGCGCGTCGACGGCGATGCCTGCGACGAGGACGCCCGGATCGGTGACAAGGAAGGCGCGGGTGCCACCGGCGGCGGCGACCAGCTCGGGGAGCCGCCGCAGCGCGCCCACCCCGAACACGACCCGGTTGCGTAGCGTGATCTCGATCTCGCGATCGGCCAGACCGGTCACGGCAGCACCTCGAGCACCTGGTCGAGGCTCGTGTCGCGACGCACGGTCAGCCAGCGCCGACAGCCGTGGGCGTGGAACCAGCGCTCGGTCGAGGCACCATCGGGGTTCTCGAACACCCAGACCTCGTCGAAATCGCGCTCATCCGGGTCCGTGATCCAGTCCGGGACATTGCGGCGTTCGCCACCGAACGTGAACTCCTCGAGCGGACGCCGGCCGCAGCGCGGGCAATCGAGCCAGAGCATCAGCGCGTCCCCGCCGAGCCCTGGTCGGCCATGGCGTGATCCCGCCGGAATCGATCGAGCGCGAACGGCTCGATGAGAGCCGGCGTGCGGCCAGTGGCGATCAATTCGGCCATCGCCTCGCCGCCGGCGGGGATGGCCTTGAAGCCCCACGTCCCCCAGCCGGTCGTCACGAGGAACCCGTCGACGCCGGTGAAGCCCATGATCGGCGAGAAGTCGACCGAGATGTCGCAGATGCCGGCCCACGTCCGCAGGATCCGCAGCTCGCGCAGGAACGGCAGGATGCGCGTGATCTTGTGGGCGTACCCGCGCAGGGCGGCGAACGACGATTGGCGCGAGTACGAGGGCTGCGCGTCGAACTCCGCGCCGATCAGCATCTGCCCCCGCTCGGTCTGGGACACGTAGCACATGAGCTCAGTGCTCGCGACGATCGGGCCGAACCCCTGCGCGTAATCGTTGGTCACGAATGCATGGAGCGGGTGCGTCCTGACTGGGAGGCGGAGACCGGCCTGTGCAGCCAGTGCGGTCACCCGCCCACCGACCGCCGACAGCACGATGCCCGCGGCGATCGGACCGCGCGGCGTCTCGACCCCGACGATGCGATCGCCGTCCCGCACGAGACCGGTCACCGGCGTGTGCTGGATGACGTGGACGCCACGGCGCGCGGCACCCGCCGCATACGCCCAGGCCACCCGGTCGTGGCGCGCGGTGGCGGCCTCGAGGTGGTGTGAGGCGCCAAGGACCGGGTACCGGCGCCCACCTGTGAGGTCGATCTGTGGGACCAGCTCCTTGATCTCAGCCGGACTGACCATCACGGTCTTGGCGCCGACCGCGGTATTCATCGCCGCCCGCGCACGCTCGGTGCGCAGCGCCATCTCGGTGTGAGCCAGCCAGAAGATGCCTTTCGTCTGGTGGAGGATCGCGGCGCCGACCTCGTCCTCCAGCTCGCGGTACATCTCCAGCGAGTGCTGGTAGAAGCGGATCGCCTCGGGCAGCCCGTAATTGGCGCGGATGATCGTCGTGTTCCGCCCGGTGTTCCCGGACGCGATGTAGTCGGCTTCCAGGACCGCGACGTTCGTGATGCCGTGGCGGGTCGCCAGGTAATACGCGGTGGACAGTCCGTGGCCGCCGCCACCGACGATGACGACGTCGTAGGCATCGCGCGGCTCATCCCAGCGCAGGCTGGGCAGCGTCGCGACGTAGCCCGCGGCGACCCCGGTCCTCACGCGGCTCCCCAGGTGTTGTCAGCGCAAGGCGCCGACGAGCATGCGAGCGATCGCACTCCGACGTGCGTGAGCGAGCACGCGCAGTCGGCAACGCGGCGATGACGGCGCGTGGGGTGCCGCGTCACGCGGGCACCGGCAGGCGCGCCAGGAGGTCGTCCAAGTAGGCGGCGAGGACGAACACCGTCGCCGCGCCGGTCGAGTCGATATAGAGCTTGGCCGGCACGCCCGCGATGGAGCCCTGGGCGAACGCCGGGCGCGTGGGGGGCGCCGGCCATTCGATCCGGGGCACGACGAAGTCGATGAACTCGTCGACGGGGAGCATCAGAGCGACGTAGCCGACCTCGGCCTCGGTGATGGCGTCCGGATCGTCGATGCGGACACCGGTCGCCCCGATCGCGAATGCCTCGTCAGGCGCGAACCGCAGGATCAGCGGTTCGAAGTCCTCGAAGCCATCGAGGTCCTCGCCGGCGTGCTGCCACTCGGCGGAATCGATCGCCTCGGGCGACGCGACGACCCGGACGCCCGGCGCCTTAAGCACGTGCACGGTGGCCCTCCGGGTCATAGAACGGCGTCGGCGTGACGACGGCTTCGCGTCCATCGATCTGGACCGTCTCGGCGAACGGCAGCCGCTTGAGCCAGCCGAGCATCACGGTCTTCTCCAGGATCGGCGATGCCCAGCTGCCCGAGATATGTCCGACGATCTCGCCGTCGACGAAGATCGGCGAGCCCTCGATCGGCGCATGTCCCTGCATCGTGAAACCCCGCAGACGGCGGTGGTCGGGCTGCTTGGCGGTCCGTTCGAGCGCCGCGCGACCGATGAACGCCGGCTTGTCCATGCGAACCGCCCACGGCATCCCGACCCGTCGCGGCGTCGTGTCGAGCTCGGTGTCCATCCCGACGATCACGTGGCCCTTCTCGAGCCGCAGCCCGAACAGCGCCTTGAGCCCATGCGGGCGGATGCCCCACTCCTCGCCCATCACCAGGAGGGCCCGCCACAGCTCCACCGACTGGTCGACCGGATGGTGCAGCTCCCACGACGCCTCGCCCGTGAACGACAGCCGCATGACGTGGCATGGGACGCTCGCCACGTCGGCGTGGACATGGCCCAGGAACGCGGGCGGGTCAGCCAGACCGGCGCGCTTCAGGAGCTGGCCGGCGAGCGGCCCCGTCACGTTGATCGCGGCCAGAGACATCGTGCGGTCCATCACATGGACGCGGAGACCCCACTCGTCGACCCAGTCGCGGAGCCACATCTCGGCGTTCGCGGCACCACCCGAGGTGAACGTCAGCACGAACCGGGACTCGGCTTCGCGCAGGATCATGCCGTCGTCCATGATGTGGCCGCGTTCGTTGAGCAGCAGTGCATAGCGCGAGCGGCCCGGCCGGATGTCGGCGACGTGGCAGGGGTATAGCCGCTCGAGGAACTCCACCACGTCGGGGCCCGACACGACGACTTTTCCGAGCGTGCTCACGTCGCCGACCGACACGCCTTCGCGGACGCTCCAGTACTCGGCGATCGCATCACCGTAGTGCCATGGCCGCCACCAGTTCCCAAAGCGGTCGAGCCGCCCGCCGAGCGCGACATGCTCGTCGTGGAGGGGTGTTCGCCGGAAGACGTCCACCTGTGTATCGGCAGCGGCCTCGGCCAGGGTGATCTGGCGGGACGCCGGGCGCGCGGTGAAGGGCGCCGGCACCTCGCCGGTCCGTGCCGCGATCCAGGCGCGCACGTGCGGCAGGCACGCGCTGCCCTGGCACGTGCCCAGACACGCGAGGCTCGCCCGCTTGAGCAGCTCGAGCTCCTGGAAGCCGCGATCCCAGGCGGCCTGCAGGTCATCGACCGTCGTCCCAGAGCAGGGGCAGATGATCCCGGCCGTCGGCGCAGGGGGCAAAGCAGTCTCCTGCGCCGCCGCTCCCACCACGCTGAGTGGCAGATCGCCGGCCATCCGCGCGAGCACGTCTCGCGGCGCGAAACCGAGCCCGACGATGACCGTGTCGCACGGCGTCGTGGTCTCCGCCCCGATCCAGTCGTCGGCCGTCACGACCGATCGGACACGACCCTGCTCATCGCCTTCCAGCCGGACGAGTTGGCCGGCCACCGGGATGCACGGCACGCCAGCGGGTGGCGTCCCGACGGCGATCGCCGCGCCCATGTCCACGCCGGCGGCGTGCAATCGCTGGGCGGCGCGGGAGGTCACGATGCCCTCGAGCTGGCTACCCGGGACGACCGGATGGAGCTCGGCCGCGCCAGTGGCGACCACGATCTCCTCGGCATGGACGTGGAGCATCAATGTCGGTGTCCGGACGACGACCATCGGGCCCGGATAAAGACCGACGACCTCGTCGCCGCCCTCAGCATCGAGGATGAGGACGCGCTTGCCGGCGCGCTCCGCTGTGGAGGCCGCCTCGCTGCCGCTGTCGCCCGCGCCGATCACCGCGACGTCGACCTCGGCGCGCAGGACCTCGATGTCAGGCCCCGAGAGCGACGCGGACAGGTCCGCGCCCGAGATCGTCGGCAGCGGTGGCAGACCGTCGGGTGGATGCCGGACGACGGCCAGCCCCGGCCGAGCGCGTTCCTGGCAGGTCCGGACGTACGCCACCCCGTCGACCTGGGCGAGGCAGTTCCCGCAGTCACCGGTCAGGCACAGCGGCCCGCCACCGGCCGGTGTCGCACCGGTCCGGAGGATCGCCACGGCCACGGACTCGCCGGGTTCGAATGCGACCGGGCGCCCGTCGACGACCATGCGCCCGGCGTCGGCCGCGGCAGCCGCCTTGGACCGGTCGGTCACTGGCGCATCCTTGCGCCCGTCGGGTCGAATAGCGGCTGGGGCTGCAGCCGCGCCGAACGGCGATTCCCGATGATCTCGATCTCGAACCCGCTCCCGCCCGGGCCGTCAGGTGTCGCGAGCTCGGTCGGCACGTAGCCCAGGGCGAGTGACGCCTTCACATGATGGAGGTACCCACCGGACGTGACCCAGCCGACCACCTTCCCGTCGTGCCATACCGGCTCGTCGCCGATGACATCCGCAGGGTCGTCTGGATCGGGCTCGACGACGAATGCCACCAGCTTGCGCTTGGGGCCACCGCCCGCGAGCTCGGCCTCGTGCGCGGCTCGCCCGATGAAGTCGTGGTCGAGCTTGATGTACCTGTTGATGCCGCCTTCGGCCGGCGAATAGATCGG
>DASTIG010000032.1:0-6671 GCA_035717785.1 Candidatus Limnocylindrales bacterium
CGCCGCGGCGTGCCAGCCTCGCGTTCGTCGAGGGCCGCGAACTCGCGCTGCGACTCTGAGCGGCGCGTACCATGGCATCGACGATGGCGACACAGGAGCTCGACCACGCGACGCCCACCCGACGCGGCCGGACCGCGCGCCAGGCAGCCCGGCTCGCACGGGCGATGGAGACCCTCCCCTACCTGACCCGAACGTTACCGCCCATGGAGGTGATCTCGACCGAGGGCCTCGAAGCGATCGAGCACAACGCCGACACGCTCCTCCAGGAGGTCGGCATCGAGATCGTCAACTACCCCGAGGCGGCCGACATCTTCCTGGCGGCCGGTGCCGACGTCCAGGGCACCCGGGTCCGCTTCGAGCGCGGGATGTGCCGGCAGATCGTCCAGGCCACCGCCCCGCGAAGCTTCACCCAGACGGCGCGCAATACGGCGCGCAGCGTCGTCATCGGCGATCCCCACATGGTCCTCGTGCCGTCCTACGGATCGCCGTTCATCCACAACCTCGACGATGGACGGCGCTACGCGACGATCGAGGACTTCCGCAACTTCGTGAAGCTCACCTACACGAGCACGACGCTCCACCATGGCGGGGGAACGCTGTGCGAGCCCGTCGACCTGCCGGTCAACAAGCGCCACCTCGAAATGGTCTACAGCCATATCCGCTACTCGGACAGGGCGTTCATGGGCTCGGTGACGCATCCGTCACGCGCCCAGGATTCGGTCGATATGGCCAAGATCGTGTTCGGCGCAGACACGCTCGAGCGCGAGCACGTGATCATGGGCCTGGCCAACGCGAACTCGCCGATGTCGTGGGACTTCAACATGCTCGGCTCGGCGAAGGTCTACGCCGAACACAACCAGATCATGCTGATCACCCCGTTCATCCTCGGCGGGGCGATGGCACCGGTGACCGTGGCCGCGGATGCGACCCAGACGCTGGCCGAGGCGTTGGCCGGCATGGCCTTCTGCCAGATCGTGCGGCCCGGTGCACCGGTCATCTTCGGGTCGTTCGCGTCATCGATGTCGATGCAGACGGGCGCCCCGACATTCGGCACCCCGGAACCGCAGCTGGTGCTGTTCGTGCTGGCCGCCCTGGCGCGGCGGCTCGGCGTCCCGTTCCGGTCGGGCGGCAACTTTACGGCCTCCAAGATCCCCGACTACCAGGCCGCGTACGAGAGTGCGATCAGCTTCATGGCGACGATGCAGGCCGGCGTGAACTTCAATCTCCACACGGCCGGCTGGCTCGAGGGCGGACTGGCGATCGGTTACGAGAAGTTCATGCTCGACGAGGATCAGGCGTCGATGGCTGGGGCGTATCTCGCGGGCGTCGATCTGTCCGAGAACGGGCTTGCGCTCCAGGCGATGCTCGATGGCGGACCCGGCCAGCACTTCCTGGGCTCGCCGCACACGCTGGCCAACTTCGAGAACGCGTTCTGGCGCTCCGAGCTATCAGACAACAACAGCTTCGAACAATGGGAGCTGAACGGCGCGCACGATGCCGCCGCGCGGGCAAACGCTGCGTGGAAGCGCCGTCTCGCGGCGTATGAACAGCCGCCCCTCGACGAGGGCGTGCACGAGGAGCTCGTCGACTGGATGGAGCGACGGCGGGCGAGCTTCCCCGACTCGGACGTCTAGGGCAGCAGTCCCGCGTGCCCCTGCCCAGGAAACTGATCCTCGACGTCGACACCGGCACCGACGACGCGATCGCGCTGATGCTGGCCGCGCTCCACCCCGACCTCGAGCTGGTCGCGGCCACCACGGTCAACGGCAACAACCCGATCGCGAACTGCACCGATAACACGCTGCGCGTGTTCGACTTGCTCGGGGTCGACATCCCGGTGTACGAGGGGGCGGCCACGCCGCTTCTGCGGGATGACTTCCCCATCCCGCGCGAGGTGCTCCATCGGGACGGCAGCATGCACCCCCGCGAACTGCCGATCCCATCGCCGCGCTCCGTCAAGCGCACGCGGCGTGCCGCCGAGTTCCTTATCGAGACCTATCTCGCCGCGACGGACGAGATCGTGCTGGTGCCGGTCGGTCCGCTCACCAACGTCGCGCTGGCCATCCGGCTCGAGCCGCGGATCGTCGAGCGGATCCCGCGGACTGTCATCATGGGCGGCGCCCATGAGTCCGGGAACACGACGGTCTCCGCCGAGTTCAACGTCTGGGTCGATCCGGAAGCGGCACAGGTCGTCCTGCACGCCGGGCTCGCGAACCTCACGCTGATCCCGCTCGATGCGACGCACCGGGCGCTCGTCTCGGCCGCCGACTGCGAGCGGCTGCGTGTGACCGGCACACCGGCTGCCGCGGCCGCCGCCGCGATCATCGAGGGCAGGATCGCGGCGTACGACGACCTCCAGCCGATGGACACGGCCGGCACGGCACCCGTCCACGACGCGCTCTGTGTGGCGTACCTTGTCGACGCTGCCGTGGTCAGCGGCCGCCGGGTCCATGTCGACGTCGAGACGAAGGGCGAGCTGACGCTCGGTCGCACGGTGATGGATCTGCACGACCGGTTCGGGCAGTCCCCGAATGCGTTCGTCGCGTTCGACGCAGATGCCCCGCGGTTCGTATCGCTACTGCTGGAGACTTTCTCCCGCTAGCGACTCCTCGGGCGTGGTCAACACGAGGTCCTCCTGCACGGCCTTGGTCTGGAGGCGGCGCAACTCTTCGAACGGGATGTGGCAGCTCATCAGATGACCGGGCTCCACCTCCGCGAGGGGCGGCTCGGTCACCTCGCACAGGCCGGGGATCACCCGCGGGCACCGCGTGTGGAAGACGCAGCCCGACGGCGGGTTCGCGGGGCTCGGCACCTCGCCTCCCAGCCGGATCTGGGCGCGCGCCTCGCCGTCGAGGTTCGGCACCGCGGACAGCAGCGCTTCCGTGTACGGGTGGTTGGGACCGCGGAACACGGCCTCCGACTCGCCGACCTCCATGATCCGGCCGAGGTACATCACCGCGATGCGGTCGGCCAGGTAGCGGACGACCCCGAGGTCGTGCGAGATCAACAGGTAGCTCGTGCGGCTCTGTGCCTGGAGTTCGGAGAGCACGTTGAGGATCGCGGCCTGGACCGACACGTCGAGTGCGCTGGTGGGCTCGTCGGCAACGACGATGCGCGGGTCGCCGGCGAATGCCCGAGCGATGGCGACGCGCTGCTTGAGGCCACCGGACAGCTGGCGCGGCTTGAGGTCGAGGTGGCGCTGTGTCAGCCGGAGCGAGGCGGCCAGCTTGTCGACCCTGTCGTTCACCGCCTTGCCCTTGAGACCGGTCAGCTTGGTCACCGAGCGTGCCAGGATGCTGCGCGCGGTCCAGCCGCGGTTCAGGGCCGAATCGGGGTTCTGGAACACCATCTGGATCGAGCGCTTGTCCTTTGTCGGCCGGCCGGCCGACTGCGCGGCGAGCTGGTGGTCGTCCAGTTCGAGACGGCCGCCGGTGTCAGGGCTTTCGATGCCCAGGATCGTCTTCGCCAGCGTCGACTTGCCTGACCCTGATTCGCCAACCAGGCCAAGCGTCTCGCCGCCGTGGAGCTGCAGGTCGATGCCGACGACCGCGGGGATGTCATGGCCGGACGAGTGGAACGTCTTCGAGACATGGTCCACGGTGAGCGCCACGTCGCCCTGTGGCACGGCCGCTTGCGCGACACCTGCCGGCGGGGCCTTGATCTCCCCGATCCGCTCCCAGTGGTGGCAACGCGTCCACTGGCCATTGCCGACGTCGACGACCGGCGGGATGACCTCGCGGCACAGGTCGGTCGCCAGCGGGCAGCGATCGACATAGACGCACGTCGGGAGCGGTGTACCGATCTGCGGCAGCGTGCCCGGGATCGTCGCGAGCGGGCGCTCCGACTTGCGGACCCCGTGGCGCGGCAGCGACTGGAGCAGCCCGACCGTGTACGGGTGCTGTGGCCGCTCGAAGACCGCGATCGCGTTGCCTTCCTCGACGATCTTGCCCGCGTACATCACGCCAACCCGGTCGCACATCGCGCGGATAACGCCCAGGTTGTGGGCGATCAGCAGCACCGCGGCGTCCATCTCGGCCACGAGCGAGCGCACGAGGTCGAGGACGCTCGCCTCGACGGTCGCGTCGAGACCGGTCGTCGGCTCGTCGAGGACCAGCAGCTTCGGGTTGGAGGCGAGAGCGATCGCGATCACGATGCGCTGCTGCATGCCGCCTGACAACTGGTGCGGGTAGCGCTGGTACACCCGTTCCGGATCCGCGATCTGGACGCGGCGCAGGGCCGCCAGTGCGCTCTCGTGCGCCTCCTTCGGGTTCTCCCCGAGGACCGTGTACGCCTCCGCGACCTGCGGGCCGACCTTCGTTGTCGGATTCAGCGCAGCGCCGGGATCCTGATACACCATCGAGGCCTGGTTGGTCCGGAACTTGCGGACCTGTTCGTCGTTCATCCGCGTGATGTCGTCGCCACCGACGAGGATCCGGCCGCCCGTGATCACGGCGTTGCGCGGCAGGTAGCGGAGCGCGGCGTATGCGGTCGTCGACTTGCCGCAGCCGGATTCACCGACCAGCCCGTAGGACTCGCCCGGCTTGATGTCAAAGGTCACCCCGCGCAGGACGGGCCGCTGGATGCCGCGCACGACATACGCTAGCGACAGATCCTCGACACGGAGCGCGGCGTGCGGCGAGGTCTTCGGTTCGGGCGGGGCGACTGTTTCGGTCGTCATTCGTTGAGCACCGACTGGAGCGAATCCGCGATGAAGTTGATGGCGATGACGGTGCTGGCGATCGCCAGCGCGGGGAACAGGGTGGACCACCACACGCCCGCGACCATGTACGAGTACTCCTCGGAGATCGACAGGCCCCAGTCCGGCGACGGTGGCTGGATGCCGACGCCGAGGAACGACAGCGTGGCGACCGTGAAGATCGCATAGCCGAACCGCACGGTCAGCTCGACCACGACGGGGGCGAGCACGTTCGGGAAGATCTCGCGCGACAGGATGAACAGGCCGGACTCACCGCGGAGCTTGGCCGCCGTGACGTAATCGAGCTGCCGTTCCGACAAGACTGCAGATCGCACGGTCCGCGCCACGATAGGCGTGAACAGGATCCCGACCACACCGACGACCACCAGCGGCGAGGGGCCGAGCACGACCAGCGTAAGCAAGGCGACGAGGATGACCGGCAACGCAAGGAATGCCTCCACGAGCCGGCTGAGCACGTCATCGATGACCCCGCGGTAGAAGCCCATGATCAGGCCGAGCAACGTGCCGGCGGTGACGCCGAAAATGGCCGCAAGCGGCGCCACGATCAGCACATCGCGCGACCCGACCATCACCCGGGAGAGCACATCGCGCCCCAGCCGGTCGGTCCCGAACAGGTGCAGTTCGGTCACGTCCCCTCGGGTGACATACCCGGGCGGCTGGTGGTTGAGGAAAAAGTGATTGAACGGGTCGTATGGGGTGATCCGCTCGCCGAGGATGGCCGTCACGACCCAGCCGAGCAGGACCACGATCCCGATCAGGAAGGCTGGCCGCCGTAGCAGCTGGCGGATGGTCTCACGGCGGGCCTGCGACCTCTCGGAAACGGCACCGACGGTGACCGGCGCCGCGGCGGGTACGGGCGCGATCGGGACGTCCATCAGCGTTCCGCGTCGAGGCGGATGCGCGGGTTCATCCACGCGATGATCAGGTCGGCTACCAGGGTCGCGAGCATGTACACGATGCCGATGATGATGGCGCCTGCGGTCAGCGTCGGGATGTCCTTGCGTTGCGCCGCAAACAGCATCGTTTGGCCCATGCCGTTGTAGTTGAAGATCCGCTCGACGGCGATGATGCCGCCGAACAGGTAGCCGATCTGCACGGCGATGACGGCCACCGTCGGGATCAGCGCATTGCGCAGCACGTGCCGGGTCATCACCTGTCTGGTCGTCAGGCCCTTCATGGTCGCGGTCCGCGTGTAGTCGGACTGGAGCACCTCGATCGTCCCGGCCCGCGTCATGCGCGCGATGTACCCGAAGTACACGATCGCCATCGCGAGTGCGGGTAGAAGCAGGTAACGGAGCTCGGTCAACAGGTCGGCGCCGCGTGGCGGCGTCGCCAGGACGGGCAGCCATCCGAGTTGCACGCCCACCACGACTACCAGGATCGTGCTTGTGACGAACTCGGGTATCGAGGAAGACGTCAGCCCGAGCAGAACTACGGCCCGATCGGCCTTACGGTCTCGCCTGCGCGCGGCGAAGAGCCCCGCCGTGATGGCGACCGGGATCGTGATGATGAGTGCCAGACCGGCCAGCTTGGCCGAGCGGACGATCGCCGCGGCCAGAGTGGGCATCACCGGCTGATTGGTGACGTACGAGTTCCCGAAATCCAGCGTAAAGGCGCCTACGATGGAGTCGACATATCGCTCGAACAACGGTCGATTCGTGCCGAGGCGCTCGTTCAGCGCGTCGACGCTCTCCTGCGGCGCGAAAGGCCCGAGGATCGTCCTGCCCACATCATTCGGGAGGACGTTCGCGATCATGAAAACGATCGTGGCGAGCAGCCACAGCGTGAGGAGAGACAGGACCAGTCTGCGCCCGATGAAACGTGCCATCGCGTGCTCGCGCGCCGTCCCCTCAGATAGGTGGATGGACGAGGGCGATGGCTGACGCCATCGCCCTCAAGCGATCTCCGGTCAGGCGACCTTCGACGTGGTCGCGAACGACATCTGGCCCAGGGC
>DASTIG010000033.1:0-6778 GCA_035717785.1 Candidatus Limnocylindrales bacterium
GGACGGCGCATCCCGGCCGTCCTCATGCTGGCCGGCCTGACCGCTCTCGTTCTCGCCCTGGCCCGGCCGCAGAGCGTCGTGAGCACCCCGCGCTTCGAAGGCACGGTGATCCTGTCGTTCGACGTGTCGGGCAGCATGGCCGCTGACGACATGGCGCCGACGCGGATGGAAGCCGCGAAGACCGCAGCTCGATCATTCGTCGCTCGCCAGCCGCCGTCCATCCTGACGGGCGTTGTCGCTTTCAGTGACAGCGGCTTCTCGATGCTCGTGCCGACCGAGGACGAGGCCGAGGTCCTCGCGGCCATCGACCGCCTGGATCCCGAGCGCGGCACGTCGATCGCCCGGGGGATCCTCTCCTCGCTCATTGCGATCGCCGCTTCAGACCGCGACCCGGCCGAGGGTTTCTACACGAACCGCTCGCCCGATCCGGTGACGCTGCCCGATGTCGTGCCGGCCGGGACGTTCGTGCCCGCGGCCATCGTCCTGTTGACCGACGGCGAGAACAACCAGCGGCCCGACCCGCTGGAGGCGGCCCAGGCCGCAGCCGACCGCGGGGTCCGCATCTTCACTGTCGGGATCGGCACCGCTGAGGGGACGACACTCGAGGTCGAGGGCTTCAAGGTCCACAGCCGGCTGGACGAGCCGTCCCTTCAGCGCATCGCCGACATGACCGGTGGCGCCTATTACACGGCCACCGATCCTGCGCAGCTCGCAGCGATCTACGACAACATCGAGACGCGTCTCGTCCTGCGACCCGAAGCTACCGAGGTGACCTCGCTCTTCGCGGGGATCGGGATCGTGCTCCTGGTCGCCGGTGGTCTCGCGGGCCTGGTCTGGCTCGGGCGGCTCCCGTGACGGGCAGGCAGGTTTCCTGATGGACCTCCTTGCGCCCGGAGTCCTGATCCTCCTTGCGCTGCTGCCTGTCCTCGTCGGCGTCCGGTTCTGGCTCCTGCGGCGTCGACGGCCGGGGATCCGCTACTCGAGCCTGTCGCTGGTGTCGGCCGCAGCGCCGCGATCGTCGTGGATCCGGCGTCATCTCCCCTTCGCGTTCTTCCTGGTGGCGCTGGCGAGCCTCGTCGTCGCCATGGCGCGCCCAGTCCAGATCGTCCCGGTCCCTGCCGGGAGGACGACCGTGATCCTCGCGATGGACGTCTCACGGAGCATGTGCGCGACGGACATCCCGCCCAATCGCCTGCTGGCGGCCGAAGCGGCGGCGGCCTCCTTCATCGACCGTCAGGGCGCGACGACCCAGATCGGCATCGTCGCGTTCGCGGGCTTCGCCGAGATCGTCCAGGCGCCGACGACCGACCAGGAGGTGCTGCTCGACGTCGTCGAGAGCCTGACGACCGGTCGCCGGACCGCGGTCGGCAGCGCGATCCTAAAGTCACTCGACGCGATCGCCGAGATCGACGACAGCGTGGCCCCGATCCCGGACGCCGGATCCGCACCGGAGGACGCGCCGGCAGCGGTCCCGCGTGGCGCGTACGCGCCGGCGATCATCGTGCTGCTCACCGACGGTGCGAGCAACGCCGGACCGGTGCCCGTCGAGGCAGCCCAGGCTGCCGCGGCCCGCGGCGTCCGCGTCTACACGATCGGCTTCGGGACAGCCGACCCGAACTCGGAACGGCCACCGTGCGGGCTCCAGTTCATCGGGAACGAACCGAACCAGACGGGCCTCGCACCGGATCCCGGCTTCGGGGGCGGAGGTGGTGGCGGCGGTGGCGGCTTCCGGCGCGCCATCGACGAGGAGACCTTGATGGCCGTCGCGGAGGCAACGGGCGGCGCGTACTACCCGGCCGAGAGCGCCGACGAGCTGAACACCGTCTTCCAGAACCTCCCGACCAACCTGATCACGCGGCACGAGATCATGGAGATCAGCGTGATCTTCGTCGCACTCGGTGCCGTGCTGGTCGCGATCGCGATCCTGCTTGGCCAGGCATGGCGACCGCTGCCATGAGGTCCAGCCCGACGAGCATCCGGGGGTAGCGCAGCCCGAAATCGGGGCTGCCGGGCAGAACCTGTCGATTCAGGCGGGAGCCGTTCGTCGCTAGGTCGTAAGGGCCGACCGGATGGGCGGCCGCCGAGTCGCTGCAGGAGGTGTCCCATGGGGACGACAGTCGTTCATGTAGAAGTCACCGGCAAGGATGGAGAAGGGCTCCAGAAGTTCTACAAGGACGTGTTCGGGTGGAGCCTGGACACGAACAACCCGGGCGGCTACGGCATGTACCGCCAGGACGGCGGTCTCACCGGCGGCATCGGCGCCTCGACGGACGGCAGCGCGGGCCATGTGACGTTCTACGTCCACACGGACGACCCGCAGGCCGTGCTCGACAAGGTCGCCGCGGGCGGGGGCCAGGTGATCATGCCGCTCACCGAGGTCGCGCCGGAGACCACGGTCGCGCTCTTCGCCGATCCCGAGGGGCACGTCGTCGGGATCATGTAGGGCTCGACGCAACGTTCCTTCACGGAGAGGCCGGGCCCGCACGAGGGGTCCGGCCTCTTTCGCGCGATAATGCGGACGAGCGATCCAGATGCGTCCGTCAACGGCGCGCCGATACGCGGCCCGCCTTCGTCGTTCGATCCTTTTCGCCGGGCTGGCCTGGTTGCTGGTCGGCGCCTTCCATCAGGCCGGCACGGAGGTCCTTGCTGCGGACCCCACGACGCCTCCACACGCCCACGTCCTGACCGCGACAGGCGTCGTGGACAGCGTCCTGGCCACGTACATCGAACACGGTATCGAGCACGCGTCGGCGGACGGTTCGTCGGCCGTGATCGTCACCTTGAATACGCCCGGCGGCAGCCTCGACGCGACCCAGCGGATCGTGAGCGCGCTGCTCGAGGCGCCGCTGCCGACCATCGTGTGGGTCGCCCCGAGCGGGGGCCGAGCCGCCAGCGCCGGCACGTTCATCACGCTCGCGTCGCATCTGGCGTACATGGCGCCCGGCACGAACATCGGGGCGGCGTCGCCGGTCGGGGCAGGCGGGGAGGAGCTGACCGGCACCATCGGCGACAAGGTCAAGAACGACGCGATCGCCAACATCAGGTCGATCGCGGAGGCGCGCCATCGTGACGTCGATTGGGCGGTCTCGACCGTCGACAAGGCTGTCTCATCGACGGCGACCGAGGCGGTGGCGGTGGGCGCGGTCGATGGGATCGCGACGTCCCTCGACGACGTCCTCCGTCAGGCCGATGGCCGCATCGTCGAAGTCCGCTCGCAACCGGTCACGGTCGACCTCGCCGGCGCGACCGTCACGGACCTGCCGATGAACCCCTTCCAGTCGATCATCCATCTGCTGTCCGACCCGAACATCGCATTCATCCTCCTGACGCTCGGTTTCTACGGCCTGCTGTTCGAGCTGCAGAGCCCGAACTTCGTGACCGGCATCCTTGGTGCGATCGCACTGATCCTGGCGTTCATCGGGTTCGGCAGCCTGCCGCTCAATGTCGCGGGGCTGATCCTGATCGGTCTCGCCGTGCTCCTCTTCGTGCTCGAGACGACGGTGACCAGCCACGGCCTGCTCATCGTCGGGGGGCTGGTCTGCTTCGTGCTGGGCGCCTTCACGCTGTACACGGCACCGGGCAGTCCGGTCGCTCCAGACGTGTCCGTCGCGGCCCCCCTGATCGTGGTCATGGCGGCCGTGACCGCTGCCTACGTGGGGCTCGTGCTGGTCACCGTCGCGCGGGTGCGCCGTCGCTCGTTCGTCTTCGCCGGTGAATACGGCGCCGGCGGTTCGACGGCCGTCCCGGTCGGTACCGTGGGCGTTGCCAGGACCGACCTCGAGCCGCGCGGCGTGGTGTATGCCGCCGGCGAGGAGTGGACGGCGCGGTCGAGCGACGGATCGGAGATCGCGAGAGGCGCCCCTGTGCGGGTCGTCCGCCAGGAGGACCTGACACTCGTCGTCGAATCGGGACCGGCCGGGATGCCGGATGGTGGATAGGAGGTTCGCGTGGAGCTAGCGGTCATCTTGCCGGTGGCGTTCGTTCTCCTCGTCCTGGTGGTCGTCGCGATCGCGTCGATCAAGATCGTCAACCAGTACGAGCGTCTGCTCGTGTTTACCCTCGGGCGGACGAGCCCGAACGAGGTGAAGGGTCCGGGCTGGGTGTTCGTCGTGCCGATCGCCCAGCGTGGCGTGCGCGTCGACCTCCGAGAGCGCTTCATCGAGATCCCGAGCCAGACGAACATCACAAGGGACAACGCCCCGATCAGCATCGACTTCCTGATCTACTGGCGGATCGTCGATCCGTACAGGAGCATCGTCGAGGTCCAGAACTTCGAGGGCGCGCTCCAGAACATCGCGACCACGACGCTGCGTGCCGTCATCGGCGACATCCTGCTCGACGACGTCCTGTCGAAGCGCGAGCAGATCAACGAAGTCCTGCGCGTCAAGATGGACGAAGTGACCGAGCGCTGGGGCGGCAAGGTCACCACGGTCGAGATCCGCGAGATCATCCCTCCGCGCGACGTCCAGGACGCGATGAACCGGCAGCTGTCCGCGGAGCGCACGCGGCGCGCCGTCATCATCGAGTCGGAGGGCGCGCGCCAATCGGCGATCAACGTCGCCGAGGGCACGAAGCAGGCCGAGATCCTGCGCGCGGAGGGCGATCGGCAGGCCGCCATCCTGCGGGCCGAAGGCTTCGCACTGGCCCTCGAGCAGATCTACGGTGCGGCGTCGAAGGTCGACCAGAAGACGATGGCGCTGCAGTACCTGGAAGCGTTCAAGGCGCTCGGCGCCAGCCCGTCGACGAAGTACGTGCTCCCGATGGAGATCACCGCTCTCGCAGAGTCGTTCCGCGGGTTCCTCGCGGCCTCGAACGAAGACGGTCCGCCGAAGTCCGGCTGAACCACGATCACCCGGGGACGGCGGCCTCGGCGAACGACGCCATGTCCGGGTAGCGGGCATCGGGTGCGGCATCTGCCGGCGGGGTCGCCCCCGATCCCGGGCGATCGGACCGTCGATCGATCCACACGGTCGTGAGCCCGAGGCGCTTGGCCGGCACGTGGTCATGGAACAGGCTCTGGGCGACGTGCACGATCCGCTCGCGCGGGAGGTCCAACCGCTCGAACGCGGCCAGGAAGTTCGACTCGTCGGGCTTGTACGAACCGACCTGCTGCGCGGTGACGATCCAATCGAACTCGACGCCGAGCCGGCGGTTCGAGGCTGCGAACAGGTCGTCGTCGCAGTTCGTGATCACGCCGAGCCGGAAGCGTCTCTTGAGCCGGGCGAGCGCCGCCTTGGAATCCGCGAACGCCGGCCATTCACGAACAGAGACGGAGAACCCCGCGACCTCTTCGGCGGTCGGCGTGAACGCGAGCTCGTTCGCGACACCGCGAAGACCATCCGCGAGGACCTCACGGTAGGTGCGATACGGGCCGGCCTCGGCCGTGGCCTCATGCCGGGCGAACCGCACGAGGACGTCCTCGTCGTCAGCATTCGCCTGGTGGGCTTCGAGGATCGGTCGGAACGCTGCGGTCAGGCCGGCTTCCCAGTCGATCAGGGTCCCGTAGCAGTCGAAAGTGAGAGCCTCGACAGTCCCGTAGTCGATAGGCATGGGCACGGGGGATCGGGTCCTCCCTGCGGGTCGGCCATGGGCAGCGGGGTAGCATGATCGGGCCGACCGAGGGAACTGTAGCCGGGAGGACGTCGTCCGGAGCGCGATGGATGACCTGGCGCGGTCCCTGATCCGGTCGATGGCGGTGCTCATGCTCGTTGCCGCCTGTGCTGGAGCGGCCGCACCGTCGTCGAGCCCCGCGCCGTCCTTCGATGGCGGGCCCGTCACGACCGAGGAGCAGGCAATCGCGCGCGTGGTCGCCCACGAGCCTCGGCTGGCAGGGATCGGGATGCGCGACCCCGACATGATCGGCCAGTCGAGCTGGTACGAGGTCACGCCCGCCTCCGGGGTCGGTGCGTTCATCGTCACCGTCCGGATCGGCTGGGGCGATTGCCAGGCCGGCTGCATCGACGAGCACACCTGGGTGTACGCGGTGAGCCCGGATGGCAGCGTGAGACTCCAATCGGAGGGAGGCGGCACGGTCCCGGATTCGGCGTGGCCGGGGGGCGCCGGCGAGGAGCCTGACCGCACCGGGATCCTCGTGACCGCGGTGGCCGGACCGACGTGTCCCGTCGAGACGATCCCACCGGATCCGGCCTGCGCTCCACGCCCGGTCCCGGACACGCTGATCGACATCACTGATGGCACCGGACGGCAAGTCGCCCGGCAGTCGACCGACGGCACGGGCACGTCCTTCTTCGAGCTGCCGCCGGGCGTGTATGCCGTCACCGTCGCGGATACGGGTGAGGGATTCTTCGGCATCCCCGAGGCGCAGAAAGTCGAGGTGGTCGCCGGAGCCGTCGCACCCGTGACGATCGCCTTCGATACGGGCATCCGCTAGCGGCGATTTCGGTGCCCGACGGCACCGCGACGGCATCCGGCAAGGTCCACCGCAAGGTCGGCGACGGACCCTTCCGGCATGCCCGTTCGGCCGTCTCGCACCAACCTCATCCACATCGGGATCATGGCCGCCGTGCTCATCGGCTCAGTCGTGACGGTGGCGCTCGCATCGGGCGGGACCGGGTCGACCGGGACGCCGGGAGCGGCCACGGCATCCGACTCTGGCGACCCGGCGAACAAGCCGGACAAGACCAAGAAGGCCGACAAGGCGGACAAGGCCAAGAGCGTCGACGTGACCGTCACCGGCACCCTTGGGACTCGCATCGCCGCCGACGGGTCGACCGAGTACACGCTCACATACGGCGACACCGTGCTGCTCCTGGACGCT
>DASTIG010000034.1:0-43866 GCA_035717785.1 Candidatus Limnocylindrales bacterium
GCTACCTCTTCCCGCCGGACATCGAGGATCGGCTCGACGATCGCGAACGCCGCATCCTCGCCCGCATCGAGCGTCTGCGGGTCCAGGCCGAGGCGAACGGGGCCGCCGCCCTCGCCTCGGACGCTCCGAATGCGGGGGAGCCGCCCCGTGCCTGAGCGGCGGGCGCTGGGCTTCGGTCGCCGAGCGGATGAAACGATCTCGGCATCGGGGAGTGGGTCAGACGAACGCCCCTGGCCTGAGGGCGTGGCCAAGCTCGACGAGGACGCGGCCATGGCGCTCCTGCCGCCGCGGCCCACGCGTGGGCACAAGGGTTCGTTCGGCAAGCTCCTGGTCATCGCCGGGTCTCTCGACTACGCCGGCGCCGCTTTGCTGGTCTGTCGGGCCGCCGGTCGGGCGGGGGTCGGGCTCGTGACGCTGGCCGTGCCCGAGACCCTCCAGCCGCTTTTCGCGGCGAAGGTCATCGAGGCCACGACCATGGCGCTGCCGGAGGACGATGTCGAGGAGCTCGACCCGGAGCCGGCAATCGCGCGCATCTTCGACCACGAGCACGACGCGCTGGTGGTCGGACCAGGACTCCGGCCTGGCCTCGCCACCGCCGAGCTCGTCCGCCAGCTGATCGACGCAGGTGGTGAGGAACGGCCGCCGCTCGTCCTCGACGCCGAGGCCCTGCGCTCGCTGGCCTCGATGGACGCCTGGTGGGAGGGCGACCGGCGGACCGCCGTCCTCACCCCGCACACCGGCGAGTTCAAGCGGCTGCGGGCGGGCAGCGGCGTGGAAACCGACGCCGACGGCGACCTGAACGACGACGACGCCGCGCGGGTCGCGGCGGCCAAGGACGCGGCCACGACGTGGCACCAGGTCGTCGTGCTCAAGGGCGCTCGAACCGTCATCGCCGCACCGGATGGCGAGGTCGTCGTCGCGCCCTTCGAGAACCCGGCCCTTGCCACGGGAGGAACAGGCGACGTGCTGGCCGGGACGATCGGGTCGCTCCTGGCCCAGGGCCTGACGCCGTTCGCGGCGGCGCGCCTCGGCGTGTACCTCCACGGGATCGCCGGCGAGGGCGCCCGCGAGCGGTTCGGTGACGCCGGCCTGCTCGCCTCGGACCTGCCCGATGGTCTGGCGATCGCCCGTCGCCGCCTGGCGGCCCTCGCGGAGCGACGCACCAGCGGCAAGCGGCTCGGGTTCCGGGTCGGCGAGGCGGCGCGACCCGAGGAAGCCGACGCGACTCCCGCGTGACCGCGACCACCTGCCAACGTCCAGCCTCGTGACGGCTGCCACTGAGCCGGCGATCGAGACCCGTCTCGCGCGCGCGGGCCTGCCGCCGCTTCCGCGGCTGGCGTGGCTCGAGCTCGACCTCGACGCGCTCGTCGGCAACCTCTCGGCTCTCCGGCGCCTCGCCGGCGGTGCGCCGGTCCACCCGGTGGTCAAGGCCGACGCCTACGGTCATGGCGCGGTCCCGATCGCGCACGCGCTCGCCGCCGCCGGCGTCGACGGGCTGTGTGTCGCCACGATTGACGAGGCGGTCGAACTTCGCGACGCCGGGATCGAGGTCCCGGTCCGTGTCCTCTACGCGATCCCGCCCGCGTTGGTCCCCGAGGCGATCCGCCATGGGATCACGGTCGCAGCTGGCGATCGTGCGACGCTCGACGAGGTCCTGGCCGCAGCGGCGGCGCAGAGCGACCGTTCGACCGGCTCGACCGCCACGGGTCGCCTCCTCGTCGAGATCGAAGTCGAGACCGGGCTCGGCCGCGGTGGCGCCGCCCCGGCCGCCGTCATCGGGATGGCGGAGCGGATCGCGGCCTCGGCGGTCGCGTCGCTCGTTGGCGTCTGGACGCACCTCCAGGCGAGCGACGATGCGGCGATCACGGCCCGCCAGCTGGAGCGGTTCGATGCCGCATCGGACGCGCTGGGCGCGGCCGGCCACGCCGCGCCGTCACGGCACGTTGCGGCGAGCGGCGGGATGCTGACCGGCGTGGCCGCCTACGGTGGCGTGCGACCAGGCCTATCGACATACGGGATCGTGCCCGACGAGTTGGAGGGTCGCGACTTGCGCGACCCGGGCGGGGACGGGTTCCGACCGGTCATGTCGCTGCACGCGCGGCCGGTGCGCGTCGCCGACCTCCCCGCGGGGCATGGTGTGAGCTACGGCCCCACGTTCACGACGAGCCGTCCCAGTCGCATCGCCACGCTCCCCCTCGGCTATGGCGACGGGTACGCTCGGGCGAACGCGAATCGTGCCGAGGTGCTCGTCCGCGGGCTGCGCGTCCCAGTCGTCGGCAACGTCACCATGGACGCGCTGATGGTCGACGTGACGGACGTCCCCGGACCGCCGGTCGGGCCCCTCGACGAGTTCGTCCTGCTCGGCGCGCAGCGCTCCGAACGGATCACGGCGGAGGACCTGGCGCGGCTGCGCACCACCAACACCTGGGAGGTCGTGACGGCGATGTCCGGCCGTCTTGCCCGGGTGTACCATGCCGCAGCCGAAGTGAAGAGCCTGCGGACGTTGAGCGGGTGGAGAGGCTAGTTGGCACGCATCGAGCTGTGGAACGGCGATATCTGCGACCTCGAGGTCGACGCGATCGTCAACCCCGCGAATCTGTCCCTGTGGATGTCGACGGGCGTGTCCGGAGCGATCAAGCGAGCGGGCGGTGACGCGATCGAGTTCGCCGCGGTCCGCCAGGCGCCGGTGCCCCTGGGCGAGTCCGTCGTGACCGACAGCGGCAACCTCGCCGCACGCGCCGTCATCCACGCCGTGTCGCTCGATCGCGATCGGCGGACGAGCGGTCCGGTGATCGAGGCGGCGGTGCGCAGCGCAATGGCGCGCGCACGAGAGATCGGCGCGACCAGCGTGGCATTCCCGGCGCTCGGCACCGGGGTCGGTGGTTTCCCGCTCCAGGATGCTGCACGGATCACGGTCGAGACCGTCCGCGAGGAGCTGGAGCAGTCGCCCGCGATCGAGCACGTGACCTTCGCGCTCCGCGGTGCCGTGGCCTACCGGGCGTTCCAGATCGCCATCGCCGGGCTTGCGCCCATGGCCGGCCAGGCGGGCGCGGTCAGGTGAGCTTCCCGCTCGAGCCGACCGAGGAACAGCGCAACGACTTGGTCGAACAGGTCGCGCGGGAGATCCAGCTGCGCGGACTCACGTCGTCCGCCGTCCATTTCCTCGAGGCCAGCCGACCGTACCGCGCGCTCGGGGCCAACGCGATGCTGTTCTTCGACCCGGTCCTGCGCGGCGTGTTCGGTGGCGACCTCGCGTCGGCGACCGAGATCCTCGCCGACGACACGGGGATCGAGCTGCTCATCGCGAGGCTCGAAGAGCTCGACGACGAGCTCGTTTGGGACGGTTGATCGCGCACGTTCGCTCATCGACGGTCGGCCGGTCCGGCCGACTCCGAGTAGCATCTGACGGTGACGACGCAACCGCACGCATTCCTCACGATCGACCATGGCTCCGCCACGGTCTCGGTTGCCCTCGTCGGCCGTGCCGGAGGGGCATGGCGCCTGATCGGCAGCCTGTCGATCCCGACTGGCGGCGATCTCGATCCGGCCGTCGATCTTCTCCTGGAACGGACTAGCGCGGCAGACCCCGGGCTCGCCGACGCGATCGGCATCGCCGGGCTGCATCGCGACCAGATGCCGAGGCTCGAAGTTCGCAGCCGGCGACCCCGCCGCATCGCCGTCGTCGCCGGCTCGGAACGGACGCTCGTGGGGCTGGTCGCGACCGCGAGTCGGAGCGGCTGGCGCACGAACGGGGCGAGTACCGAGACCACGGACCCGCTGGCGATGTCGCGCCTCCTGCTCGATCGCGGCATCGCAGCGATCGTGGTGGGCGCCGGTGACCCGCCGCGGGCAGACGAGCGCGGGGCCATCCGCGAGCTCGCGACGCTCGTGGCGGCGGTCGCGATGCGGCGCCCCGAGATCCCGATCATCCTGTCGGGGTCGATGTCGGAGGGCCTCGACGTCTTCGGTGACGTCGGCGCCCGACCGGGCGAGGTCATGCTCGCGCCGGCGGCGGCCAAGGTAAGCGCTGGGGGCGACCCCGACGCCGAGGACCCGCTCGCCGACCTCCTGCTCGAGCTGGCCTTGCCGGCCGACGATCCACGACGGGCGCTTGGCGCGGGCACCCGCGCCCTCGCCGACGTGCTCGACCGTCGCGTCGAGGCCATCGTGCTGGGCCACGACGCCGGTGCCAGAGCGGTCGCGATCCCGGCCGCGGGCGGTCGACCCTCCTCGGTCCGACTCGCGGTGGTGCCGTCCGCCGCGGTGGCGCCGGACGACCCCGACGATGCCGTCGTCGATGGCGTCCTCATGTGGATTACCGTGCCGGCCGATCGTCACCGGGTCCGCGACCGGATGCGCGAGCTCCGGATCGCACCGTGGTCCGATGCGGCCGGTGAAGGCTCCGCGCTCCGGATGGCGGCGGCGCGGGCGGCATTGGTCAGGCTCGGCGCCGCTACGTCCCGCTTCGACGACGGCCCCGTGCCCGATCTCATCGTCGTATCAAGCGGGGTCTGGACATCCGTCCCGGCGCCAGCTGTCTCGCTCGCCCACATCGATGTGCTTCGGCGTCCCGGCGCCAGCCAGTACGCGCTCGACCACGCCAGGCTCCTCGGTGCGCTCGGAGCGATCCCCGACGCGGGCGAGCGACGCGTGCTGTTCTCGGATCTCGTCGACGACCTGCTGGCCCCGTTGGGGAGCGTCGTGACGCCGGCCGGGCTGCGGGCGGGCAGATCGGCGGGGAACGTCGTCGTCCACGCGTCGGACGGCACGAACGAGCTCGAGCTCATGCCCGGCGGCCTGGAGCTGGTCGACCTGCCGCCCGGTGCCACGGCGGTCGCCGAGTTCATGTTCCGCGACCGGGTCCGTCTCGGTGGCCACGGTCGCCATTTCGCGATCGATGTCGCGGGCGGGCTCGGTGGCCTCGTCGTGGATCTGCGCGATGTGCCACTTCGCCTCCCGGATCGCGCCGATCGGCGGCGCGACTTGCTGGCCGCCTGGCAATCGTCGCTGTGGGCCGGATCCGAATCGTGACCGACGTGCAGGACGACGACCACAACGGCCACCTGCCCGATGCTCCACCGCCCTCGACGGATGAAGCCGTCGCAACGGGCGAACCGGCCGCCGACCTCGGTCTCGTCCGGCTGCGGCGCCTGGTCGAGGGTCCGGTCGACGTCACCTTCCCACTGGCACCGGGCGACCGCGCGCTGGTCGCGGTCGGCGAGTCCGTCGTGCCGGGGGCCCCGATCATCGAACGCGTCCGCGACCCGCGCCTGCTGGATGTCGTCGTCCCGGAGTCGTCAGCACCGGAGCCGGGCGGCCACATCGCCGACGGCGAATTGCTGTTCGACTGGCGCGGCCGCTGGCGCGTCGCCGGCGGCGACGTCAGCGAGCCGATCGACAGCCCGATCGCAGGGATCGTCCGGGAGGTGCACCCGGGGACAGCGATCGTCGTGCAGGCGACGGGGCTGGCGCTGCGCGCCATCGTCGCGCTCGGTGGGCCGACCCGGGGACAGCTCCATGTCGCCTCATGGGTGGAGGGCGAGCTGCGCAGTGCCTCCGTCAACGTCGGGCTGGCCGGAAAGATCCTCGTCGTCGGGTCGCGGATCGATGCAGAGACGCTCACGCGTGCGCGGGCGATGGGCGTGCGCGGGATCATCGTGGCTGGGCTCGCGAGCAAGGAGCGGCGCGACTTCCTCGCGTCGGAGGATCGACAGAAGGCCGCGCTCCACCGCCTTCCTCCGTTCGCGGTCCTCGTCCTCGAGGGTGCCGTCCGACGGCCGTTGGCAGGCCCGGTCATGGACATCCTCGACGCGCTCGAGGGACAGGATGTCGCGATCGTCGCTGACCCGCCGATACTGATCTTCGATCTGCCTGAGGTCGACATGCCGGTCCCGCGACCCGACCACGTGCGGGTGCGCGCCGGGCAGCTGTCCGGTCGCGAAGGTACCTGGACCGGCCTCGTCGGGCCACGGCGGTTCGCCGGCGGCGTCCACCTCGAGGCCGGGACCGTCCGCTTCGAAGACGGCTCGACGGTCGCGGTGCCGCTCGGCGACCTCGAACGGTTCGGATGATCGCGATGACCGCCCCGACCGCCGACCAGCGCGTCGTGATCTGCTCCGACCCGGCCGCGACGAGCGCTCTCGGCGGCGCGCTGGGCGCCGTCGCCGAGGCGGGCGACCTCGTTTGCCTGTGGGGGGACCTCGGTGCGGGGAAGACACACCTGGCCAAGGCGTTCGGCGCGGGGCTCGGCGTCACCGAGATCATCACCTCGCCCAGCTTCATCCTGATGGCCGAGTACGAGGGACGACTGCCACTCTTCCACATCGACCCGTACCGGCTGGCCAGCGCCGAGGACGCGCTCGCGGGCGGGCTCATCGACGAGCGCCAGGCGACCGGCGTCACGCTCGTGGAGTGGCCGGAGCGGCTCGGCGACGCGCTGCCGCTCGATCGGCTCGACGTCCGGATCGACGGGACCGGGGACGAGCCGCGCACGATCACCCTGATCGCCTGGTCTGATCGCTATCGCCGCTACCTCGAGGCGGTCCGGTGAGCCATGACGGCCGCCGGCCGGCCATCCTGGCCATCGACACCGCGACGACCCGAATCGTGATCGCGACCGGTTCGCCGGCGGGCGTCGCCGACGGGATCTCGACCTGGCCCGCCGGGCACCGCCACGGCGAGACGCTGCTGCCCTCGATCGCGCGGTTCCTCGGCGAACAGAACATCCGACGATCGCGGCTCAGCGGCATCGTCGTCGGCACGGGGCCGGGCGCGTTCACGGGGCTGCGGGTCGGCATCGCCACCGCCAAGGGGCTCGCACACGGGCTGGGCATCCCCATCGCGGGCGTCTCGACCGCCGAGGCGCTGCTCGCCGCATCGGGCGTCGAGATGGCCGTCCTCCTGCTGCCTGCCGGGCCGTCGGACCGATTGGTGATGCGCCCCGGTCGCCCCGCGGAACCGCTGCCGGCAGGGGCCGAGCCTGTACTCGCTGCGTCGGAGACGCTGGTCGCTCTCGACCTCGAGGGCCGTGCGCCGACCGAGGCCCTCGAACGCGGCGAGCACGCCCGCGACAGGCTCGGACTCGAGCTCATCAGGCTCGGCGCCGATCGGTTGCGGGCAGCTGGGCCGGGCGAGCTCGAGACGCTCGTGCCCGATTACGTCACGTTGCCGCGCGGGGTCCGCGCCGCAGATGGATCGATCGCGTGGTCGCGCGACCACCGGTAAGGATCGTCATCGAGCCGATGCGGCTCGAGGACCTGACGGCCGTCCACGCGATCGAGCTCGCGAGCTTTGCCGCGCCGTGGCCGCCGCACGCCTACCGCAACGAGCTCGAGTCGAACCGCCTCGCCCACTATCTGGTCGCCCGGGCGGGTGACGCGGTCGCGGCATACGGTGGCATGTGGCTGATGGTCGACGAGGCGCACATCACGACGTTTGCGGTCCACCCGGCGTGGCGCCGGCAGCGCATCGGGGAGCGGCTCCTGTTGGCCTTCCTCGACCTCGCCATCGACCGCGGAGCGCACGGGGCGACGCTCGAGGTCCGCCTCTCGAACCTGGCCGCTCGCAAACTCTACGAGAAGTACGGGTTCCGGCCGGTCGGCCTGCGGCCGCGCTACTACACCGACGACCACGAAGACGCCCTGATCATGACGACCTCGCCGCTCGACGACGCGGCCATGCGCGCGCGGATCGAGCGGCTGCGCACCGAGCTCGACGCATCGCCCGCGCCGACGGAGCCGGCAGCTGCGACCGAGCCCGAGGCGCCGACCGAGCCGGAGCCGCCGGCCGATCCCCACGTGGACCACGGCGGGTGAGCGGGCCGCTCCTGCTGGCGATCGAATCGTCGTGCGATGAGACCGGCATCGCGCTCGTCGAGGATGGTCGTCAGATCCTCAGCAACGTCGTCGCGTCGCAGGTGGCGCTCCACGCACCGACCGGCGGGATCGTGCCCGAGCTGGCAGCCCGCGCGCACCTCCGTTGGATCGTTCCGACGCTCGACGAGGCGTGGGCGGCCGGCGGCGTCGACTGGCGCGACATCGACGGGATCGCAGTGACGTACGGGCCTGGGCTGGCGGGGTCCCTCCTGGTCGGGATCAACTTCGCCAAGGCGCTCTCGTGGGTCCACGACACGCCATTGATCGGGGTCAACCACCTCGAGGGGCACGTCTACGCTGCGTGGCTGGTCGATCCGGGCGAGGACGCGGCGTCGAAGCCAGAGCCGGTCTTCCCGCTCGTCGCGCTCGTCGTGTCGGGCGGCCACACCTTTCTCGCGGAGATGACCGATCACCTGACATACCGGCTGCTCGGCACGACCGTCGACGACGCCGCGGGTGAGGCGTTCGACAAGGTCGGACGGCTGCTCGGGCTGGGGTACCCGGGCGGTCCGGCGATCCAGCGCGCGGCCGAGGACGCGGTCCGGCGGGATATCCGGTTTCCACGGGCGTGGATGGGCGACTCGTACGACCTCAGCTTCTCCGGCCTGAAGACCGCAGCGCGCCGCATCGTCGCAGACGCTCGGGTCGCCGAAGGCTTGCCACCGGACGACACCACCACGGCATTGTCCGCCGCCACGACCGCCGAGCTGGCGTGGGGCTTCCAGGATGCCGTGGTCGACGTGCTGGCCTCGAAGGCGGCGCGGGCGGCGCGCGAGATCGGCGCACGCTCGATCGTCCTCGGCGGTGGGGTGGCCGCGAACAGCTGCCTGCGGGAGCGCCTGGCCGCGGAGGCGGGTGAGCTCGGTCTGCCGCTGATCGTCCCGCGACCCGGTCTGTGTACCGACAACGGGGCGATGATCGGGGCCGCCGGAGCGCGTCGCTTCGAGGCGGGGGAGCGAGCCGGTCTCGACCTCGACGCCCGTCCGTCGTTACCGCTGGCAAAGAGGTGAGCCCGCGGCTCGTGAGCCGGTCACCCGCGAGTCCTCGGCCGTGAGCCGGTCCGCCGCGATCGATGCGGCCCAGGTCCGCATCACGCTGCGGGCCGCCGGCCTTCGCGCCCGGCATGCGCTGTCGCAGAACTTCCTGGCCGACCCCGAGGTGCTATCCGCGATCCTCGACGAGGCCGACCCGCGACCGGGCGACCGCGTCCTGGAGATCGGTCCCGGGCTCGGGCTGCTGACTGGCGGTGTGCTCGACGCGGGCGCAGCGGTGACGGCGGTCGAGCTGGACAGCGGCCTCGCCGCCTTCCTGCGCGAGCGGTTCGCGCCTGCGCTCGAGAGCGGCCAGCTCGCTCTCGTCGAAGGCGATGCCCTCGACCAGGACCTCGTCCGGCTCGTCCCTGAGCCGTACGACGTCGTCGCGAACCTGCCGTACCACATCACGTCGCCGATCCTTCACGCCTTGCTCGGGGAGGCGCCGCGACCGCGGCGGCTCGTCCTGATGGTCCAGCGCGAGGTCGCCGAGCGGATCGCGGCCCCGGCAGGGAAGATGAGCTACCTGTCGGTGTTCGTGCAGTACCACGCACGGGTCCGGATCGCGTTCCGTGTGCCGCCTGAAGCGTTCGAGCCGGAACCGGCCGTCGAGTCGGCGGTCATCGTGGTCGAGCCGTATGACGCCGACGACCGCCTCGGGCCGGATGACGAGGACCAGCTGTGGCGGCTCGTCCAGGCGGCATTCCGTGAGCGGCGCAAGATGATCCACAACGTGCTCGCGCGGCAGCTCCCCGTCGACGCAGGGCGCGTGGCGGCGGCCCTGGAGGCAGCCGGCATCGCGCCGGATCGACGCCCGCAGACGCTGGCGGTCGGCGAGTGGCTGGTGCTGCGCGAGGCCCTCGGGCCGATCGGCCAGGATCGACGAGGCCGTCGGGAGTGAGCCCGGCTGCGCGGGAGCCTGCCCACCTGACACCGGTCGTTCGCCTCGCGCCCGCCAAGCTCAACCTGACGCTCGCCGTGGTCGGGCGACGGGCAGATGGGTTCCATGACCTCCATTCGGTGTTCGTGCCGCTCGCCCTGCACGACGTACTGACACTCGCGCCGTCGGGCCCCGGCGGACGCTCCGACACGCTCCACGTCAGCGGCCTGGACGCTGGCCCGACCGATGACAACCTCGTGCTCCGGGCGATCGCCGCGGGACGGGATGCGATCGGGGAGGGACCAGGGCGTCCGCCGACGCCGTCCCTTGCGGCCCGTCTCGAGAAGCGGATCCCGGTCGCGGCCGGGCTGGGCGGCGGTTCGTCCGATGCGACAGCCGCCTTCGATGGGGCCCTCGAAGCATGGGGCGTCGATGATCTCGACCCGGCCCGGCGTCTCGCGGCCGCTGCGGGGGTCGGCTCGGACGTGCCGTTCTTCCTGGCGGGCGGGCCGGCCCTGGTGGAAGGCCGCGGCGAGCGGGTGACACCCCTCACCGGCGTGCACGGCCATCCCGGTGTCCTCCTGGTCACGCCCCGCGTCACGGTCCGGACACCGGACGTCTTCGCGGTGTTCGACGGCGCCCGCGGCACCGGCGACGGCTCGGTCCGGATGACGTCCGCGCACCTCGCCCAGGAGCTGGGCAACGGGTTGTCCACGACCGATCTCATCGCGCGGGCGGGTGTGCTCGCGTCGGCCAACGACCTGCTGGCGGCCGCGATCCTGGTGGTCCCGGAGCTCGTCGGCGTCCGACGTGCACTCACGCGGGTGCTGGGCCAGCCGATCGGCATGTCCGGGTCGGGGCCGGCGCTGTGGACGCTCTATCCTTCGCTCGGCGAGGCCGAAGCGGCCGCGGCGGTCGTCGCGGCAGCCGTCGATGACGGGACGATCCCATCGATCGGCGACGGCCCGCCATCGATCATCGCGACCACCATCCGCACAGGACACGAGGGAGAGGCGACATGACGCGAGAGGCCATCTCGACGACGAACGCGCCGGCGGCCGTCGGGCCGTACAGCCAGGCCATCGTGGTCGGCGATCTCGTCTTCTGCGCCGGCCAGGGCTCCATCGACCCCGTGACGCAGGACGTGCGGCAGGGCACGGTCGAGGAGGAGACGGAGCGCACGCTCCAGAACCTCGGGGCGGTGCTCGACGCGGCCGGTGCGAGTTTCGCGGACGTGGTCAAGACCACTGTCTTCCTCGCCGACATCGATGACTTCGCGGCGATGAATGGCGTGTACGCCCGGTTCTTCCCTGATCCGCCGCCGGCGCGCACGACCGTCGAGGTCGCGGCCCTGCCGAAGGGTTTCAAGGTCGAGATCGAGGCGATCGCGCGGCGCCCGTAGGGCGGGCTGCGCCGTTGGCGGCGCGGCGGCGGGTCCGGCCGTGTGCCCGTCGCGGGCTCCCGGCGCCAAGCTCCTTCGCGTCTGGAACATCCCCATGTTCCAATCGGCGACGGAGCCAAGCAAGCCGGCGCCGAATCGCGCCTTCCAGCGTCATTTGGAACATGGTGAGTTTCCAAATGACGGAGGGACAGGGGTTATCGCTCGGAGCCGGACCGCTCCTTCGCCGGTCGGAACCTCGGGATGTTCCAATCGCGCCGTGGGCCGCCCTTGGTGGCGCCTGGAACCTCCCACGTTCCGTCCGGCACGTGAGCACTCGGATCTCACGAGCTCGGGCGCGGATCGGAACATCAGACCGTTCAAACCGCACTCGAGCTCACCTTTTCGACACGCTCACGCTGAGTTCGGAACAGGTCATGTTCCACCGCGGCTCGAGACTGCCCCGACACGGCAGCGCCACCGGCGCGAACTCGCCCTCGCTTGACGCTCCACGCAGGCGCCCATACCATCCGGCGGACCAACTGATGAACCTACCCCTCCGCCCGGCGGGCTTCGGATGCAGCGTGGGCGACCACCGCCCCGCGCACGCCCGGCGCCGCGCATGAACCCCCCAAGTCCCGACCCCTCAGGCTCGAGCGTGAGCGCTCCGACCGGCCGAACGACCGCCGTCGTGCTGGCCGCCGGCCTCGGCACGCGCATGAAGTCCGCCCTGCCGAAGGTGCTCCACCTGCTCTGCGGGCGCCCCATGCTGGCATACGTCCTCGACGCCTGGTCGGAGGCTGCCGGTGAGCCCGAGTCGACCGGCGAGGCCGAGTCCGCCGACACCACAACCACCGCGACCCGCCCGATCATCGTCTACTCCCCGGCCGTCGACGCGATCCGCGAACCCTTCTCCGATCGAGCCGACTTCGCGCTCCAGGCTGAGCCACGCGGCAGTGGCGACGCGGTGCGAGCCGCCCTCCCGGCAGTCCCCGACGACGCGGCCGAGATCCTCGTCCTGTACGGCGACGTCCCGCTGGTGACCGCCGAGGACCTGCGGGCGATCCTCGACGCGCGTCGGGAGGACGACGCGGCGATCGCCCTCGCGACCTTCTTCGCGGCCGACCCCGACCGGCTCGGCCGAGTCGTCCGCGGCGAGTTCGGCACCGTCGAGTCGATCGTCGAGGCCAAGGATGCGACCGAGGAGGAGCTCTTCAACAACGAGGTCAATGCCGGGCTGTACGTCTTCGATGGTGCCTGGCTCCGGCGCCGGATCGGCTCCCTCGAGCCGTCGTCGACGACGGGCGAGCTCTACCTGACCGAGCTCGTCCGGCTCGCCCGGGAAGACGGGCGCCTCGTCATCGCCGTCGCGTTCGAGGACGACGGGCGCTTCGATGGCATCAACGACCGGTCGCAACTCGCCGCCGCCGAGTGGAACCTGCGTGTGCGCCGGAACGAGGAGCACATGCGCGACGGCGTGACGATGCGCGACCCCTCGACGGTCTATCTCGACTGGGACGTGGCGCTCGCGCGCGACGTCACGATCGAGCCGAACGTCGTCCTGCGCGGGGCGACGTCGGTCGGAGAAGGGACCGTCATCGGTGCCGGCAGCCAGATCGTCGACTCCACCATCGGACGCAATGCCCGGGTCTGGGCGTCGGTCGTCGAGTCGTCCACGATCGAAGACGACGCCTCGGTCGGCCCGTTCAGCCACGTCCGGCCCGGCAGCGTCGTGGGCAGGGGTGCGGAAGTCGGCAACTACGCCGAGCTGAAGAACACCCATCTCGGCGCGGGCTCCAAGCAGCACCACATGAGCTACCTGGGTGACGCCGAGATCGGCAAGGGCGTCAATATCGGCGCGGGCACTGTGACGGCTAATTACGACGGGACGCGCAAGACCCGGACCACGATCGGCGATGGCGCGTTCATCGGGGTCGACACGATGATCGTCGCGCCGCGCGAGATCGGTCAGGGCGCCCGGACCGGCGCCGGGGCGGTCGTGACGAAGGATGTCCCGCCGGGCAAGCTCGCAGTCGGGGTGCCGGCACGCATCCGCGAACCGCGCCCGAAACCTCCACCGGATGTGGCGGGCGAGGCCGACGCCACGGCCGGCGCCGACGCCACGGCCGACGCCGCGCTCGCGACCGAGCCGTCGGAACCCGCTGACGGTCACGCCCCGACGTGAACGATTTCCTCTTCGAGATCGGCCTGATCGTCGTCCTGGTCCTGCTCAACGGGATCTTCGCTGCGACCGAGATCGCGCTCGTCACGCTCCGACGCAGTCGGATCCAACAGCTCATCGACGAGGGCAATCGCGCCGCAGTTCGCGTGCAGCGCCTGAAGGCGAACCCCGGCCGGTTCCTCGCGGTCATCCAGATCGGCATCAATTTCCTCGGCTTCCTCGCCTCGGCGTTCGCGGCGGTCAGCCTGGTCGATGGCGCCGCCGAATTCTTCCGTCAGTTCGGCGCGATCGCCGACGCCGCCTCGGGCATCGCTCTCGTCGTCGTGACGATCCTGCTGACCCTGTTCACGATCGTGTTCGGCGAGCTCGTGCCCAAGCAGATCGGCCTCGCGCACGCCGAGCGCGTGGCGATCGCCACGAGTCGGCTGATGGAGTTCCTGGGCTCCGTGTTCGGGCCGCTCGTCGGTGGGCTCACGCTCGTGACTCGTTATGTCAGCCGGCTGTTCCGCGCCGACGTCCCGGCCGACGAGCGTATCAGCTCCGAGGAGTTGCGCCTGATCATCGAGCAGGGTGGCGAGCAGGGCATCCTGGAAGCCGAGGAAGAGCAGATGATCCAGTCCGTCATCGAGCTCGGCAACCAGCGCGTCCACGAGGTCATGGTCCCGCGCATCGCGATGGTGACGCTCCCCGTCGACGCGACCATCTCCGACGCGATCGACACGATCGTCGCCGAGGGGCATAGCCGCATCCCGGCCTACGAGACGTCGATCGACGAGGTCATCGGCATCGTCTACGCCAAGGATCTGCTGCCGTTCCTCAAGGCCGGCGCCCCCGAGCCACCGCCGATGCGCTCGCTGCTGCGAACACCGGTGTTCGTGCCGGAGTCGATGACCGTCGATGACCTGCTGCACGAGCTGCAACGGCGCAAGGTGCACATCGCGATCGTGCTCGACGAATACGGTGGCACGGCCGGGCTCGTCACCATCGAGGACCTGATCGAGGAGATCGTCGGCGAGATCCAGGACGAGTACGACGAGGAAGAGCCGATGATCGTCCGCCTGACCGACGATGAGGTGCGGGTCGACGGCAGGGCAGCGGTCGATGACCTCGCCGAGATCTTCGAGATGCAGGTTCCGCTCGAGGACGAGGACGAGTACGACACGGTCGGCGGCCTGATCTACCACCGCATCGGGGGCGTACCCAAGCCGGGCGATCAGGTGGCGGTCGACGGCTTGACGCTGACGGTCGAATCGACCGATGGACGGCGCGTCTCCAAGGTCCTCGTCGTGCGTTCCCGGCCGGAAGATGGACTCCAGGACGACGAGGCGGACCGCTAGGCCGAGATCACCCCGACGATGATCTCTTCGAGTCGCGCCCGGGCCGCGGGCTGGATCACCCCCGCCGCGTCCAGCTCGACCAGCGCATCGTCGCGATAGCGGCGTGCGGTATCACGCGTGTAGTCGCGCGCCCCGACCCTCTCCAGGATCCGCACGATCTCGCCGAGTTCCTCGTCCGATGGCTTCTTCGTGGCGTACAGCTCGAGCAACCGCGCCCGATCCTCCGGGCCGGCGTGTTCGACCGCATAGATGACCGGCAGCGTCTTCTTCTTGTGAGCGACGTCCGACGCTTCCTTGCCGGTCGTCTGTTCGGAGCCCCAGATCCCGAGCAAGTCGTCGTTGAGCTGGAACGCGATCCCGAGCGCCCAGCCGAACGCCCGATAGCGGCTGATGACGGCCTCGTCGTCGGTCGCCAGCAACGCGCCGGCCTCGATCGAGGCGGCGATGAGCGCCGCGGTCTTGCGGCCGATCATGTCGAAGTAGGCGTCGACCGACATGACCGCGTCCGACTCGCTCGTGGCGATGTCGATGTACTGCCCCTCGCACAGCGCCAGGCACGTCTCATCGAACAGACGCATCAGCCGGATGACCTTGGCGTCCGAGAAACCGAGATCGGTCAGTCGATGGAGCGCGATCCGCGACAGGCTGAACAGCGTGTCGCCCGCGTTGATCGCCTGCGGGATGCCGTGGATCGTCCACAGCGTGGGTCGATGGCGGCGCTCTGTGTCGCCGTCCTCGATGTCGTCGTGGACCAGGCTGAAGTTGTGACCGAGCTCGACCGCTGCCGCGCCGGGCAGTGCCTTGCTATGGTCGCCGGCGATCGAGGCATAGGCCAGCAGGCCGAGCAGCGGCCGCACCCGCTTGCCGCCGTTGGCGCCCTTCCCGTCGAGGGCCAAGTGGTAGCGGACCATCTCGTACAGGCCGTGGGTCGATGGGTCGCGATCGCGGACGAGTCGGACGATCTCCCCTTCGGTGTCGGCGATGAGGTCGTCGAGGTCCAGGTCCGGGGATGCGGTCGTCATCGCGACCAGTGTACACCGAAACATGTCCGCCGGAAGTAGCCTGTTGATTTGGGCCATGTGGCACCCGGCGGACACAGATGAGCGCCGGTACGGGGGACGCGACCGTACCGGCGCCTGATTCGGATACGCAGCCGATGGCGATCCGGATGAATGGGAATTTCGGACGCTTTCGGATAGCCCGAACGGCCGCATCCACGCCGGTGGTGCTACCGTCCGGAGCGAGATGCCCGTCCCCCGTCGCTACACCACGGACGCCATCGTCCTGTCGCGCTTCGATCTCGGTGAGGCGGACCGCGTCCTGACCCTCATCACCCCCGGCGTCGGCAAGCTCAAGGCGATCGCGAAGGGCATCCGGCGACCCACCTCGCGGCTGGGCGGCAGCCTCGAGCCGTTCGCGGAGCTGACTGTCGCGCTCGCGCGAGGAAGGACGTTCGACGTCGTCACCCAGGTCAGCGTCGGGCATGCGTGGCTCAGGCTTCGCGATGACCTCGAGAGCGCCGCGACCGCCTGGTACCTGGCCGAGCTCGCCGACCGCTCGCTCGAGGAACGAAACGCCGCGGAACCCTTGTACGCGCTGCTGCGCCGCGCGTACGAGCTGCTCGACGCCGGGATGGCCCCGGGCCGGGTGGCGCGCTGGTTCGAGATGCATCTGCTCGACGAGCTGGGCGTCCGCCCGGAGGTCGATCGCTGCGTCGAATGTGACCGAGTTCTCGAGTCCGACGAGCGGTTCCGCTGGGTGCCTCCACTCGGCGGGATCGTGTGCGAGCGCTGTCCGGGCCCCCCGCATGAACGGACCGGCCTCAGCCTCGAGGCGCTTAAGCTGCTCAAGGCCTACCAGCGGCTGGACATCGAGGCGCTCGCTGGTCTGCGCCTGACGGCCGCAGTGGAACGCGAGACCGAGACCGCGCTCCGCGACTTCGTTCGCCACGTCCTGGAGCGGGAAGCGCGCTCGCTGGCCTTCCTCGACGAGGTTCGCGCCGTCACCTGACTCCGGAAACCACGCCGGCGTCCCACCAAGTGAGACCAACGGGCCATGACCACGTGGTGCGTGGATGCACCACAGGTTGTGACGGGTTGGGAGCGGTCGAGGTCGCATCCGTTAGGTGCGGGGCGGTAGAAATTCACGTGGAGATGACGCCCTATAGCTCATTCGTACTGGACCGGGGGGTCGCTCGCTGCCATGATGGGAGTCTCATCCGAGTCGATTCAGGGGGAATCCGCTGAGCGGCTCACGACCCGGGCGATGCTCCCGGAGCTTCAGGAGGTCCTTATGCGGGGGTTTTCGACCGTGAAACATCGACATGGTTCACCGACCCGGATCGCACTCGCGGCGGCGGCCGGTGTCCTTCTTCTGACGGCGGCGTTCGTACCCGCCTCCATGCTGGCCTCTGCGCCGACTCCGGCTGCGGGGTCCGCGACGGTGGACGGCAATACCGGCGATTGGTCGCTCGGGGCCGACTTCTTCGGTGACATGAACGACGGCGTGGACGGCCATCCGGTCCGCGCCAAGTTCTACGCCAAGTACGACTGCGATGCAGGGGTCCTGTACGGCCTCGTCCTCGTCCAGGGCGACGAGCAGGCGCGTCAGGATCGACCCGACGAGGCCTACATCACGATCGACGGCAGTGGCAAGCTGACCGACCCGAGCGATGGCAACGACGGCACGCCCCCGGACTTCGCGTGGGTCAACGGTGACGGCACCCTGGCCGACGGGTGGGAGGCTTCCGGGCCGCTCGCTCCGGGTAGCTACACGATCCGCGCCCACGTCCTGGTCGCCGACGACAGCGCCGACGGCTACACGCCGATGGACCTGATCGGGCGCAACGCGCCGCTCGTGATCGATTGCGCCGGCGTCGCGCCGACGCAGGGCACGCGCACCCCGACGCCGGAGCCGCCTGGCGGTGGCGTCGCTCCGACGACGGGCACGCGTCCCGTGAACACCCTGCCGCCGACCGACACGATCGACCAGTCCGCGACGAGCGGACCGGGCGGTGCCGGACTCGTGCTGCTGTTCCTCGGACTTGGCTCGTTCGTCAGCCTGGTCGCGACCCGCGCTCGCCGCCGGCCTGCCGCGATCGAGGTCAAGGAGGACATCGACCGACGATGACCCCCTAGCGGTGGCGCGCCTGACCCGCGCCGCCGCGATCGCAGCGGGGGCGGTCGCGTCCTCCGCCGCATTCCTGGCCGGCGCCGCCGCTCTCGGTGGCGCCGCGTCCGGACTCATCGAGCGACGCCGCAACCGCGTCCTCCAGCCCGGTCCGTACCACGCGTCGGGCCGGGCTCTCGACGTACACCGCAGGCTGACCGTCGTAGACCTGCACGCCGACTCCCTGTTGTGGGGCCGCGACCTCCGCCGCCGCGCCACGTTCGGGCACGTTGACGTGCCGCGTCTTGTCGAAGGCGGCGTCGCGATCGTCGGGATGGCAGCCTCGACGAAGGTGCCGCGCAGGGCGAACCTCGATCGCAACGACGATCGGACCGACGATGTCACGCTGCTCGCACTCGCCCAGCGGTGGCCCCGGGCGACCTGGAGCAGCACCCTGGCTCGGGCCCTCCATCTCGCGTCTCGACTCCGAACGATGGCTGCCGGATCCGCCGGCGCCCTGACGCTGATCGAGACGCGTGCCGGCCTCGACGCCTACCTCGCGCGCCGCGCGATCGACCCCGCGACCACGGCGGCGTTCCTGGCGATCGAGGGCGCGCAGGTGCTCGAGGACGACATCGCGAACCTCGACATCCTCGTCGCCGCCGGGTACCGGATGCTGTCGCCTGCTCACTTCTTCGACACCGCGTATGGCGGTTCCGCGCACGGCATCGTCAAAGGCGGGTTGACGCCGGCCGGCCGCGATCTCCTGTCGCGCATGGAAGCGAGCGGCGTGATCATGGACGTCGCGCATGCGTCGTCGGCGACGATCGACGACATCCTGTCGATCGCGGTACGGCCGATCGTGGCGTCGCACACCGGCCTGCGCGCGGCGGCCCCGGGAGTCCGGAACCTCCCCGACGACCAGGTCCGCGGGATCGCCGCGACTGGCGGGCTGGTCGGCATCGGGTTCTGGCCGGTCGCGTCCGGTGGCGACGACGTCGCCTCGATCTGCCGGTCGATCGTCAGCGCGATCGAGCTGGCCGGCGTGGAGCACGTCGGGCTTGGTTCCGATTTCGATGGTGCCGTCCCGACGCCGTTCGATGCGACCGGGATGCCGATGCTCACTGAGGCGCTGCTGGCCGAGGGGCTGTCCGAGGACGACATCGGCGCGGTCATGGGCGGCAACGCAGTCCGGCTGCTCGCAGCCGGGCTTTCGCCCATCGCGTAGGGCCTCTGCTAGCATCTGGCTCCAGCCATCCCGCGCGGCCATGCCACGGTCGCGTATCAGCGGAGACCCTCCCGTGACCCCAAACAGCGTCGACCCGGACGACGTCGCCCCGGCCGTCGCCGACCTCGACACGATCGTGTCGCTCTCGAAGCGACGCGGCTTCATCTACCCATCGTCCGAGATCTACGGCGGCATCAACGCCGTGTGGGACTACGGGCCGCTCGGCGTCGAGCTCAAGAACAACGTCAAGCGGGCGTGGTGGCGTGCCATGGTCCAGGAGCGCGACGACATCGTCGGGCTCGACGCCGGCATCCTCATGCATCCCCAGGTGTGGGTGACGTCCGGGCACGTCGGCTCGTTCAGCGACCCGCTCGTCGAGTGCCAGACCGACCACCGGCGGTTCCGGCTCGACGAGCTGCCGGGTGCCGAGGGGCTGTCAGCGTCAGAGCTGCAGGATCCGGGGATCGTCGAGCGGCTCGGTCTGCGGTGCCCCGTGGACGGGGGGCCGCTGTCCGCCCCACGGCGCTTCAACCTGATGTTTAAGACGTTCATGGGGCCGGTCGAGGACGAGGCCGCAGTCATCTACCTGCGGCCCGAGACCGCGCAAGGCTCGTACGTCAACTTCAAGAACGTCCTGCAGTCGTCGCGCAAAAAGCTGCCGTTCGGCATCGCCCAGGTCGGCAAGTCGTTCCGCAACGAGATCAGCCCGGGCAACTTCGTCTTCCGGATGCGCGAGTTCGAGCAGATGGAGATGCAGTACTTCGTCCGGCCCGAGGCCGAAGCCGCTGCCGCATTCGAGACCTGGCTGCCCGCGCGGCGCGCATGGTACGAGCGGCTCGGGGTCGATCCGGCGCGCCTGCGGCTCCGCGAGCACGCGCCCGACGAGCTCGCGCACTACGCGAAGAAGGCGGTCGACGTCGAATACCGCTTCCCGTTCGGGTGGAAGGAGCTCGAGGGCGTCCACAACCGCGGCGATTTCGACCTCTCGCGCCATTCCGAGGCGAGCGGCGAGAAACTGGAGTACTTCGACCAGGCGACAGGGGAGCACCTGATCCCGTGGGTGGTCGAGACGGCGGCCGGCGCCGATCGCGCCGCCTTCACGTTCCTCATCGACGGGTACCGCGAGGAGGAGGTCCGCGGCGAGACCCGCGTGTCACTCGCGCTCCACCCGGAGCTGGCGCCCTACAAGGTCGCGGTGCTGCCGCTGCTCAAGAAGCGCCCCGAGATCGTCGAGCTGTGCCACAGGATCAAGGCCGACCTGCAACGCCACACCATGGCCGTCTATGACGACACCGCCGCGATCGGCAAGCTCTACCGGCGCCAGGACGAGATCGGCACGCCGTGGTGCGTCACGGTCGACGTCGAGTCGCTGGAGGACGGGGCCGTGACCGTGCGGGACCGCGATTCGATGGAGCAGGAGCGCGTGCCTGTCGAGGGCGTGACGCGGCTCATCCTCGATCGGCTCGAGACGGCGCGTGGGGGATGACCGCGGCTGAGGCGCTCACGGGGGCCGTTCGAGCCTGGCTCGCGACGCTCGACGACGTCCAGCGAGTGCGAGCATCCTTCCCGTTTGACACGGACGAGCGTTTCGTGTGGGCGGCGATGCCGGGCGAGCGAGAAGGCCTGGCGATCGCGGACATGGGCGCGGACCAGCGGGCGGCTGCGATGGCCACCCTCGGGGCCGCGATGAGCGAGCGCGGCGCGCAGGAGGCTGCCGCGGTCATCGCGCTCGAGGATGTCCTCGGCGCCCTCGAACGGGCGCGGAGTCGGGCGGGCTGGATCCGTCGCGACCCCGAGCGCTACTGGTTCGCGGTGTTCGGTGAGCCGGGCGCACAGGGAGCGTGGGCCTGGCGCGTCGGCGGCCACCATGTCGCGATCCAGGTAACGCTCGACGACGGGGCAGTGGTCGGCAGCACGCCCTCGTTCCTTGGCTCGAACCCGGCCGTCGTGCCCGAGGGACCGACCACGGGCTCCCGGACGCTCACCGGCGAGGAGATCCTGGCGCGGGACCTGCTCACCAACCTGTCTCCGGAAGCACGGGCCATCGCGGTCGTCGATCCCATCGCTCCGCCCGAGATCCATAGCGGTTTCGGCGCCCGGGCCGATCTTCGGTCGGTCCCGAGCGGGATCCGCCACGAAGACATGACGGCCCCCGAGCGGGAGCGGCTGGAGAGCCTGGTCCGCCACTATCTCGGACGGGCACCGGATGACGTGGCTGCTGCCGAGTGGGGGCGGATCATTGATGCAGGCCTGGCCCCGATCACGTTTGCGTGGGCTGGATCCGATGAGCCGGGTCGCGGCCATTACTACGCCATACGCGGGCCCGAGTTCCTGATCGAATACGACAACACCCAGAACGACGCGAACCACATCCACGCGGTCTGGCGGAACCTAGAACGCGACTGGGGTGCAGACGCCTTGGCGGCGCACTACGGGTCGCATCACGCGAGCGGGTCATGACGGTGGGACTCGAGCCGTACACTCGGGTCTGGTATCAGGCCCTCCGCGCGGTGCCTGCCGTTCGGATCGGGTCGGATGAGGGAGGGACGACATGTTTGGGATCTTCGGAGCGATCCTGCCCAGGTTCGCGTTGCTGGCCGGCTGGTACAACGATCCAACCTATTGGAATGCCGTCTTCGGTTCGCAGCTGTTCCTGCTGCTCGGCTTCATCGCGCTGCCCTGGACGACGCTTATCTATGGCCTGGTCTCCCCGAACGGCCTGGGCTTCGTCAACATCATCTTCTTGGTGATGGCCGTGCTGGCCGACCTCGGCACCTGGGGCATCGGCATCTTCGCGGCGCGCAAGCAGACCTCGAGCTCGTACCGCGGGACATAACCAGCGATCGGCCAGCCGGGCGGCGGGTCATCCGCCGGCCGCGCGCTTCCTGCTCCCGCCGTACCATCCGCTGATGCTTGTCGGTGATCGTCCCGGGTCGACCTGCTGACGCGGATCCCGCTGCACCCGGTCCTGTTCGCCGCGTACGCGGTGCTGTTCCTCTATTCCGCGAACCTCGCCCTGGTCCTTCCCGTCGACGCGGCCGCGCCGGTGGCGCGCGCCGTCATCGCTGCCGCGGCTCTGACCGCCTTCCTGGGGCTGGTCCTCCGCGACATCCGTAGGGGGGCGATCGTCGCGTCGGCGATCGTGATCACGTACTTCGGGTTCGGGCACGTTTCGGGGTTCCTGTCCGGTCTCGGCCTGGGTGACGCGGCCCAGCTCGGACTGTGGGGCGTCGTCGTGGTCGTGACGCTCATCCTCGCCGCGCGCGCGTCGGCGAGATTGCCGCAGGCGACCGCTGGACTCAACGTATTCGCGATCGTCCTCGTGGTCATCGCCGCCGCGACGATCCTGCCGTACGAGATCACTCGTGCTCGTCGGGAGCCAGTCGCGCACGCGGCCCCCGTCACCGCCGCAACCGACGCCGCGCCGGGGCGTGACATCTACTTCCTGGTGTTCGACCGATACGGCTCGGCAGACGCGCTCGAGCGCCGCTTCGACATCACTGACAACGACCTGTACGGCTGGCTCGAGGAGCGCGGGTTCCACGTCCCGTCGAGCAGCCACGCGAACTATCGGGCCACGGACTTCTCACTGGCAGCCACGCTCAACATGCAGTTGTTGGACAACCTGACCCGCGACGTCGGCCGCGACTCCGACGATCGGACGGCGGCGCAGGACATGATCCGGGAGCACGAGGTTGGCCGCTTCCTGAAGTCGCAGGGATATCGCTACTACCAGATCGGATCCTGGTACGGCCCGTCCCGCTCGATCGAGATCGCCGATGAGAGCCTTGTGTACGGCGTGGCCAGCGAGTTCGAGTCCGTCTTGAACGACCTGACGATCATGCCGGCGATCGACCGTGTCCGTGGGGTGGTGAGCCCCGAGCCGACGTTCCGCGACCGCCATCGGGAAGGAACCTTGTTCGCGTTTCGTCAGTTGCGCCGGGTGGCGACGGCACCGGGCCTGAAATTCGTGTTCGCGCACATCCTCCTGCCACATGACCCGTACGTGTTCAAGGCCGACGGTTCGCCGCTGTCCGAAGAGGAAGCAAACGGCGCGCCGGAGCCACAGCTCTACGCCGATCACCTCGCATTTGCGAACTCGCAGATCAAGCAGATCGTCGGCCAACTGCTCGCTGGCCCCGAGCAGACACGGCCGATCGTGATCATCGAGGGCGACGAGGGGCCGTTGATGTGCCGGTCCGTCGACTGCGTGAGGAACACGGGGGAATATCTGCGGATCCGGCTTGGGAACCTGGTCGCGATGTACCTGCCGGGCGTGGACGCATTGATTCCCGACACGTTCACCTCGGTCAACACGTTCAGGGTCGTGCTCCGCGAATACTTCGGCGCCGAGCTTGAGCCACTTCCCGATCGCAGCTTCACGTGGCCCGACAACGATCACATCTATGACTTCAGGGACGTGACCGACCAGATCCTTGCATCGGGCGAGTGATGCGAATCCCTTTCCCGCTGTATCCTCCGGTCCTTCCAGATCCGAGCCTGGAGGTCCGAGCATGTCTCCATTCCTCGCGTACATCGACCCCGGCTCAGGCAGCCTGATCATCCAGGCGGCAATCGCGGCCGTTATCGCCATCCCGATCTTCTTCCGCTCGCAGATCGCTCGCGCGATGCGGGCGCTTCGGCGCTCTGAGGAGCGCGAGCCACCCAGCGGGGATGACGCTGCCACCAAGCACTGACCTGCACGACGCCGTCGCGCGGCACGTCGTCGGCACCTCTGACGGGCGTGACGGGGCGTCGTTCCGTGATCCGAGTGGGTTCGTCTTCTGGCGCGATGGCCAGCCATACCGCCAGATCCAGGAAGCATTCGCGATCGAGTGGGATGCGTTCGAGGCGAGCGCGCTCAAGCCACGGCTGATCGAACAGCGACGGCTGATCGGGCACGAGCCGGTTGGTCTCGACCTTGCGACGGTGCCCGGCGCACACGCGGTCATTCGACCCGAGCGGATCGAGTTCATCAGTTATCCCTACGAGTGGACCTTCGGCGAGCTGCGCGAGGCCGCGCTGCTGACGCTCGATATCCAGCTCGAGGCCATGGCTGCCGGCTGGACCCTCAAGGATGCGTCGGCCTACAACATCCAGTTCCACGAGGCCCGCCCGATCCACATCGATTCGGCGTCGTTCGAACCGCTCGACGATGGCGCGCCGTGGATCGCCTACCGCCAGTTCTGCGAGCAGTTCCTGGCGCCGCTCGCGCTTGCCGCACGGCGCGATGTTCGACTCTCGGACCTGCTCCGGCTGGGCCCCGACGGGATCCCGCTCGATCTGGCGAGCCGGCTGCTGCCGTGGCGGACACGGTTCGAGTTCGGGCTCCTCTCGCACGTCCATCTCCATGCTCGAGCCCAGGTTCGTCACGCCGCGAACCAGGAAGAGGACGGGCGGCCGGCGCGCAACGCCCGACTCCCCCGGGCGCGCCTGGAGGGGCTCATCCGGAATCTCCGCTCGACCGTCGCGGGGCTCGACTGGCACCCAGGCGGGACGGAGTGGGCCGACTACGCCGAGCACACGAGCTATGGGGAGCTCGCGGCGGCGGACAAGGACCGCCTGGTCGACGCGTACGTGCACGAGGTGCCAGGACCGCGCGTCTGGGACCTCGGCGCCAACACCGGTCGCTTCAGTCGGATCGCGGCCGACGCGGGCAAGCGCGTCGTCGCTATCGATATCGATCAAGCCGCCGCCGAGCGACACTTTCGGGCGGTCCGCGAGGCGGCGCGAACCGACATCTTGCCGCTCGTCGCCGATATCGCGAACCCGAGCCCGGCGCTCGGCTGGGCCGGACGCGAGCGGCGCTCGCTCCTCGAGCGCGCCGACGCGGATGCGATCCTCGCGCTCGCCCTCGTCCACCACCTTGCGCTCACCCGGAACGTGCCGCTGCCGATGGTGTTCGACCTGTTCGCAGACCTTGCTCCGTGGGCGATCGTCGAGTTCGTGCCCAAGGACGACCCGATGGTCTGGCGGCTTCTCGCTACCCGACGTGACGTCTTCCCCGACTACGACCTCGACGGGTTCCGCACGGCCGCGGCGACCCGTTTCGTGATCGTCCGCGAGGCGCCGATCGCGGACAGCGTCCGGGTGCTGTTCCTGCTACGCCGCCGCTGATCCCGCGACAGGCCGATCGGCATGGAACGTTTCGGACCCCACCGACGACTACTATCTGAGCGCGACGAAACCGCCGCGCCGCTATTCGTCCTCGGCCGCTGCGTGGTCGGCCGCGCCCGCCACGCCCCTGGGTTCCTTGCCCTTTGGCCAGTACAGCTCCTTCTTGACCGCGGTCTCCGGCCAGCCAAGCCCGAGCAACGTCTCCTCGGCCGCGAGGATCATGTCCGGGTTGCCGCACAGGTAGGCGATCGTGTCGTCGGGCCGCAGGCCTAGGTCCGAGATCACCGGCGCCACGACCGACTCGGCACGGCCGGTGCGTCCGGTCCAGCCAGCGTTGGAGGGATCGGTCGGTCGCGAGATGGTCGGCACGAACGTGACCGGATACTCCCCGCTTGACTCCCAGCCCTCCAGGAGCTCCCGGTAGCCCAGGTCGCGGACGTGGGACACGCCATTGATGAACACTGCTCGTCGCGGCGTCCCGTCGGCCAGCATCTGACGCATCATCGAGACGAACGGCGCGTTGCCCGTCCCCGACGAGATAAACAGGTGCGTCCGGTCGTCACCGGGCTCGAGCAGGAACTTGCCCTTCGGCCCGATCATCCTCATCCGGTGGCCGACCGGCAGGTCCCACAGCACCGGGGTGAACGTCCCGCCCTGGACGAGCCGCAGATAGAACTCATAGCCGGTCGACCCGGTAACGTGCGGCGACGACGCCACCGAGTACGGCCTCTGGACGATCTTCCCGTCGATGAAGACACCGATCGTCATGTACTGCCCGGGCTCGAACGGCGTCGGGTCGCCGTCGAACTTCACCCAGAAGTAGGCGAGGCTGTCGTGCTGGTCGACACGATCGATGAGCGTCGCGTTGTACCGCTCGTCGTCGGTGGCGATCTCGCCCGCCGGGACGGCGGTGATGGCGGCGTCTGGAGCTGTGGTCGCGGCCAACTCGGTCACGAGACGGATGGTACCCGGCCGAGCGGCACGAAAGCGGGCAGGCCCCCAGTCCCGCCCGCCCCCGCGCATCCCCCAGAAGACGATCAGCCCCCGTTGTCACCCGCGCCGCGGCACGACACGGTCGTCAGCGCGGCCCCGGTCGTGAGCAGGATCGCGAGTCGTCGCGGCATGTCAGACCTCCACCGTGAGCTCGTAGACCTCGCCGGTCGCGTGGCCGGCGCGCTCGTGCACCCGCATGACCGCTTCCCGCGACGGGCCGGTCGACAGGCAGAAGACCTTGCCTTGGTCCGGATCGAGCCAGGCACGCTCGAAGTGAACGCCTTCGGCGTCCTCGATCGCCAGGTCGCGCCCATGGGCCTCGTTGAGCTGGTCGCCCGTCACGCCGAAGAAGCCCGAGTGCACGTCCATGAACTTCGCCATCGATGTCTCCTTGTCTCATTGCCGGCCATGCGACCGAGCTCGTGGTCGGTGACAGTCGCCCCCCGAAAGGCGCCCGTCATCGGTCGAATGACCGATGACCTCCGACGAACGCGGCCTACACTTCGGTGGCGATGGATGCCTCGCTCGGCACGGTCCGTTGTCCGCTCCTGATCGGTCGTGACGACCTGCTCGAGCTCGCCGACCGCCGGATCGAGAACGTGCTCGATGGCCACGGCCAGTTCGTCCTGGTGGCTGGCGAAGCCGGCATCGGCAAGACCCGCTACCTCGACGCGATGGACCAGAAAGCGACCGAGCGCGGATTCACGACGTCCTGGGGTTTCGTCGCCCCGCAGGATAAGGACGTTCCAGCTGCGCCGATCCTGGACCTGGCCCGCACGATGCTGCGGCAGCCGGTCTTCGCGGATCTCGGGCGTGACCTGCTGGCCCTGCGGGACGCGACTCTCGCGGCAGACCTCGTGCCACGGCGGCGGCTGGTCATGGACATCGTCGACCGGATCCATGCCGCCCTACCAGGCCCGACGCTGTTCGGGTTCGACGACCTGCAGTGGGTCGATGACCTGAGCCTCGAGATCCTGGGCGAGCTGGCGCGTCGCTCCAAGGATCGCCAGCTGATGCTCGCGGGTGGCTACCGCTCAGACGAGGCGCCGCCGGGGACGAGCCTGCGGGGCTGGCGTTCCCGACTCCTGACCCAGCGGATCGCCGAAGAGGTACGCCTGACACCGCTGTCAGCGAGCGACACGGCCCTCGTCACGACACTCCTCCTGGATACGGGGCTCCCCGCCCCACGCGAGGTCGCCACCGCCGTCTACGAGCGGACCGATGGGTTCCCGCTCCACATCGAGGAGCTGCTCGGGGCGCTCAGCGCGGAAGCTCGCGCGAACGGCTTGGCAGTTCGGGAGGCGACGGTTCCCGACACGATCGAGGACGCGGTGCTGGCGCGTTTGTCGCATCGATCGGTCGATGCCCAGGCGGTCGCCAGGGTCGGCGCGGTCGTCGGGCGCTGCTTCAGCTCGGATGTGCTGGCCGGGATCATGGACCTGCCGCCCGAGGCCATCGAGGCTCCCCTCCAGGAGCTCGTCGACCATTTCGTCCTCTATCCACCTGGGGTGCGCGGGGTCTTCGACTTCCAGCACCAGCTCCTCCGTGATGCGATCTACAGCAGCGTGCCGGCCGCCGAGCGGCGTCGATTCCATGCGCGTGCAGGCGAATTCGGGGCGCGCCTCGAAGGCCAGTCCGAGATCCATTCGTCGCTGCACTACGAGCGGGCGGGTCTGCGTCGGCTGGCATTCGATGCGGCGTTGGCCGGCGCGCGCGACGCGTCTCGTCTGTCCGCCCATCGCGAAGCGTTCGAGCTCTATCGGCGTGCGATCGACAACATGCCCGACGATATCGGGCCCTCCGGACGGGGCGAGATCCTGGACGCCTACAGCAAGGAAGCAAGCTCGATCGAAGAGAACGTCCTCGCGGAACAGATGGGCTGGGAGGCGGCCGCTGCGTTCCGCGAGGCCGGGGAGCCGCTACGGGCGATCGCCTCGATGGAAGCCGTTCTTTCGACCTGGCGACGCGAGGCCCGTCCCATCTCTGAGCGCATCGCGCTGACTGAAAGCCTGTGGGCCGAGCTGAGCGCGCTCCCGGACGACCCGAGATCTAACCCGGCTCGGGCGCTTGTGGCGATTCACATCGCCATCATCAGGACCGACGCTGGGGCGGTCGCCGAGGCACGCGAGTGGCTCGGACGGGCGCGCGAGCTCGGCGAGCGTGCCGGCGATGCGGACACCTTGATGACGGTCGACTGGAAGGAAGGGGTCGTCGACGTGGTCGCCGGTGACATCGCGGTCGGGATGACGCGGGTGGGCGATGCTGCTCATGACGCCGAGGCGGCTGGATACGAAGAGACGGGCGTGTCGGCGTTCCGTGATGCGGCAACGCTCGCGGCGCGAGTTATGGACTATGCGGCAGCGACGCGTTGGATCAATGAGGGCCTCCGCTATGCCGACGCGATCGAGCAGTCGCATTGCGCGCACGTCATGAGCGCCACGGGCGCCATGGTGTCGTGGGCCGACGCGCGCTGGGTGGACGCGAACGCGCAAGCGCGTCAGGCGGTCGCCGACCACGGCTGTCGTCGCGCGGCGAACACGGCTCGATGGGCGCTCGGCTACGTGGCCCTTGGGACCGGTGCGCTCGACGATGCCACCGCGGAACTCAGCGAGGCGCTCGCGTTCGGCGAACAGAGCGAAGCGATCGATCTGGTCCTGCCGCCGCTCTGGGGCCTTGCCGAGGTCGCGCTCCAGCGAGGCGAACCGGACCGCGCGCTGGCCCTGTGTCGCGAGGCGCTCGAGCAGGCACGATCCGTCGGTGAACGGATCCTGCTCGCGCCGTTCGTGGTGACCGGGGTTCGCGCTGGCCAGGCGGCCGGACGACCCGCCGCGGCGGCCACCTGGTATGACGATATCGCGGCCCAGGTGAGCGACGTCTCGGGGGTCGCGGATGCCGCGCTCGAGCATGGCCGCGGCCTCGTCGCGCTCGCGGACGGCGCGACGGGCGTCGCCCGAACCGCCCTCGTGGCGGCGGTCGCCGGGTGGGACGCCAGGGGCCGGATCTGGGAGGCGACCTGGGCACGACTCGACCTGGCCCAATGTCTGGTCCGCTCCAACCGGTTCGCGGAGGCGTTGTCCCTCGCCGTCGAAGCGCGCACGGTCGCGTCGCGCCTGGATTCGCGGCCCCTGGCCGACCGCGCGGACGCGCTCCAGCGCATGGCCCGCGGTCGCGTCGCGGTGGACGAGCCATGGCGACCGCTGACCGCCCGCGAATTCGCGGTCGCGCGGCTGATTTCCGAAGGCATGACGAACGCGGAGATCGCGGACTCGCTCGGGATCGCCCCGAAGACCGCCAGCTCCCACGTGGAGCACATCCTGGCCAAGCTCGGCGCCTCGCGCCGAGCCGAGATCGCCACGTGGGCGAGCAACGTGAACCGGAGTCCGGCGCCGCACTGAACGGCGCCCGGGACCCTTCAGCGCGGGTTCGCCGGGCTCGGCGTCGCAACGACGACGCCTGGAGCGTGGCGCGTCACGCCTCTCCCCGGCCGGCGTCGGCGCCCGCCGACTCGTTCGACCAGGCGTCGCACGGCCAGCCGGACGTCGGGATGTCGTTGCTCGGCGGTGCCGCTGTCGGGGGCCCGGGCCAGCAGTTGGCTGCCGCTCGCCTCGCGACGCAGGGCGTCAATGCGTTGGTATGCCATCCACTCGTCCTGCGTCGGGTTCATGTCGACCTCCGTGTCCACCGCTTTGTACGGACACAGTCGTCGGCGGGTGCACACGACGTCATCGGTCGAACGGCCCACGAGGCCAGGAGATCGCGACCGATGTCGATCGCCGAGAAGCTCGCCACCCACCCGCAACCGAGGGTACCCCGACCGCGACGGTACAATCGCGGCACCCTCGTGACCCTCGCGGGCCGTTCGCCCGCCGCCCCCGGAGGACCCGTCAGCGATGACCACCACCACCCCACGGCCGGAGACTGCCGACCGGCCGCACGCAGCGGCCAAGCGCTACATCTACGCCTGGGGCGACGGCGGCGCCGAGGGAAACGCCCAGATGCGCGACCTCCTGGGCGGCAAAGGCGCCGGTCTCGCCGAGATGACGATCGCGGGGTTGCCCACCCCGCCCGGCTTCACGATCACGACCGAGGCCTGCAACGACTACTTCGCCAACGGCGAGCGCCTGCCCGACGGGCTGTGGGACGACGTCCTCGAGGCGGTCCGCGAAGTCGAGCGAAGTACCGGCAAGGGCTTCGGCGACCCCGCCAACCCGCTCCTCGTCAGCGTCCGATCGGGGGCCAAGTTCTCGATGCCCGGCATGATGGACACGGTCCTCAACCTCGGCCTCAACGAGAAGACGTCGCAGGGTCTCATCGCGCTGACCGGCAACGAGCGTTTCGGGTGGGATGCCTACCGGCGATTCATCCAGATGTTCGGACGGATCGTGATGGAGGTCAGCGGCGAGCGTTTCGACCACGCCCTCGAAGCCGCCAAGGAGAGGCACGGCGCAAAGCAGGATACCGACCTTGAGGCTGCCGCCCTGAAGGACCTCGTCGCCGAGTTCAAGTCGATCGTCAAGGCCGATACGGGCCGCGATTTTCCGGAAGACCCGTCCGAGCAGCTCGACCTCGCGATCAAGGCGGTCTTCGCCAGCTGGTTCGGCAAGCGCGCCCAGGACTACCGCAAGAACCAGCACATCCCCGACGACCTGGGGACCGCGGTCAACGTCGTGACGATGGTATTCGGCAACATGGGCGACGACTCCGGGACGGGTGTCGCATTCACGAGGGACCCGAACACGGGCGAGAAGGTCCTATTCGGCGAGTACCTCACCAACGCCCAAGGCGAGGACGTCGTCGCTGGCATCCGGACCGCCCCGAAGATCGCCCAGATGCAGACCGACATGCCGGAGGTGTACGCCGAGTTCCAGCGCATCGGACAGCAGCTCGAGTCGCACTACCGCGACGTCCAGGACCTCGAGTTCACGATCGAGCGCGGCCGCCTGTACATGCTCCAGACACGGTCCGCGAAGCGGACGGCGGCCGCGGCGGTGCGCATCGCCGCCGACATGGTCGACGAGGGCACGATCAGCAAGGAAGAGGCGATCGCCCGGATCGAGCCGGCGCATGTCGACCAGCTGCTCCGCGACACGTTCGACCCCAAGGCGCTCGCGAGCGCCACGAAGATCGTCAACGGCCTCAACGCTTCACCCGGCGCGGCGGTAGGTCGCGCCGTGTTCGACGCCGATACCGCGGTCGAATGGGTGAACAACGGCGAGAAGGTCATCCTCGTCCGGATCGAGACCTCACCCGACGACTTCCATGGCATGGCCGTGAGCCAGGGAATCATCACGGCCCGCGGCGGCGCGACCAGCCACGCAGCCGTCGTCGCCCGCCAGATCGGGAAGCCGTGCGTCGCCGGCTCGGCCGACCTGCTCGTCGACTACGGCAACAAAGAGGCCAAGTGCAACGTGACAGGAACCCAGTTCAAGGAGGGCGACTGGGTCAGCCTCGATGGCACGACCGGCGCGCTCTACGAAGGCGCACTGCCGACGGTCTCCGCTCGGTTCGAGGACCAGCCCGAGCTCCAGAAGGTGCTCGGCTGGGCCGATGACATCCGCCGGATGGGTGTCTGGACCAACGCCGACAAGCCCGAGGAAGCGGCCCAGGCTCGCGGTTTCGGTGCGGAAGGCATCGGCCTGTGCCGCACCGAGCACATGTTCCGCGAGGGGGAGCGGCTGGAGATCGTGCGTGACGCGATCCTCGTCGCGAACCAGGCCACCCGGGCCAAGGCCAGGAAGGCGGCCGGCGAGCCGCTGAGCGACGACGACACCGAGGCGATCGGTCGCTTCGACGCCGCGATGACCAAGCTCGAGGCGCTCCAGCAGGGCGACTTCGAGGGCATCTTCCGGGCGATGGATGGCCTGCCAGTCGTCATCCGGTTGATCGACCCGCCGCTCCACGAGTTCCTGCCCAACCTCGAGGAGCAGCTCGTCAAGGTCACCCGGGCCGAGGACGCAGGCGGTGCCTCCCAGGAGGACAAGGAGCTCCTCGCGACGATCAAGTCGCTGCACGAACAGAACCCGATGCTCGGGCTGCGTGGCGTTCGCCTCGGCCTGATGTTCCCGGACTTCGTGAAGGTCCAGACCCGGGCGATCCTCAATGCGCAGATCGCCGTCAAGCGCGCAGGGGGCAACCCGATCGCCAAGATCATGATCCCGCTCGTCGGCCACGCCAACGAGCTCAAGCGGACCAAGGAGCTGCTCGAGGCCGAGGTCGAAGCCGTCGAGGCGGCGGCCGGCGGCGTCGATGTCGACTACAAGTTCGGCACGATGATCGAGGTGCCCCGCGGTGCGCTCACCGCGGACGAGATCGCGAAGGACGCGGCGTTCTTCAGCTTCGGCACGAACGACCTGACCCAGATGACGTTCGGCTACAGCCGGGACGACGCAGAGGGCGGCTTCCTCCTCAAATACGTCGAGGAGGGCATCCTGCCGGTCAACCCGTTCCAGACCCTCGACGACGCGGTGGCAGGCCTGATGAAGGTCGCGGTCGACAAGGGCCGCGCGACCCGGCCCGATCTCGAGATCGGGATCTGCGGCGAGCACGGCGGCGACCCTGCCTCGATCTTGAAATGCGAGGCGCTCGGGCTCGACTACGTATCGTGCTCACCGTTCCGGGTCCCGATCGCCCGTCTCGCCGCGGCGCAGGCGGCACTGACCTCGGCCGCCGAACGGGACAAATGACCGGCTCGCTGCCCGCCTGATCCCTGAGGCACGCACGCCCCGAATCACGGACGCCCCGAATATCGATTCCGTGGGTCACACCGGTGTAGTCCGGTGTAGTGTAAGGAGGTGCAGGGGGCCTGAGCGTGCAATTCGACCTTGGCGCATTCATCGAGACGGTGAGAGCGGGCATCAGCATGATTCCACCCGTGCTGATTGCTATCGCCTTGCTCGGCGGACCGACGCTTGGCTGGCTCCTCTATCGATTTGCGGTGCAGCCGCGCACCAGGCGCATGCGTGGACTCGACCCGGCGACGATGTGGGTCTGCCCGAGTTGCCGGTCCGTGAACGCGTTGCGCAACTCCCGCTGCTACCGATGCGACTCGCCGCCCATCGAAGAAGAGCTCGAGGTCATCCACACCGAACCCGCGAGCCCCCTTCGTCTGGCCCCGGTCGGCCCTGGCCTGAATCTCGGAGGGCCGGGTGCCACCGGTGATCCGCGACCCATCTCCCAGATCGAGCGCGCACCTGAGGTTTGGGTCGAGGAGAGCGACGAGTGGGAGGGCTGGGAGCAGGAGGAGTTCGAGGAGGACCGCGCGGCAGTCCCCGATCTGGCCGCCATGACCGAAGTCCCGGAAGGCCCTGGCCGTCAGCGCTCCCGACCGGGCGGACCGATCCCCGTCGGACCTGGGCGCCCCGCCGTCGCCCCGCCGCGACGTGCCATCGCAGCCGGCGAGAGACCGGGTCCTGACGGCACGCCCGCGGCGTGACGGACGGCCGACCGGCTCGGGCCGACGGCCCACCACAGGCCCCAGCACCCCTGGCCGATGGGCCACAACCCAGGGCTCGGCACCGCGTCCTGATCGTCGGCGGCGGCTTCGGCGGCCTGTACGCCGCCCGGAACCTTCGGAACGACCCGGAAGTCGCGGTCACCCTGCTCGACCGCAGGAACTTCCACCTGTTCCAGCCGATGCTGTATCAGGTCGCCACCGGCGCCCTGTCCCCGGGCGAGATCGCGCAGCCCCTCCGCTCGATCCTCGCCCGCCAGAGGAACGTGACGGTCATCCTTGGGGAAGCAGTCGGCATCGACGTTGACCGCCGCGAGGTCAAGGTCTCGGACGGCGGTCCGATCGCCTACGACAGCCTGATCGTGGCGACTGGTGCACACCACACGTTCTTCGGGCACGACGACTGGGCTGCCCACGCCCAGGCGCTCAAGACCATCGAGGACGCCATCGAGGTCCGGCGGCGCGTCCTCATCGCGTTCGAGGCGGCGGAACGGGAAGCTGACCCGGAACGGCGTCGCGAGTGGATGACCTTTGTGCTCGTCGGTGGCGGGCCGACAGGCGTCGAGCTCGCAGGCTCCCTCGGCGAGATCGCGCGCGACACGCTCAAGCGCGATTTCCGGGCGATCGACCCGGCCGACGCCCGGATCATCCTCATCGAGGCGATGGACAGGGTCCTGCCGACGTTCCCACCCGGCCGATCGGCGTCGGCCAGGAAACAGCTCGAGCGACTGGGGGTGACGGTTCGCGTCGGCACGACGGTCAGCCATATCGATGACGAGTCGGTGCGGGTCAGGCCCTCCGCCGATCGCAACGCTCCCGAGGAGGAGATCCCGACGCGGACAGTGCTGTGGGGCGCCGGTGTCATCGCCTCATCGTTCGCGCGCAAGGTGGCCGAGGCGGCCGGTGCGACGACCGATCGGAACGGGCGCGTCCTGGTCGAGCCCGACCTGACCGTGCCTGGGCATCCCGAGATCTTTGTGGTCGGCGATGCCGCCGTGCAGCCGTGGAAACCGGATCGTCCGACACCCGGCGTCGCGCAGGGCGGTATCCAGGGCGGTTCGTATGCCGCCAAGGTCATCCGGCGGCGCATCCTCGGCCGCCCGTGGGAGCCGTTCCGCTACAGCAACCACGGCGACGTGGCGGTCATCGGCCGGCTATCCGGTGTCACCGACATCCCGTGGATGGGCCCGTTCGGACAACAGGGCGGCTTCACGGCCTGGCTGCTGTGGCTGGGCATCCACATCGCCTACCTGATCGGCTTCGCCAACCGGATCGTCGTGCTCGTGCGATGGGGGTGGTCGTTCATCACACACGGCCGCGGCACGCGCCTGATCACCGGCGGCCCGCTGCTGCCCCCGATCGAGGAGCCCGAGCCGCCGTTCATGGCGCCGCCCGAAGATGGGGTAGGCGCGGTCGTCGCACCCTTGCGGCGCCCAGAGCCTCTGGTGTCCGAGTCGAAGGGATCACATCCCAAGGAGCCCGACTCCAAAGGGTCCGACCCGAAGCAATCAAAACCGAAGAGCTCCGACTCGAAGCGCCGCCACTCAAAGGGCTCACGCTCCAAGGTTTGATGTCCATCTTCTGCGCCAGACTCGACCTCCCCTGGCTGATGCGCATGGGCCGCATCAAGCGTGGTTTCGGGGTCGTGCCGCAGTGCGTGGGACATCGGTCGCAGGCGTCTTGATGCGGCCCGTAGGCATCAACGAGGAAGGGTCCGGTCGGACGTGGGATCTAGGCAGGCGCCGGTCAGAACGTGATGACCTGCCGGACGTAGCGCCCCGCACGCATCGCGGCGAAGGCATCTTCGATGTCGTCGAGAGCGATGCGGCGGTCGATCAGGCGATCCACCGGCAGCCGACCCTCGACCACCCACGAGGCATAGAGCGGAAAATCGACAACGGGTTCAGCGAAGCCGTAGTTCGAGCCCAGGATCCGGCGCGAACCGTCGACGAACGGATAGACCTCGAACGACGCGCTCTCGCCGATCGGCGTCATGCCGACAAGGACCGCCGTCCCGCCGACCGGTAGCGCGGCGATGGCGAGCTCGGCGGTCGATGACCGGCCGATCGCCTCGAAGACGAAGTCCGGTCCGCCGTCGGTCAGGTCGCGGAGCCCCTCGACCGTGGCGGCCGCATCGTCATCCGCGAGCAACCCGTCCGTGGCCCCGACCGATCGCGCGACGTCCAGCTTCGATGCCACGCGGTCGATCGCCACGATCCGCGACGCACCCGCCACGACCGCACCCATGACGCACGACAGCCCGACGCCGCCCAGGCCGATCACGGCGACCGACGATCCCGTGGGCACGTTCGCGGTCTTGACGACGGCCCCGACGCCCGTCGTCACGCAGCAGCCGATCAGCGCGGCCGCTGCCGGGTCGAGGCCATCGGGGACGGGTATGGCGGCGGCGGCCGGCACCACGGATGCCTCGGCCATGGTCCCGATCGCACAGTAGGAGCGGATGCCGCCGGAGTCGTCGCCGCGGAACGCCACCTCGCCGTCCAGCAGCGTGTGCCGGTAGGACGGGGAGTCGGGACATGCCCACATCTGCCCGCGACGGCATGAGCGGCACACGCCGCAGGGGATCAGCCACGACAACGCGACGAGCTGGCCGTCACGGGGCGTGGTCACGCCCGGACCGACGGCCTCGACGATCCCCGCTCCCTCGTGGCCCATGACGATCGGGGTCGGTCGATCCCACTCGCCATCGCGGACGTGGAGGTCGGAGTGGCACACACCCGACGCCAGCATCCGGACGCGGACCTCCCCGGCACGCGGCTCGATGAGCTCGAGCTCCCGCACGACTGCCGGGCGACCGACATCCTCGAGAACGACGGCACGGACCGTCATTAGCGGCCCGGATCGGGCGACGGCTGTCACGTCTCGGTGGACCGTCGCCGCTCGGCGGGACGAGCTGGCAGATACGGGACGTATTCCGGCCACCACATCGCGCCATCGACCGCCGACTCTGGGTCTTTTACGATGCCCGTTTCGCGGGCGACCGCGATCGCGATCGATCGCGACACCTCTCGGAGTGCCGTGACCGGCGGGTAGAGGGCGCCGGTCGCGAGCCGCTCGTCGGTGACGAAGGCCGCGAGCTCGTGCGCCGCGAGGAGGAACATCCTGTCGGTGACTGTCGGCGCTTCCGCCACGATCGCCCCGAGCCCGACGCCCGGGAAGATGAACACGTTGTTCGCCTGGCCCACCTCGACGCGACGGCCATCACCGAGCGTGACGGCCTCGAACGGGGAGCCGGTCGCGACGAGGGCGCCGCCGTCGGTCCAGGCGAGGGCATCGGCCGGGGTGGCCTCCACCAACGAGGTCGGGTTGGAGAGCGGCAGCACGACCGGTCGCTCGCCCGGGCCGAGCGCATCGGCCATGGCGCCCACCACGGTCTGGTCGAACGTGCCGGCCACCCCGGTCGTCCCCACGAGAACCGTCGGCCTGACGCGTCTGATCGTCTCGACGAGGTCCGGTTCGGGCCCCTCCACGGCCGGGACGGCCAGCACCGACTTGGTCGCATCGAGGTCGCCCCGACCGGCGTGGACGAGCCCCTTCGAGTCGACCAGCGCGATCGTCTCGACACCGGCCAGCCGCAGCAACCGGGCGATTCCGATCCCGGCCGCCCCCGCTCCGGCCAGCACGACCCGCGTCTCGCCGAGAGGATGGCCCGTGACCCGCAGCGACGCGAGGACGCCCGCGACGACAACCGCGGCCGTGCCCTGGATGTCGTCGTTGAACGACGGAACGCGGCTCTGGTACCGATCGAGCAGTCGCAACGCGTTCTGCTGCTTGAAGTCCTCGAACTGGATCAGGCAGCCGCGCCAGACCTCCTCGACGCCGATCACGAACGCCTCCACGAGCGCGTCGTACTCGGCGCCCCGCAACCGGGGGGCGCGGTAGCCGAGGTACAGCGGATCTGCGAGCAACGCAGGGTTGTCGGTCCCGACATCGAGCGAGACGGGCAGTGTTAGCGACGGATGGATGCCGCACCCGGCGGTGTAGAGCGCGAGCTTCCCGATAGGGATCGCCATCCCGCCCGCGCCCTGGTCGCCCAGCCCGAGGATCCGCTCGTTGTCGGTCACGACGACCAGGCGCACGTCCTCGACTGGGCCTTGCCGGAGAAGCTGCGGGATGCGGTCGATGTCCGCCGGCGTGATCCAGGTCCCGCGCGTCCGTCGCACGATGTGGCTGAACTCCTGGACCGCCCGGCCGACCGTCGGCGTGTACACGATCGGCAGGAACTCCTCGATGTGCTCCGTGAGCAGTCGATAAAACAGCGTCGCGTTGCGGTCTTGGAGTGCGGCCAGCCCGATGTACTGCTCGAGCGCGTCGTGCTTCACCCTGATGTGCTCGAGCTCGAGCTCCATCTGCTCCTCGATCGACAGGACGCGGGACGGCAGCAGGCCACCGAGCGCGAAGGTCTCGCGCTCATCGGTGGGGAAGGCCATGTCCTTGGTCAGCAGCCGCGACCCGAGCAGGGCCGGCCCGGTCAGCCCGATCCGTGCCGGACGACCGGCCACGATCTCGTCGAACGGGGAGGGCAGGGGGCGCACCGCGCAAGTATCGTTGGGCGATGGACCCCTTGCCCCCCGGTTTCCGCTGGCCCGACGGCATCCGCGCGGCCGCGATGTTCACGTTCGATGTCGACGCTGAGGCGGTCATGCTGACCGACCACCCCGAGGTCATCGACTACCTCGATGTCATCGGACATCAACGCTACGGGCCGCAGGTCGCGGTACCACGACTGCTCCGGATGCTCGATCGACGCAAGCTGCGGACGACGTTCTTCGTCCCGGGCTGGGTCGCCGAGGCGTGGCCGGACGTGGCACGGTCGATCCGCGATGCAGGCCACGAGATCGGCCACCACGGCTACATGCACGAGAGCGTGCGCGGGAAGGACGAGGTGACCGAGGAGAGTTATCTCCTGCGCGGCCTCGAGGCGCTCGACTCCGTGCTGGGCATCAGGCCGATCGGGTATCGACCGCCGTCATGCGACATGAACTTCCGGACCCCGGGACTGTTGGCTCGGCACGGCTTCACGTACGACTCGGGGATGATGGATTCCGATCACCCGTACCGGTGGGAGTCGGGTCTCATCGAGCTGCCGATGCATTGGAGCCTCGACGACTGGAATCGATATAACTACGTGCCGGGCTATGCGTCGTCGCCGATCATGCGTCCGAGCGAGGTGTGCGACGGCTGGGCCGAGGAGCTCGATGCGATCGTGAAGGTCGGCGGCCTGTTTGACATGACGATGCATCCGTTCATCAGCGGGCGACCGGCGCGTGCCGCAGCGCTCGCGCGGTTGATCGAGCGAGCCCAGTCGATGGACGGAGTGTGGGTGGCCGCCGGCGACGAGATCGCGGCGTGGGTGGCCGGCCTGGATCTGCCAGGCGTCGTACACGAGCCACCGGTCGTCGGATAACGGGCAGCCGTCGATCGCGGGCGGCCGTCGATCGCGGCCGCGGACCCCGGGCGCTGATGCCCATTTTCGGCCGACGACTCGACCCTGCCGCGGTGATGCGCATGGCCCGCATCACGGATGAATGAGCTGGCCGCGGACCCGGCGGTGATGCACATTTTCGGCCGCCGACTCGACCCTGCCGTGGTGATGCGCATGGCCCGCATCACGGATGAATGAGCTGGCCGCGGACCCCGGCGCCTGTCGATACTAGGCCTGTCGATGCTGGGCCTGTCGATGCTGGGGGCCTGGCGGCGCTGGGGCCTGACGATGCTGGGGCCTGGCGGCGCTGGGGCCTGGCGGCCCCTGATGCGGCCCATGTGCATCAGTCGACGACCGGCGACGGAGCGCCGCGGAATGTGCATCAGGCGGCCGGCAGCACCCGCAGCACGCCCACCATCCCGTAGGCCTCGTGACCCGGGAGGTGGCAGATGAACCGGTACTCCCCGGGCGTGTCGAACAAGACAGTCGTGGTCGCTCGCGTCCCGGCCGGCAGCGAGACCTCGGTCGGGCGCAGGCCGTGCTGGGGTTCCGTGCCGGTTCGGTGGCGCTCGTGGAACGCCTCGTCGCCGACGAGCCACTCGTGGTCTATCGGGTCGGTGTTGACCAGCGTGACCGTGATCGGGACACCGGCCGTGGCGACCACCTCGGTCTGCCTGAATTCAGAGAAGTGGATGTCGATCCGGGCCGTTGCCGGGTTCTGGTCCAGGCCGGGCGCTCGGACCCACGCCGCGGCGATCCCGGCCAGTCCCAGCGACAGGGCGATCCCGCCGAACAGGGCGAGACGCCCTGGCCGGCGGGTCAAGCGCGGATCCATCAGGCGGGCCGGAGGCCCGACCCGAGCTGGTGCCGCGCGATCAGCACGAGGATGCCCCCGATGCCGACCGTCACGAACGACACGCCAGCGAACCACCGCAGCGCGGCCATCATGGTCGGGTCAGTCGCACCCGGGAGGTCGAGGCCGGCCGCGACACGGGACGGCGAACCGGCACCGGACGCATCGACCGCGAGGTCGTAGCCGAACTGCGGCGCGGTCCCATCGAGCGCGATCTTGGTCAGCCACGCCTCGTCGGGAACCCACTCCATGCCGCGGTCGGACCGCAGGTCGGTGAGGAGCAGATCGTTGGCCGCCGCCGAGTGCTCGAGGGTCATCCCGTTGAACCCGTCCGGATGCGGCAGCATGGCCGGCGCTCGATCGGTCAGCAGGTAGACGTCCGCCTCGACGACCTCGCTCTCGCCCTTGCCGAGGGCCAGGATGCGGAGCGGGACCCACGGATTCTCGGTCGGGATCGTGATGTGGACCGGAGTGCCGTCGCCGACGTTCTGTCCGCGCGCCGCGGCTGCCTCGCCGTCGAATGCGGCCGCCAGGAAGATCTGGCTGCGCTGCGCGTAGAACTCGAGGACTTCCGGCGCGTCGGGCGGGAGGCGGAAGCCGTGATCGGTCGCCCACGTCCCGACCTCGGCTGCGCCACCGCGCAGGACGGTGATGTCGAGCGCGTCGATCGTGACTTCCATGAGGACCTCGGCACTCGCGGCCGCTCCCGCTGAATCGAGGGCGAAGAGCGCCCTTTCAGGGACGGGATTCGTCTCGCGGATGAGGCGCTGGAGCGTCCAGTCGCCGCCCTTCTCGACACTCGTCGGTATGCCGGGGAGTGGCGTCAGGCTGCCGAAGGCGCCCCCGCCGCCGGCGAATTCGAACGAGGTGACGTAGTGCTCGACCCCGTCGTGATAGCCCGCGAACGTCGTCGTTCGCAGGAGGTTGACCGCCCCGTTGGGACCGATGAGCCCGCCGCAGGCTAGAGCGGGGGCCGCGCTGATGGCGACCAGGAGGAGGCCGGCGGCGAGGGCGATGGAGCGCCTGCCGGCTCGGGTGATCGATCGCATCGAACGATCCTCCTGTGGAACGGCCGGCCCACCGGGCATCTGGGGTCCGGTCCGTTTGGGGTGAGACTCCGAAACGTCCGCGGATGTTCCGCGGACGCGTGCCGGAGCGCACCTGCGGCCCCAGTCGTGAGCGGTCCCGGCGCTGTCTAGGTCCATCGCGGGGGTGACGTGGCGCCGGTCGACCCGTCAGACTGGCCGCCATGCGCGCCCTTCCCGCCGCCCTTGCCGGTCTCCTGCTGCTCGCCACTGCCGCACCCGTCGCCGCCGGTTTCCCCTCGAAAGACGCCAGGTACCACGACTACGCCGAGATGGTGGCCGAGCTCAACAAGGCGGTCGCCGACCATCCCGCGATCGTGCAGAAGTTCTCGATCGGGGAGAGCTACCAGCACCGCCAGATCTGGGCCGCGAAGATCTCGGACAACGTCGGGACCGACGAGAACGAGCCCGAGGTCCTCATCGATGCCCTGCACCATGCCCGCGAACACCTGACCGTCGAGCAGGCACTGGCCGCGCTGCGCTGGCTATCGGACGGCTACCCCTCGAACTCGACGGTCAAGCGGCTGGTCGACACACGCGAGATCTTCATCGTGTTCATGGTCAACCCCGATGGGGGTGAGTACGACCTGACCGGTTCCCCGTACCGGGCCTGGCGCAAGAACCGCCAACCGAACGCCGGGACCACGAACGTCGGCACAGATCTGAATCGCAACTACGACTATCACTGGGGCTGCTGCGGCGGGTCGTCCGGGTCGACGTCATCGAGCACGTACCGCGGCCCGAGGGCCTTCTCCGCGCCCGAGACCCGTGTCATGCGCGACTTCATCAACAGTCGCGTCGTGGATGGCCGCCAACAGATCAGGGCGGCGATCACGCTGCACACCGCCGGGGAACAGGTGCTCTGGCCATATGGCTACACCAGGGCCGACGTCCCGGTCGACATGACCGCCGACGACCACGCCGCGCTGCGCACGATCGGTGGCCGGCTGGCCGGCAAGAACGGCTACACGCCGATGCAGTCGAGCTCCCTGTACATCACCGACGGCGACGAGATCGACTGGGCCTACGGGCGCCACCGGATCTTCATGTACACGTTGGAGCTATACCCGTCGGGGGTGACCTCGATCAGTCGGTTCTACCCCCCTGACGAGGTCATCGGCCGCGAGACCGAGCGGAACAAGTCGGCGATCCTGTACCTGATCGACGTCGCCGGCTGCCTGTACGCGCCGATCGCCAAGACACAGACCCACTGTGGCCCGCTCAACGACGACTTCGAGGTGAGCCGCGGCTGGGCGGTCGATCCGCTCGGCACCGATACCGCGACCGGCGGTGTCTGGCAGCGCCTCAACCCCGCCGGCACGAACTACCAGGCGAATACGGTCACGTCCGGATCGATCGCGCTCGTGACCGGCGCCGCGGCCGGGTCGACCTCGAGCGCCAACGACGTCGATGGAGGCGCGACATCGGTCCGCTCCCCGGCGATCGCGCTGCCGAGCGCAGTCGGGCGACTGACCTTCCGGTATTACCTGGCGCATGCCTCGAACGCGAGCGCCGCGGACACCTTCCAGGCATTCGTCGAGGAGTCGGACGGGACGCGCACGCTGGTCCGCGCCGAGGCCGGTGCCGCGAACACCGATCGCCCGGCCTGGGCCTCAGCGTCGATCCCACTGACGCCGTGGGCCGGTCAGACCGTCCGCATCGTGTTCGTGGCGACCGATGGCGGCCCCGATTCGCTGGTCGAGGCCGCGGTCGACGACGTGCGGGTCACCCGCCCGTAAGCGCGTCGCGAAAGGCTCGCGCGCCGGGCCCAGGGCGCTCGGACCTGGGGCACCGGCGCTCGAACCGGTTTACTGCATCGGCTCGGTCTGACCGTAGACCTTCGGGCTGACCAGGTACGCGTGCTTCTCGAGGTCGATCGCGAGATTGTCGAACTTCTTGAGCGCCGATGACTGGAGTGTCGCGGTCGACTTGAGCTCCAGCTCCTCGCGCGACTCGGCCTCTCCGCGCCACCCGACGCGGATCTCGCCGATGCCCTTGGCGTAGGACTTGAGCTGGTAGATGCCAGCCTCGCCGTCGCTCGACTCGGCGAACCGGTCGACGTCGTTGAAGCAGCCCGCGACGACGCAATCGCTGAGCCCGGACTCGTCGATCCGACCGAAGTCCGACCATTCGACGGCTGGTCCCCAGCCCTGGTAGTAGGTCTGAGTGTGCGTCGCGGGATCGGCGAACATCTTGATGCCGGGCTTGGCGTCATCGAGACCGGCGATCCACGTCGGCGCCGCCACGAACTCACCGTCCTCGTATTCCTCGGGATGCTCACCGAAGTACCAGACGGTCCCGTCGTCGTCCTGCGCGTAGAACGCGATCTCCACTTCGACCAGCTGGTCGTCGCTGAAGTCCTCGACCCACACCACGGCAGTCTTGACGCCGGCGATGAGCTTGGTGAGGTTAGTGACGGTGAAGGTGATCCGGTGCGGGATCCGTTCTCCGCCCTCGATCGTGACGCCGTCTTCGATCCAACGGCGACCGGCCTGCAACGGCAGCCACTCGTTGGTGATCGTGGCTCCGTTCGAGAAATGGGAGGGGTCGAATTCGGCGAAGATCGGGATGAGGGGGTCGAGGGCCGGAGTGGGCTCGGGCGTAGGTGCGACGCTCGGCACAGGGGTCGCGCCGGTATTCCCGGTATCAGGCGACGCCGAGGCCGTCGCGGGCGGTGGGCTGGCGGCGGCTTGACTAGCCGGTGCGCGACTACACCCGACCGTCGCAACCAGAACCAAGGCAGCGGCGCATAACGCGCCCGCGCTCGACCGACGCATACCGGTGACCCCTACTTACCCCTCGAACCGCCCCAGCGGCTTGCCACTAGTACTTTGGTACCTGGCCGCCGCGTTCGCACCATATTGGAATCGGAAGTGGTGCGTTCTCGCACCACTTGAAAATCAG
>DASTIG010000035.1:0-6184 GCA_035717785.1 Candidatus Limnocylindrales bacterium
TCGCGCGGGGCATCGATGCCCTGGTCGCGCCGACCTCGCCGACCACGGCGTTCCGGTTCGGCTCGAAGACGGCGGACCCGGTGGCGATGTACCTGTCCGACGCCTGCACGCTCCCGGTGAACATGGCCGGGCTGCCGGGCATCTCGATGCCCGCCGGGATGTCCGAAGGCTTGCCCGTCGGATTGCAGTTCATCGGTGCGCCGTGGTCGGAGCCCGCCTTGTTCGAACTTGCTCGCGGCTACGAGGCGATCACCGCTGGGGCGGACTGGCGGAGCCTCGAGCCGGCGGACCTCGCGGCCCTCGATGACCCGGCGACCCCGACGCCGGCCGAGCGGATGGCCGCCATGGCGGTGGTCGACAGGTAGTCCCATCGGGTCCCTGCGCATCCCCACGAGGGTCGGGTAGGATGCCCGTGTCCTCATCCGCGGCACCGTCACATGCCGCCACATCCGTCACATCAAGGGGGTTCCATGGAGCCGGCTGTCGCCGTCCTTTTCATGTCCGGGGTCATCCTGACAATCGTCGGCTCCGGCCGCGCCGTGGTGAGCCGCGTCGGTCGCGGGGTCGTCGCCAACGACAGGGGCGGCACGCAGCCGATCCCCTTCCAGGAACGCCCCGACGTCGTCCGCCTGGCGTGGCTGGCCGTGGCGCTGTACGGCCTGTTCCTCGCCGCAGCCGGGGTCGTCTTCGGCCGATAGACACGGGTCGCCCTCGCCGGACCCTCCGACGCTGCTCACGCGTCGCTCACAGCGACAGTGTCGCGCTCAGCGACGCTCTGGTGATGAACGAGCACGCGCCGATCGCTCAGGATGCGATGACCGTCGTCTGGGCGATCGATCCTGCGCAGCTGTGCCGATCGTGTCGCTCACAGCGACAATGTCGCGCTCAGCGACCGGGTCCTCCTCGCCGCGCGATGAGCGGTGCCTACTCGGTATGCGAGACTCTTCTCGATGGCCATCGAGACCACCCATGGCGACACGACAGGTACCCCGGCCCTCGACCGCTACGAGGCGGTCATCGGCATCGAGGTGCACTGCCAGCTGCGCACCGAGTCGAAGATGTTCTGCTCCTGTGCGACGGCATACGACGGTGCCGCCCCGAACACCCATGTGTGCCCCGTCTGCCTGGGCCTGCCGGGTGCACTCCCGGTCATCAATCGACGTGCCGTCGAGCACGTCCTCGCAACCGGCATCGCGATCGAGGCGACCACGCCCGAGGCGACCAGGTGGGATCGCAAGAACTACTTCTACCCGGACCTGCCCAAGGGTTACCAGATCAGTCAGTACGACCTGCCGCTGGCCTCGGCGGGGCGGCTGACGATCGAGACATCGGACGGGCCGTTCACGATCGGGATCACGCGCGCCCACCTCGAGGAAGACACGGCCAAGCTCGTGCACGCGACGGCCGCCGACGGACGAAAGGTCAGCCTGGTGGACTTCAACCGCTCCGGCGCACCGTTGATGGAGATCGTCACCGATCCTGACCTCCGAACGGCCGAGCAGGGCCGTCGCTACGCCGAAGAGCTGCAGCTGCTGCTGCGGACCATCGGCGCGTCCGATGCCGACATGGAGCGCGGCCAGATGCGTGTCGAGGCGAACGTGTCGCTGCGGCCGCGGGGCGCGGCCGAGTTCGGGACGCGGGTCGAGGTCAAGAACATGAACTCGTTCCGCTCCGTCGAGAGGGCCATCGCCTTTGAGATCGAGCGACAGGCCGAGACGCTCGACGCCGGCGAGCCGCTCACCCAGGAGACGCGAGGCTGGTCGGACGATCGCGGGGCGACCTACCACATGCGATCGAAGGAGACGTCGGACGACTACCGCTACTTCCCGGAGCCCGACCTGCCGCCACTCCACGTCGAATCGGCATGGCTCGCGGAGATCGCAGCGGCCCTGCCCGAGCTTCCCGCGGCGCGACGGCTCCGGTTCACGACAACGTTCGGCTTGAGTGTCTACGACGCGGCCGTGCTCGTCGCCGACCGTGACGCGGCGACGCTGTTCGAGGCCGGTCTCGCAGCCGATCCCTCGATCGCCGCCAAGTCCGTCGCGAACTGGGTGACCGGCGAGTACCTGCGACTCCGCAACGCGGCCTCGGCGGAGGCGCCCGTCAGCGTCGTCCCCAGCCAGCTGGCCGCCCTGGTCAGTCTCGTGGACGACGGGGCGATCTCGCGCTCGAACGCCAAAGACGCGCTCGCGGCACACGCTGCGACGGGAGCCACGATCGCGGCCATCGTCGCCGAACGCGGCTACCGGCAGATCTCGGATACGGATGTCGTCGGTGCGGCCGTCGACGAGGTGCTTGCCGCCAACGATGGCGCGGTCGCCGACTACCGCGCGGGCAAGACCCAGGCCGTCGGCTTCCTGGTCGGGCAGGTCATGAAGGCGACCCGCGGCCAGGCCGACGCCGCCGTGGTCCAGGCACTGATCCGCGAGAGGCTGGACGCATGACCCTCGCAAACGTGATCTTCTGGGCGCTCGGGGTCGCGCTGGTCGCGATCGGGTTCACGCGGGCCCGGGGCCCGTGGTCGCGCTATCAAGCGCTGCGGGAGCAGCAGGCCAATATCGATCGGTACGAGGCCTGGCGCGGCGGACTCCGCACCGAGGACAGCGGCCCGACCGGGGCATCGGTCGCGATGTCCGAGCTCCGCCGTCAGACCCAGGTCGCCGGCGTCATCGCGATCGTCGGGTTCGTGCTGATCTTCATCGGCTTCTGGCTTCGCTAGGCAGGCTGCAACAGCCCGCCATACGCGGCGTCGGGCAGCGGCCGGACCCACGCCGTCGGCAGCGCCCCGCCGATCTTGCCCAGTTCCACGGCCGCGCTTAAGTCGCCGTTCCGCCACCAGTCCGCCAGGAGATACGCGATGAACGCGTCGCCGCACCCGATGGTCGTGCCCGCAACGGGTGACGGCGTCACGGCTACGGACCGCTCGGACCCCGCCGCCCCGTCGACGACCAGCACACCCTGAGATCCGAACGTCACGACGAGCCGTTTTCCGAGATCGCGGACGACGTCCCGCAACGCGGCCACCGTCGCGTCGCCTGGCTGGCCTGGCCAGCCGACGATCGCGAGGTCGACCCAGCGCATCGTGGCCGCGAACCGATCGACGGTGTAGTGCCGGAACCCGAGGAAGTCCGCGACGACCTCGAGATGCGCCAGCCGACCCGCCTCGCCCTGCCGCTCCAGTTCGGCGATGACGCCCTCGACGAGGATCGCGTGGAGCCGCCGCGCTTCGCCGAGGAGCCCGACCTCGTCGAGCGTGAACCGCAGGTCGCCGCAGACGCCCTGGACATAGTTGTCCATCCACGGCTGGCGGTCGGGCAGGAACTCGATGTCGATCGAGGCCGACGGACCGGCCGCCACGATCGACCCTGGCACGTGGTCGATGCCGTGCCGCTCGAGCATGTCGAGGAAGAGAGCGGCCTCGCCGTCCCCAACGCGCGTGATCAGCGTGAACGGCAGCCCCAACGACCGCCAGTGCCACGCGACGTTGAGCGCGCCACCGCCAGGCAGCACAGGCCCGTCGGGCAGATAGCGATCGAGGCTCAGCGCGCCGAGCAGCAGCGTCTCCGACCCCGCAGGGTCCTCCGACGTCACAGGCCGGCCAGTGGCTCGACCCGCGCGTCACCCAGCTCGAGGAAGCGGTCGAGCCGGACCTCCACCACCTTGCTCATCTGCCAGAACGCCTCGACCGACAGGTGGCCGCAGCCTTCGGCGTGATACCAGTCGGTGCGTACCGGCAGGCTCGTGATCAAGGTCGGGTCGTGGACCGGCACGACCGCCGGGTTGAGTGCGTAGCCGGGGGACAGCGGGTCGCGGATCTGCAGCAGATGGCGGCCGCGGAACCCGCGGGCCCGCGGCACCTCGTGGGTCATACCGGTACCCAGATCGGACATCGCGACGACCTCGACCGGCGTGTCCGTGATGTCCGGCCAATCCGGGTCGTCGACGAGCTCGGACATGACCCGCCGCACCGAGAGGTCCTGGTAGTGGTTCATGTCCGTGTGCGGCTGCTCGTAGTCATCGTCGTGCACGTTCGTCACGTCGAAGTCGTAGACGTTGCCGCACGCCGTTGCGAGGAACCGGACGAGGGCCGGCCGGTCACGCAGATATCGCCGATAGCTCGCTTCGTACTCCCGGATCGCGACCGAGACCGGGACGATGGCGCCACGAACGATATGACCGAATCGCCAGCCGTTCGGGGTGAATCGCTCGTCGAGCAGTCGACGCCAGGGTGCCTTCTCGGCCCCGGCGAACCCGGGCGACCCGACCGGGATCCAGGTCTCGAGCAGGGGTGCCGTGAGGACGGGATCGAGGTGGCGCCACCAGTCGGTCCGGTCCATCGGGGCAGCTTAGCCGCCCATAGACTGGCCCCACACGGGCAGCGTGCGCCGGTAGGAGAGGGAACGATGCGCGAACGGACGGAGGGACGCGGCCTCGCGACGCGGGCGATCCACGCAGGGGAGCGGCCCGACCCGACGACCCACGCGCACCGCACGCCGATCTACGCCACGGCCACGTTCACCTTCGACTCGGCGGCCGAGAAGGAGGAGGCGGTCGACCGCTCGCTCGCCTGGGAACCCGGCGCGTACTTCTACTCGCGAACTGGCAACCCGACAAATCGTGCGCTCGAGGAGAAGCTTGCCTCGCTCGAGGGGGCCGAGGACGCGGTCGTCTCGTCGTCGGGGATGGCCGCCGTCGCCGCGACTCTTTTCGCGCATCTCACGGCAGGCGACCATCTCGTCGCCGGGGACGAGCTCTTCGCGATCACCAACGTGCTCCTGGACGAGGACTTCCCGCGGCGCGGGATCGATGTCACCCGCGTGGACCCGACCGACGCGGCTGCGGTCGAGGCGGCGATCACGCCAAGCACCCGCGCGCTGTTCGTCGAGACCTCGACGAACCCGCGGCTGCGCATACCCGACCTCGATGCGCTGGCGGCCATCGCGCATGGCCACGACCTGTTGTTCATCGCCGACAACACGTTCCTCGGCCCGGTCCTGCTGCGGCCCCTCGAGCATGGCGCCGACCTTGTGCTCCACGCCGCCACGAAGTACCTGTCCGGTCACGGCGATGCCGTGTCGGGAGTCGTCGCAGGTCGCAAGGCCCTGACGGACCCGATCCGCAAGCAGACCGACACCCTCGGCCAGGCCGCCAGCCCGTTCTCGAGCTTCCTGGTCCAGCGTGGCGTCCGGACCCTGCCGTTGCGGTCGCGGGCGGCCTCGGCCAATGCCGCCCTGATCGCGGCCTTTCTCGAGGGCCATGCCAAGGTCGACTGGGTGCGCTATCCGGGCCTCGCGTCCCACCCGGATCACGTCGTCGCCCGCCGCCTGCTCGGCGACATGGGCGGCGCGATGGTCACGTTCAAGCCCGTCGGAGGCCTCGATGCGATGGCCGCCTTCACGGACCATCTGCGTCTGTGCGACATCGGGGTGAGCCTGGGCGACATCCACACGCTGGTCTATCCGCGACCCAAGGACGGCGGGATCATCCGCCTGTCGATCGGCTGCGAGGACGTGGACGACCTGCTCGAGGACTTCGGATTGGGGCTCTCATTCGTGGCGTAGAGACGGCGCCGGCAATGGCGGTCGGAAATCATCCCGCCGCCCCGTGCCGTTCCTGGGGGGAACGAAACACCGATGAGTGAGCGTGGACCGAGCCCAGTTACGACGATCCATGTCGAATCTGACTGATGACCGTGCACGTTGGTTCGGGATGCGTTCCTGATAGGAACAGGGGCCCCGTTACCGGCCCGCGCTCAGGCGCGGCCGTCAGGCGCGCCCGAGTGCCGCTGCGGCCGAGAGTGCCGCACCGATCGTGAGATCGACCCTGCGCACGACCTCCTCCTCCGGTGGGCGGAACCAATCCTCTGCGCCGAGCTTGCGGGTGCCTTCGACTTCGCCCGGATCGCGGATGACGTCCGACACGGTGAGGATTGTCCCGGCACGGACATCACGACCCTTCGCGCGCTCCCGCATCGCGAGCAGGTACACCGCCGCCGTTTCCATCTCCGCGGCGAGGTAGCCGCGCCGTCCCCAGCGGATGACGCCCTCGGGATGGGGGTCGTAGAACACGTCGGTCGTGACGATCGGTCCGACGTGGGTCGTGAGTCCCTGCGCCCGGCTCGCCGCCAGCAGCGCCGCGACGACCTCGAAGTCGCCGGTAGGCGCCGTCGCCTCGCCCGCGCCGA
>DASTIG010000036.1:0-23790 GCA_035717785.1 Candidatus Limnocylindrales bacterium
GCTCGGCGAGCCCAAACAGCCGTCCGGCCGACTCGATGCGACCGTCGCCGAGCTCGGTCATCGCCCATAAGCCAAGTGCATCGGCGGCTGCGCTCAGGTTGCCAAGCCGTTGCGCTGCCTCGAGCGATTCGGCGGCATGCCGGCGGGCGCCGCTCCTGTCGCCGAGCTCGAGCGCCGCGACGGCAAGCTGGCCCGAGGCGTACGTCCTGACCCACCACTCGCCGATCTCCGCCGACAGGTCGTGCCCTGCCTGCGCGAGCCGCTTGGCCTCGGGTAGGCGGCCGTGCGCGCGTGCCAGGCTCGACCTCGCGACGAGGCCGAGACCAATCGCGAGCGGTTCGCCGGCAGCCTCGAGCCGGCGGGTCGCCTCGGTCAGCTCGTCGTCGTCGGGCGCGACACCCCGCCCGATGGCCCGCAGGAGTTGTGCGAAGGCGACGGCCCGCGGGTCCTCATCCGCGGCGAGCCTGATGGCATCGTCGAGGCCGGACTGCAGCGGCTCCCGATCGCCCAGCAGGAAGGCCTGGATGGCGCCGATGATCCAGGCGACAGCCCGCTCGGGGGGATCGGCACTTGGTAAAGCAGCAATCTGTTCCATCCAGCGGCGTCCCTCGGTGTAGCTGCCGCGGATCTGCCAGTACCTCGCCAGGGCGCGGCCCATGCGCAGCGCGGGAGTGGCGTCATCGCGTCGAAGAGCACGCCGCAAGACCGACCGGAAATTGTCGTTCTCACGACCAAGGCGCCCGAGCCAATCGATCTGGTCGGCGCTGCCGAGCGCAGCATCGCCCTGTTCGGCGATCTCGAGGTAGTACGCCTCATGCCGCGCCCGGTAGTCGGCGGATCCGCCGCCCGCCTCGAGCCGGTCCACGGCAAACTCCCGGATCGTCTCGAGCATCGCGAACCGAGGCTCTGCCGCCTCGCCGCTCGTCCGCGCCAGGCTCTCCTCGACGAGCTCGCCAAGGATGTCGAGCAGGTCGAGTTTCCCGTCGCGATTCGTGACCTGTTCGATCGCCGCGAGGTCGGCGCTGCCGACGAAGACCGCCAGTCGGGCGAAGAGCACCTGGGCGTCGCTCGAGAGCAGGGAGTAACTCCACGCGATCGCGTCGCGCAGCGTGCGCTGGCGAGGCGGAAGGTCGCGTGGCCCAGTGCGCAGGAAGTCGAGGCGGTGGTGGCCCATCCGCTCGAGGATCGCGGCCGGCGAAAGCGTGCGCAGGCGCGCGCTCGCGAGCTCGATCGCCAGCGGCAGGCCGTCGACGCGTCGGCAGATCTCGCCGATGGCCGCGAGCTCTTCATTGCTTGGCCGGAAGTCGGGCACGACGGCACGCGCTCGGTCGAGGAAGAGCTCGACCGCGGCGGTGATCGACTCGTCCGCCCCGGGAACGGAGAGGGGCTCCAGCTCGTATACGTGCTCGCCGCGAACGTCGAGGATTCGGCGGCTGGTAACCAGAAGCTGGAGGGCATCGGTTCCGGCGAGCAGATCGGACAGGTCGGCCGCCGCGCCGGCCAGCTGTTCGACGTTGTCGAGGACGATCAGCATCCGCGTACCCGCCAGCCGCTCTCGTAGCTGGGCAGCGAGGCTCGTCCCTGGGCGCTCCTGGACGCCAAGGGCTGTGGCGATGCTCGGAACCAGTAATGACGGCTCACTGACCGCCGCCAGGTCGACGTACGCGACGGCATCGCGTCGCTCCCCGGCGCGCTCCGCCACTGCCATCGCTAGGCGAGATTTCCCGATTCCACCGGGGCCGAAGATGGTGACCAGCCGGGTAGTCGGGTCCGACAGCCACTCGAGGACCTGGGTGACGTCTTCTTCCCGCCCGATCAGCCGGGTCGGGGAGCGCGGTGGCCGCGGAAGGCTGTCCAGCCGGGTCCCCAGCTCCGATGCGAAGCGTTCGCTGAGCATGACCGCCAGATCGTCGGCGACGAGCGATCGCAGCTCGTCCGCCTCGCGGAAGCGCCGGTACGAGGCGCGATCGTCGCGCTGGATGCGGTCGATCAGTATCGAGAGCCGGGGCTCCCGGTTCGGCGCGGGCGTCTTGATGTAGATCAGCGTGGGCCGATCTCCGGAGAGCATGTACTCGTCCTCGAGGCCCGACATCTCCTCGCCCGGGGCGACCCAGCCATAGCGTTCCCAGTACAGACCGACGAAGACATCGCTCTGCTCGAGGTAGGCACGGTAGAGCGCGCGTGGCGGATGCGGTCGCGCTCCCTGCTCGAACATGACCGGCGTCATACGCAGCGTCTCGATCGCTCCGCGCACCGCCTGTCGCTCGTCGGCCAGTTCCTCGAGTGCGGAGCTGACGAAGACGCGAACCCGCTGATCCGGTGTCCGGATGGCCACGCAGCCATCGTACCTACGCCCAGAAACACCGTCGGGCGGGCGACCGCCTAAATGGGTCGCGTGGACATGTGGCGGCGCACGACGTCGGGAGCTGGGAGGAGCCAGTCCCCTGAGTTGGGGAAACCGAGTCCGTCGTGTTACTGCGCCCTGAGTCCGGCAAAACATGACCTTCGGCACTAGGCTTCGGCTCGCTCCGAGACTAGCTTGCGCGAATCGAAGCAGCACACCGCTTCGGTCACGAAGCGGCCCCTGCCAAGGGAGGTCAGAACCATGGCCGTTGCACGCTCGCCCGCCGCGCTTAGCCCCACGGAGGTTGTGCGGCGGCTCTACACAGAGGTGATCAACCATGATCGGCTCGACGAGTTGGACGAACTCATCGCCGCCGACTACGTCAACTACGGCCCGTTCCCATGGGGCGTTCATGATCGTGACGATCTCCGCCGCTTCTACCTGGTCCGCGAGATGGGTTTCCCTGACATCAAGGTCTCGATCGATGACATCATGGCGGCTGGCGACGTGGTGGCCTACCGAATGACGGTCAGTGGAACGGACACCGGGGAGTTCCTCAACGTCGCCCCGACTCAGCGCCCGGTCAGTGTTACGGGGTTCGGGTGGGTCCGGGTTCGCGACGGGAAGATCGCCGAGCATTGGGGATTGATCGACGAGCTCGGCATCCTTGACCAGATCGGCGTCAAGCCGGAGAGCATCGGACGACACGCCGCACGGCGCAGCGCGCCGACCGCCGTCTAGGATCAGGGCCGGAATCGGACGCGTTAGTACGCGCCCATCCCCCGCCACGTGTCGGGCCCTTAAATCGGGATGCGGATATCTATGGCATCCGCGCGCCCGAATCCTCAGGACCGAGCGACGTCCTCACCTGAACTGAATGTGAGGCGAGCATGACCGCCGTCCGAGGGCCACGGCGGCGGACGCATGTCTAAGCCGGTTCTCACCTGATGCTCAGGTCGTCGCCAGATGGTTCCGCTCCGCGGAGCTGTTTAGCGCGTACCGAGCCGAAGTCCAATCGCGTGGCGTGACTCCGGCCCCAGCCGGCGACGACCGTGGCCTCCTGCGTCGATCGGTCGTAGCGGACGACCTCGAGCGGCGTCTCGTGGCGCCGACCGCTTCGTCGCCCTTCGTGAACAAGCACGAGGAAGCGGTGGCCGAGGAGGAACCCCAGGTGGGCCCGGTAGAGATATATGGGCAGGCTGAGCAACGAGCGGAGCATGCCGTGCGGCGGCGCCGGCTGTCGGTCGGTGTCTGAAGGGGATGCGTTTGTCGCGTGACCCCGGCACTCGTCGGGGTCGATCGTCGTCACCGCGAAGGGTGTGCCCGGCTGGCCGATGGAGGCAGCACCCGGCACACCGCCGATCCTCCTGCGATCGGCGACGTTCAACATCTACGCGGGCGGCGCAATCGTGGATGGACCGGTTCGCATGGTCGGCACCAGCGCCGCTCGTCACACGGCGATCACGCTCCCAGGTGTCGGGAGAACTCGGGGACTGTTCACGCTAGACGCTGTCACAACGCAGCTGAACTCCACCTCCGGGCGATCGGGACGGCCCTCAGGGATCGTCTCGATCGCATTTCCCGAGGCGGTGGTCCCGGGGATCGCGAGCGGCATTGATGCGGCCCGCAATGTCAGGCATGGGTCAGACCGAGGGGTCAGTGCTTGGTCGTCGCGCCGGTCGAGTCGGGGGCCACCACGATGATGCAGGTACCGCCGCGCCGGCCGCTGCGGACAGTGAACTCGGCGTTCGCCAGGCGGGCCCGCTCCTGCATGCCGACGAGGCCGAGCTTGCCCGCCTCCAGGAGCGACCGGCTGTCCCGATGGGATTCGAAGCCCCGCCCGTCGTCGGTCACCATGAGCCGCACCGCGGGCCGGCCGAATACCAGCCGGACGGTTGCCTTGCGGGCCTGGGCATGGCGTTCGACGTTGTGGAGCGCCTCCTGCGTGATCCGCAGCAGCGTGAGCTCGACCTCCGGCGACAGCCGGCGGACCTCGCCTCGCGCCGCGAAGCGTGCATCCACCCCGGATCGCGCCGCGAAGGTTGCGACCTCCGCCCTCAGCGCCGGCTCGAGGCCGAGGTCGTCGAGGACTGAGGGACGCAGGTCGCGACTGAATCGCCGGAGGTCGTGGGCTATCGACTCGGCCATCGAACGCGCCTCGCCGAGGTCCGCTCGCGAGGCGCTCGAAGCGCCCTCGCCGAGCTCGTCGAGCTTTCGCCACAGCAGGACGAGCGACTGGACGGGACCGTCGTGCAGCTCCCGCGCGATGCGCCGCCGTTCCTCCTCCCGCGCCGTGAGCGTCCGCAGGGTGTAGGCCTCGAGCCCCTGCTGGCGCGCCCGCTGCGCCGTCACGTCGCGCAGGACCGCCTGGATCCGACCGGGCTCCGTGCCGAAGGGCGTGACGACCGGTTCGACCCAGCGCGTACCGCCCCGGGCACGATCGGGCAGCCCGACCACCCGCACCGGATCGGGCTGGCGGAGCGCGACAGTGAGCTCGGAGCTGCCGAGGTCCGCGACGTGGCGGCCGTTCAGACCCTCCCGGCTCGCCCCAAACAGCGCCGCGGCGGCGGCATTCGATTCCTCGATGACGCCGTCCGGGCGGATCAGCAGGATGGGCTCGCCGGTCGTCTCGAAGAGGCTGCGATAAGTCCGCTCCGAGGTCCGGCGTGCCCGCTCCCGGCGATCGGCCTCACGCCGGGCGCGCTGTTCGCGATCGATCCGCTGGCCGACGAACAGCCCGACAACCACGATGACCCCCGCCTGCCAGAGCTCCGCGAGCTGGTCCGGCCAGGGATGCAGGTACACCGCGTTCGGCACCGTCAGCACGGCGCACCACAGCGCGGTCGGCCCCGCGCCGCGGAGCCCGAAGTTCAGGCCAGCGTACACGACCGGGATCAAGAACAGCGACACCGGGATGAAGTCGAGGTCGACCAGCCCGCGCTCCGGCCCGAGGAGCTCGAGGACGAAGTGACCGCTGGCGATGACGAGGACCAGGGCCTGCGTGGCCCAGAACTCGCGGCGTTGCACCGGGGGCCCCCAGCGCAGTCGCAGTCGCGTCCACCGCCGAAGCGTGGACCGCGGGCGAGGCAGCCCGATGGAACGCAAGCTCACGGCAGCTCCCGCTCACGGTCGAGCGCCAGCCAGCCGCGGGCGACCGCCTGAAGGATGGCTTCCGTCCGGCTCGTGACCCCGAGCTTGTTGAAGACGCTCGTGAAATGCGCCTCGACCGTCCGGGTGCTGACCGACAGGAGATGGGCGATCTCCTTGTTGCGGGCCCCGCGCGCGGCGTGGCGCAGTACTTGGAGCTCTCGATCGGTCAACATCTCCGGCGCTTGATCGCGCGCTCGGCTGCGCATCAGCAGCCTTGCGGCCACGGCCGGGTGGAGCACGACCTCGCCGAGTGCGACGGACCGGATGGCGGCGACGACGTCGCGCATGTGGGACGTCTTGAGGAGATAGCCGCTGGCGCCCGCCTCGACGGCGGCGGTCACGTAGTCGTTGTCGTCATACGCGCTCAGGATCAGCACCCGTGGAGGCCGCGGCAGGGCCCGGATCCGTCGGGCGGCCTCGATGCCGTTGAGCACCGGCAGTCCGAGGTCCAGGAGGACGACGTCGGGCGAGAGGTCGGCGGCGAGCGCGACCGCGGCGGCACCGTCCTCCGCCTCGCCGACCACCGAGATCAGCGGGTCTCGCTCGAGCATCTCCCGGGTGCCCTCGCGCACGACCGCATGGTCCTCGGCCAGCAGGACGGTGACTCGGTCCACGGGACCCATGGTCGCGACTCTAGCACCGCGCCGGTGGGCTCTCCGACGTGGCGGATTCCCGCAGCCGGAATGCGGACTGCCGCAGTCCGGATTTGCGCTGTTCACGGATGGCGCCGCGGCCGCGCGCGCGCATGATCGGCCAGACGTCCGAAGGACTGCAGCATGAACGTCGAGCAGGCCGAGCCGCTCCAGGTGCCGCCCCGCGAAGAGCCAAAGCGCGCCCTCTCGCGGCGCGCGGTCCTTCAATCTGTGGCCGCCCTGGGCGCCGGGGCCTCGCTTGGTGGGCTCGGCGCCGCACCCCAGCTCGTCGCCCTCGTGAAGGGCCTCGACCGGGTCGCGCCCGCCACTCCGAGGTCCGGCCCGGCCGCCGGCATGAACGCCACACGTCGCTGGGTCATGGTCATCGACCTCCGGCGCTGCGACGGCTGCGGGAAGTGTACGAAGGCGTGCCAGGCGACGCACTACCTCGAGCCCGACCAGACCTGGCTGAAGGTCTACAAGCTCAAGAGCTCCGCCGGGACCGAGTACTTCATGCCGCGGTTGTGCATGCACTGCGAGGACGCGCCGTGCCTGCGCGTCTGTCCTGTCGGCGCGACGTTCAAGAACGCGGGTGGGGTCGTCCTCGTCGACCAGGACAAGTGCATCGGCTGCCGCCTGTGCATGTCCGCCTGCCCGTACGAGGCCCGCTACTTCAACTGGATCGAGCCGACGAAGCGGCCGCCGCTGGCGGTGCTGCCGACGCCGGAGTTCCCGGCGCCGCAGCGCAAGGGAACCGTCGGCAAGTGCACCTTCTGCGTCCACTCGACGTCGCACGGCGAGCTCCCGTCGTGCGTCGAGAGCTGTCCGATGGAGGCGATCTACATCGGCGATCTCGATGCCGACGTCGCGACCAACGGGCCCCAGACGGTTCGCCTCTCGACGTTCCTGCGGGACAACCACGCGACGCGGTACAAGGAGGAGCTGAACACCGGCCCACGGGTCTACTACATCGCCGGCCACGGCGAGGACGCGGAGCGCTAGGGGCCGCCCGATGTCGACCCCGACTGCGCCCGTTCCCAGCGAGGCCCTTGAAGCGGCGGCGTTCCGGCCGATGCTCAGGCCCGGTCGCTGGTTCTGGCCCCTCTTCGGGCTTCTCGGGGCGACGGTCCTCGCCGCGGTCGGCGCGTTCGCCTACCAGTACGCGGAGGGGCTCTGGGTCGCCGGCTACTCAGACCAGGCGTTCTTCGGCATCTACGAGGCGAACCTCGTGGCGTTCATCGGCGTCAGCTACGGCGGTGCGGTGGTGTCTGCCGTGCTCCGCCTGACGCACGCCCGCTGGGGTGCGCCGCTCAGCAGGATGGCCGAGGCCATGGCCGTCGTCGCGCTCATCGTCGGTGGGGCGTTCGCGATCGTCCACCTCGGACGGCCGGAGCGCGTCTGGACGATCTTCACGTCGCCCAACTTCAGCTCACCGATCGTCTGGGACTTCATGGCCATCACGACCTACCTGCTCGCGACGAGCCTGTTCCTGTACCTGCCGTTGATCCCCGACCTCGCGCGTGCCCGTGATCGACTGGCGCGGCGAGGCGTTCGACACCGCATCTATGCCGCACTGGCCCTCCGGTGGCACGACCTGCCCGACCAGCGGTCGCGGCTGTCATGGGCCGTCACGGTCCTGGCGATCCTTGTCATCCCGCTCGCCGTGTCCGTCCACTCCGTCCTGGCCTACACGTTCTCGATGACGACACGGCCCGGCTGGCACAGCACGATCTTCGGGCCGTACTTCGTCGTCGGCGCGCTGTACTCCGGCGTCGGCCTCGTGATCCTCGTCGTCGCCGCGTTCAGGCGGGCGTATCGGCTCGAAGCGTTCATCCAGCCTCGCCACCTCCTGAATCTCGCCTGGATGATGGTGGCGCTCGGCTTGGTCTACCTGTACCTCACGTTCTCCGAGACGCTGACCGCGGCATACACGGCGACCCGGGATGAGCTGCCCGTGATCGCGGCCCTGCTCGAGGGACCGTTCGCCCCGGCCTTCTGGACCTTCCTCGTCACGGGCGTCCTCGCACCGATCGCGCTCGTCGCCCTGCCCTCCCGCCGTCGTGTCGGGGTCCTCGTGCTGGCGGCAGCGCTCGCCGTCGTGGGCATGTGGCTGAAGCGCCTCCTGATCACGCTGCCGTCGGCCACGCTGCCGCTTATCGACGAGGCGGCGCCGTGGGGCTCCCCGGTCTTCACTTGGGTTCCGATCCTGATCACCCTCGGCGCGACCGCGGCCATCCCGCTGGGCCTGATGATCCTCTTCCGGTTCGTGCCGGTGATCGCGATCGACGAGTGCGAGCAGGCGGGCGAGGAACCGACGCTCACACCCGCCGTGCGGCGTGCCGTGCCGGAGGGGGTGGCGGGATGAAGGCGCGCGGGCGGTCCGTCCGGCTGCCGCTCGCCGCCGCGTGTGTGCCCCTGCTACTCGCGCTGCTGTCGCCCGCGAGCACCGTCGCAGGTCCCGCAGACGTGTCCACCGGGCCACCGGTGCTCGTCGGATCGCACACCCACTCGGAGCTCGCCGTGGCGGCGCGCGCGGTCGACGGTGACACCTGGGCGATCGAGGCCCACGTGCGCGACGTGTCATCCGGCCCGGTCGGCGGCGTCACGATCGAGTTCAGCGCGACGATCGACTTCCTGGGCGTCCGCACCCTTGACATCGGGTCCGCCCGGACCGACACGAGCGGAACGGCGACGCTCACCTACCTCCCGACCACGAACGGCGTACATCACATCGTGGCCCGGGCGCCGTTCGACGACGGGGTCCTGGCCTCCAACGAGGCGGTCCTCGAGGTTACGGGCGTGACACAGCCGCTCGCCCGGCCGGCCCAGCCCCTGCAGGCCGTCGGGGCCTGGGCAGGACCCGTGGCAGCGCTCGTCGTGGCCTCGGTCTGGGGGCTGCTCGTACTGGTCTTGGTCCGGGTCGTGGTCGGCATCTCGCGGGCGACGGTCGTTGCCCGGAACCCGGCTGACCGCCGTTTCGGCGTCTCGACCGACATCGAGGGATGAGGAGGCGACATGATGTGGAAGCTGCGCTCGCTCGGACTGTGCGCCGCGCTGGGGCTGATCGCCGCGGCCTGCGGCACGGCCACCCCGCCGGGGCAGACCCAGACCGCGCCGCCATCGACGGAGACGCCCGCGACCGCCTCGGCGGCTCCGGCGACACCCGGCACGACGGGTCGTGCGCCAGGCGACCGCACAGTCGTCGCGCCCGTTGCCACGATATCCGTCGACGGCGACCCCGCGGACTGGGCCGCCGTCCCCAAGCTCGAGCTGACGCTCGAGGGGATCGAGGGGGTCGAGGTCCCGGTCGAATCCAAGCAGGCGGCGGTGCAGGTCGCGCACGACGACAAGTTCGTGTACGTCCTCTTCGAGGTCCAGGACGACTACGACTGGACCGCGGCGGACGCGCATCTCTCGGGCGCATCCGCGGTCATGTGGGCCGTCCAGTCCGCGGCGGGTCCGCATATGGGTCCCGAGGATGAGGCGGGCGAAGGACCGAGCATGGGCATGGTCGACCTATGGCACTGGGAGCTCGAGTGCGCCGCCCGCACGCAAACGGGCGGCGAGGCCTCGGACCCGGGCGAGGGCAACGACCCCGGCAACGATTCGGCCTGCAACTTCGACGACGAGTGGGCGACGACACCGAAGGATCGCGAGGACGACAATGGGACCGGTGCCGAAAACAGCCTGCTGGGCATGTGGAGTCACACGAGCCCGACCACCAGCTCCGCCGGGACGTGGGTGTTCGAGATCCGGCGCCCGTTGCAGACCGGCGACGCGCAGGATGCACAATTCGCCGTCGGCCAGATGGCCCTCCTGGCGCTCGCCTACTGGGACGCCGACCAGACCCCGTCGGGCTGGAAGGACGAGGGCCACGCACAGAGCTCGAACCAGGAATGGATCGAGGTCACCCTCGACTGACTTTCACTCTCTGGCTCCGGCCGGCGGCGAATCTCGCCGCCGGCCGTTCTGCTACCAAGGCTCGATCGGCAGGAGGCGCAGGACGCCCTCGAGCGCCGGCTCGCCCTCGATCGACGCCAAGCTCGATGAGATCCGCATCCCGCGAGCGTCGGCAGGACCGCTTTCCCAGGGCACGTCGGCGAGACGTTTCGCGTTCAGTGTCGCGATAGTCGGGGCCTTGCGGACGTGGCTGAGCGGGTTCCTGAGCGACCGATGGCCCTCCGATCGATGACCTCGTCGACGAACGCAAGGGACGCCTTGCGCATGAACGGCAGGAGCTGTCCGACGCTCATGCCGTCATCGACGAACCGCTGGACGTAGCCGATCGCGAGTGGGCTCGGCTTCCGACGGTCGTCAGCGCTTGCCTGTGGAAGGGGACCCGGACCACAGGAAGGCGGGTAGGCCGACTCGGTCAGTTTGGGCCCTGTGACGTGGACAGAGGTCCACCGACGTCGCTCGTCGCTCGACGGGGATCGCAAGAGACGCACGGCTGGCACCGCCGCTGGGGTCGCCGCGGCTGTCACACTTAGGCGGTGGCAGCTTGACGATCGAGCCAGCGACCTAACTCGTCGAGCATGGCGCTGCTGCCGTTCTTGCGGAGCTCCGGGTCGTCCAGGCCATCGAGGAAGGCCCCGTGCTCGGTGTAGGTCAGCTCTGTGCCGGTGCCAGCGTCCGGCTCGGCGGAACTCGACCGTTGCGAGCGACACCGACGCGATGATGTCCACCTCGGCGGACACGAATTTCGGCCGGCGAGACACGAGAGCTGATCAAGGCCGTCCGCGCCGCGGCGGCCGGCCAACTCGTTGTCGGGCGTCGCCTGGATGGGTGGCCGCCAGAGCTGACGGCGCGCGAGATCGATGTGGTCCGCCTCGTCGCTGACGGTCTCACGAATGACGAGATCGGCGCCGCGCTCGGTGTGACTGCTCGGACGGTCGAGGCGCACCTCGGCCGAGTCTTCGAGCGGACCGGCGTCCAGTCGCGGACCGAGCTCGCAACGCGCGCGATCCGCGAGGCTTGGCTGGACATCCCCGTTCATCGTTAGATCCAGCCGGATGGGGCCCTGACGACCAGACAACCCGCCCTTACCTACGAGCCTGCTCGGCGACGGCGCATGGCATCGTGGCTGCGTCCGCGCTTGATCTCCTGTCGGCAGTCGGGACAATGGCGCTGGACCGGCGAGGTCCGCTCTACGACCTGGTGGCAGCGTACGCACTCGACGAGAGCGAGCCGAAGCCACTCACGCGACCGTGACGGACGGAGGAGCAGGATCTGGTTCTCGGCAGGGCCGCCCGAATTCAGTACACGGCCGGCTCCGGCCCGCCGGAGCCATTCGTTCCTGGGTTGCACAGTCCGTGCACGAATCTGCCCATTAGTCGAACAGTTGGTCGCGAATCCGAGGTCCGTTCACGCACGACGGATCCGTTGCGACGAGCGCCGAGTCGCTCAGTTAGTTGCAGTCCTGAAGATCGGCGCGTAAGTGCCGCGTATCGCCTACTCACTCGCGCAGAAACGGGAGGCTGTTGCACAGGCCCGCGTCATGGGCATCGCGGCTGCCGCGGAGGGCTCGGCATCGACCCGCGGAGCATAGCGAAATGGGCCGCTCAGGCCGGCGATCGTCCTGAGCTCGACGGGAACGCGGAGGCGTGGCAACGCGCCTTCGACCTGGCCCATGCCAAGGTAGAAGGGTTGCTCGCCAGCGGCAAGGCGTCCGCCGTAACTGCGGCCACGATCATGGGCATCGCCCAGCGGAACCTCCGTAACCTCGAACGCCAGCGTCGGACCTCCGTTGATAGCTCCGCGTCTGCCGTCGCCGCCCATGACGAGTTCGCCGACTGGCTTGCAGACACCGTTGGCACCGAGCCCATCGAGTCCGAGGAGGCCCTCGAGGCGAGTGTCGCGGCGATCAGGGCCGTTGTCCCGGACCTTCTGTTGCCGCGGGCGAACGCTGAGGCCGACTCATACGGCCCGCCCTCATCTCACAGGGTCGCGATCCTGGCGTGGTTCAGCAAGCGCCCCGAGGTCGAAGCCGGTGACGTCCTTCAATGGGCGCAGCAACAGGTCCTCGAGGTCATCGAGACGCACGGCTCCCTCGTCGCCTGGCACACCTGGCAGAAAGCCGAGGACGAGGCCGAGCACGCCCGACGAGAGGCGGAATACGCCGAGATCCGGGCCAAGGCCGAGGCACTCAAGGCCGAGTCCCGGCAGGCCAGCTTCGACAACGAGACGAAGGCCCTGCTCGCGGCGGCCGAGGCGTACTTGCGGAGTGGCACCGATGACTAACGGACGGCCGCCGATCCTTGAGCGTGACCTCCAGGACCAGGTGCTCGACCTCGCCCGGTTGCTCGGCTGGCGAGTCGCCCACTTCCGCGCAGCGCGGACGGCGCATGGCTGGCGGACGCCGGTGTCAGCCGACGGCGCCGGGTTTCCGGATCTCGTCCTCATCCGTGGCCGTCGCCTCGTCGTCGCTGAACTCAAGCGCTCCGTCAAGAACCGCCCGACACCGAACCAGCTCGATTGGCTGGCTGCCTTCCGCGCGGCCGGCGTCGAGGTCTACGTCTGGACATGCGACGACGACACCGAATCGATCGCACAGGTACTCAGATGACCGAGCAGACCTGTCCGCACTGCGTTCTGACCGAGGCTAAGGGCGCGTACTGCACCAAGTGCCTGCGGCCCACCCAGCCCGAATGGGTCCATGTCTACCGCCACGGGCGCCAGCGGCCTCCTAGGCCCACCGAATCGTCGCGTGGGCCACGCCAGAGGGCGGCCGCATGACCCACGACGGCGAGATCTGCGAATGCGGCGTCCCGCTCGCGGAGCACCCGCCGCTGGCCAAGCCGAAGCCGTTCGTCAGCCGGCACGCGGCTCGGAACATCAGCGACAAGCACAAGTCCAGCGAGCCCGTCATCCGACCCGGATGGCGTAGTCGACGACCCAACGAGGAGAAGTGATATGACCGACATCGAGGTACCCGGAAACGCTCAGGTCCTCTACGGCCTCGGCCTGTCTATCCTCAGCGCCGTCGACGACGGGATGGATCCCCGGCCCGTTCCTCAAGTCGATCATGGACGCCCGCCGTGGCGATCCCGAGGCCAACGCCTACATCAAGGCGCTGCTCGGTACTTCAGTCGCCACTGGCGCCGCGGTCGTACCAAATGCCTTCGTTTCGGACATCTCACGTCAGGTCGGGACCCTCTCGCCGTGGCGGAACATCTTCAGCGTCGAGACGGTCTCCGCTGGCTCGGCCGTGGACGTCCCATACGAGGTCACGGGTCTCACCGCCGCGCTCGTCCAGGGCGCGTATGGCTCGAATAAGGACAATCGAGACTTCACGCTGGCCCGCGCTACCGCGACGCTGTACACGATCGCCCAGATCACGGACGTCGGCAATCAGCTGCTGCGGCAGTCCAACGGTGCCGCCGAGCGGGTCGTCCGGCGACGTCTGGCGGCATCGTTCGCGATGACCGAGTCCGCGTACATCACCAACGGCACGGGCAGCGGTCAACCTCTTGGGATCCTGCCGGCGATGCCCGCCTTCGGCGACCCGGCCGGCTTCAAGACGACGCTGACATCTGAGCCCCGAGCGGCGACGATCGGCCGAGCCCTCGGCGCCCTCGAGGGACGCGGCCGCCAGGCGACTGCGGTGGTGTTGAACCCCACAGATTTCTGGGAGCTAGCTACTGAAGGGTTGGGTACCTCGTATGCCGGAGGCTGGGCGCTGGCTCCAGCCGACGGTCCCTCGTCGGGCAGCCCGCAGGCGACGTTGTGGGGTGTCAGGACCTACCGCTGCGCCGACTTGCCGGTCGGTACCGGCCTGGCCATCGATGCCACCGACGGCACGATCTGGGTCGGCGACGAGCTCCGGATCGACGTCAGTACGGAGGCGGGCAACCGGTTCGACCAAAATGTCACCGGCTACCGTGCGGAAGAGGAGCTGGGCTTCACCGCCGAGCCCATGGTCCGTACCGGCGCCGTCCAGAAGATCCTCGGTTTGTAGTCACCTGGCGGGGTCTAACGGCGCGAGACGGAGCCCCGCTGACCAGAGCACCACGGGTCGCCTCTACGGCCCGCCGGTGTTCGACTCGAACGCCCCGGGTCCTTTCCTCCGACCCGGGGCGTTCTCTACGTCCGCACCGGCAAGTTCGTGAAGATCCTCGGCCTGTGAGCCGCCGCTCTGACCGCATGAGCCAAGTGCGCCACGCACACGGCCGTCCCCGGCTCAGCTGGTCACCTTGCCGGACGCTGTCTTCGTGGACTTAGTCCCGCTTGTAATGCATCCACCCTGTCATGACATCCACCGTGGTGCCACATGAGGGGTACGGTGAAGGCCAGCCCGGGCGCCCCCAGACCCGGCGCTAGAGGTCCGTGCCATGCGACCAGCCCGCTCGCATGCCCTCAGTACAGGCATCCTCCAAGTCGTGCTGGTGTCGATCGCAGCACTTCTGCTCAGCTTCGCCTTCTCGGCCCACCTGACGACTTGATCGGCCCCGCGACTGGCCGATCTCGGGCTATGGTCAGCCGAGCCTAGGGCCGGACCCGGCTCCGCCGCTGCGCGGCGATCCACGCCCAGCCGGCCTCCCAATAGGCGTTGTCGCGCTCGAAGCCGTCTTCGGCCGCCTGGGTCTCCCATGCCGCGATCCAGGCATCGGCCGTCGGCTCGGTCACGCCTTCACCGATGAGACGGTTGCGCGTGGGAGCCTCGCGCCGCCGGCCCGGCCGACGGCCCGGACCGTGAGAGGGACGAACGGCCCGCCGTATCGGGCTCGTTTGGCCCTGTGTGAGAGCCGTCCTTCGGCGCAGGCTCAGGTCGTCAGATAGTCAGGCCCACCACAGTCCGGGCCAGTCCCGCGGTTTCACCCCGCCGGCGCGATGGGTCCGGAGCGACGGAGTCCGCTATGGCCTTCCACCGTTTCCGGTCGTACGCATTCGGGTCCGCGGCGCCCCGCGCCGGTCGCGCCGGTCGAGGACCGAGGCCGATGCCATACCAACGTCAAGCCGAGGTCGTCTTTGCCGAGTGGCGCGAGGTCGAGCGCGCCCGTCAGGACGTCAGCGACGGTACGCCGGAGGCCGAGGCCCTTCAGGCCGAGGCGATGCGACTGCACGATGAGTATGAGCGGCTGATCGACTCGCCTTCGGGAGGACGAACGACTCGAGCCGCCGCCATCCCGACCGTGTCCGCTAGCTAGGTCGCTGCGAACCGGCTGCCCGGCGGCTTCGCGATCGCGTTCGCAGTACCAAGTCCAAAGCGGCGACTGTCTAACTAACAGTGGCCTGCGCGCTCACGCCAACGATGAGCACCGTCAGGTGCTTGCATCTGCAACCAAGTAGGTCTATGGTGATTGCAGTTGCAACTAGGACGGAACGAGCGATGAGCGACTACGGACACCTGAACGACAAGCCCATATCCTCTGGTCATCGGAATCGGGAGGAGATGCATGCCTGAGGGTGGTGTTTCACGGCTGTCACTGCCGGTGGGCGAGCGCGACCACGCTTACGGGCCCGCTGGCGCGCCGGTCACGCTAGTGGAGTACGGCGATTACGAATGCCCGTACTGCCGGGCAGCCGTACCGATCGTGGAGGAGCTCCAGCAGGCCATGGGCGACCAACTCCGGTTCGTCTTCCGCCACTTCCCGTTGCACGCATTGCACCCCCACGCGCAGAACGCAGCCGAAGCAGCCGAGGCAGCCGCGGCGCAGGGCCGCTTCTTCGAGATGCATGCCGCCCTGTTCGAGCACCAGGACGCGCTCGGCGACGATCACCTCGTGACGTACGCGGCGGACCTCGGCTTGGACGCGGCCCGATTCCGTCGCGACCTCCAAACGCACGCACACGCGGGAAGGGTCCGGGAGGACATCGACAGCGGGCTCGAGAGCGGGGTGCGGGGAACACCGACGTTCTACATCCAGGAGGTCCGTTACGACGGGCTCCTCGGAGTGCGCCAACTGCTGACCGCGATCGAGGCAGCCTATCCCGAGGTCGTGACGGAGGAGTGGGAGCGACGCCCCGAGCGGCGCACGATCCCGCGCGTCGTCCGACAGCAGTCGCCTTTCCGACCGCCGACAGACTGACGAGACAGGCCGTCCCGCCCGACTGTGCGGGATTGGCCTGACGGACCTCAGCCCATCGCGTTGGGATCCATCGGGCTCACGAGCTGGAAGTAGTTGTCGTCGGGATCGGCGAACGTGGCGATCCAGGACTCAGGCGCCTCGGGGAAGTTGTAGGGCTCGCGGATGACCGTGGCGCCGGCATCCTTGAACCGATCGAAGTCACCCTTCACGTCGTCGCTCTCCATGTTCCAGATGATCCGGCCAGGCTGCGGGTTCTGGCCGTGAACCTCACTGTGCGGTCCGATCGAGATGCCGCCCGACCCGATCAGCCAGCCCGTGTAGCCGCCGTCGTCCCATCCGGGCTCGCCGAAGAGCTTGCGGTAGTAGTCGGAGAGGCGCTTTGGGTCCTCCGACCCGATCAGGATGCCGTTGAAGTTCATGGTTCCTCCTCGTCGGGCGGGCTGGGGGACTGGAGTGATGCACAAGTATCGGGGTCGGGCAGAGGTTCGTCGACCGATGCGCATGGGCCGCATCACAAGGCAGGCCCAGGATCGGCGAGGTCGACCCGACCGGCCGCGGAGATTTGACCACGGTATCGTTAGCATGCTATTGTTCCGCCTAGTTGGATAGATAGCACACTAACGAACGGAGCAGGAAATGACCGCGCCCACGACCGCCACCCCTATGCCGCATGGCCCGGCCGTCCCGGGACGCCGCCCCCGATTCGCTGGCATCCTGTGGCGGCTCGTTCGCATCACGAACCCCATCATGCTGCCCCTGGCCGGCCATCGCTGGAACCCGATCTTCGCGGTCGTCCAACACCGCGGTCGCACGACGGGTCGTCGGTACGCGACGCCTGTCGCCGCCCGGCGCGTGCCCGGCGGGTTCGTGATCTCGCTGTCATTCGGTTCGCAGGTCGACTGGTACCGAAACCTCGTGGCCGCCGGCGACGGCACCATCGACTGGCGGGGCAACACCTATCGGATCGCCGCGCCCGAGCGTATCGATGCGGCCGTCGCCCGTGCGTCGTTCCATCCGGTCCAGCGGGCAGCACTTCGACTCACCGGCATCGACGGCTTCGTCCTGGCGCTCGACCGCGTCGCCCTCGAAGCGTGACCGCATGGTCGGTCCGCCGTGGGGCCTCGAGAGGCGACGAGCTAGCCGGCGAGGCGCGCGCCAGCATGAAGGCCGGGCGAGCGCGCCCGCACGAGTTCGTCATCGATGAGAGCCTCGGCTACCTCGTCAATCGGATCGCCCGGTCGATGGCCAACCAGCTCGCCGAGCGCATGCGCCCGGCCGGGATCGGCATCGGTCAATGGGCGGTCCTGCTGTTCCTGTTCGCCCGCGACGGCTTGAGCCAAGCCGAGCTGTCCCGGGACGTTGCGATCGAGCCGCCAACGATGGTTCGGACCATCGATCGACTGGTCCGCGATGGCCTCGTGACGCGCGTCGCCGATCCAGCCGACGGTCGGGTCAGCCGGATCTACCTGACCGACCGTGGTCGATCGCTGCGCGACGAGCTCGTGCCGATGGCAGTCGCAGTGAACGAAGCGACGCTGGCGCGGCTCACGCACAAGGAGGGCAAGACGCTCCGACGGATCCTGACCAAGCTCGTCGAGGCCTGATCGCCGCGGTTTCGCCCCGGCTATCATCGGACGCCATGGGTCGTGATCCAGCGGTCGATACCTACCTCGCGGCGCTTCCCCAGGATCAGAAGGTGGCCCTGCAGCGCGTGCGGGACGACGTCGCGCGGATCGTGCCCGACGCCGTCGAGACCATCAGCTATGGCATGCCGGCGTTCAAGCTCCGCGGACGGTTCCTGGTGTCGTACGCAGGCTGGAAGCAACACTGCAGCATCTACCCGCTGACCGACACGTTCATGGAAACGCGGGCGGAGGCGATCGCAGGCTTCGACCAGACCAAGGGCAGCCTGCATTTCACGCCAACGGCACCGCTGCCGGACGACCTGCTCGAGGACCTCGTCCGTGCGCGCGTGGCCGACCTCGACAGCGGCGGCCGCTAGGGCAGGCGTGTCCGAAGGCGCCCGTTCCAACAGGCTGCGAGCGATGCGGGTCCTCGCTGCCATCATGGCCGTGTCGGCCGTCGGCTTCGGCGTCGTCACGGCGGTGGTGGGCGTCCTCGTGCCCGCGCAGGCGCCGCACGCGTTCCACAACGTCATCGTCGCGTCGCTTCTGCTGATCGTGTCCGCGCCGCCTGTCATCGCTGTGGCGCGCGCACCCGAGGCAGCCATCCGACCGCTGGTCGTGCTTGCAGTCGTCGGTGTCGCCGGGCTTGCGACGATGGCCGCCGCCCTGACGCTCGATCCGTTCACGCTCCCGTTCATCATCCTCGTCGGGGTCCTGTGGGCCGTGCTGCCCGATCGTTCTCGACCTATCCCGACCGGCCGGCCGAGCCCCATCCTCGTCGCACTGGTCCTGGCCGGAGCCGTCCCTTTGACCGTGTATGCCCTGGATCAGGCCGGTCTGCAGCGCGCGGACCACACGAGCGAGCACGCCGCCTTCTTCCATTGGGTCGAGACCTCGTTCTACGCGGTGGCGATCGTCCTGCTCGGTGCGCTGGCGGCCCTCCGCCCGACGGCGTTCCGTCTCGCAGCGTGGCTTGCCGGGGTGGCGCTCGCGATCATGGGCGCAGCGTCACTCATCTTCGCGGGCTACGCATCCGCGCTCCCGGATCCGTGGGGATGGGTAGCTCTCGCCGGTGGCGTCGTGTTCGTCGCAGTCGCGGAATGGGAGGTGCGCCGGCGGGTCGGGGAGGGGAGCTGACCGGCGATCCTTGGGTGCTCAGGGCAGCCTTCTTCCGCGCAGGAACCCAGCTACCCTCTCGAGGACGCCTCCGACCTCGGGGAATATCGTCGAGCGCATCGATCGGGGCCAGGACCACGAGGATCATGAGCAGGCCCGTGGCGGCCGGGTCGAGCATGCCGCTCGAGGTGAGCAGTCCCTGGGCGACGGCCCACAGCGAGCATGAACACGGCGCCGAGCCCGACGATGACCGCGATATTGAACAGGATCGAACCGACGAGGCGTGGGTGATCGCCCGACTCCTCATACCGCGCGAAGAACTGTGTCGCCCCGCGGTGCAGGCCGAGCGTGATGAACACCTGGCCCACACCCGCGATGGCGAACGCCAGAGCGAACGCTCCGAACTCGGTCTGGCTGAGATGCCGGGCGATCAGCGCCTGGCTGATGAGGTTGATCCCGATCGAGACCATCCGGCCGACGAGCAGGAGTGTCGACCCCCGGACGTGGGCAGCGCCTCCGTCACGCCTCAGGATCCAGGTGACACGCTTCGTTCCAGGTCTCGATGACGCGGTTCGATCGCTCCCAACCGAGGATGCCGATCGTCGCCGTGCCGAGCGCGAAATGCGCGCCATGGCGTGCCGGGAGTCCCAGCCACCGCGCGGTCAGGACGCGGAGGATGTGGCCATGGGCGAACAGCAGGGCGTCGCCCTCGACGGTTGCGTCGAGGCACCGAGCGATGACGCGGTCCGCGCGGGCACTCACCTTCCTGGCGGTCTCACCCCCGCGCCGCGGCCCAGTCCAGATCGTCCAACCGGGCAGCTCATGTCGGATGTCGGCGGTCGTCTGGCCCTCGAACTCGCCGTAATCCCACTCCCTGAGGTCATCGACGCGCTCTGCGTCTGGGAGGCCCGCGAGGCGCGCGGTCTCGGCGGCCCGGGACAACGGGCTGGTCAGCACGAGCGCGAAAGGGTGATCGGCCAATCTTCGGCCGAGGTCCAATGCCTGCTCGCGGCCCAACGATGTCAGGGGGATATCGGTCCGACCGGTGTGCCGCCCGGAGCGTGACCACTCGGTCTCGCCGTGACGGACCACGTAGATCTGGCGCTCGACCTCCTGTTCGCTCACAGCTCGGTGGCCGGCCTGACGGTCTCCACGGGTTCGGCAGCGAAGAACTGGCGCTGATGCCAGCCGAAGAGCGGCGCGAGGAGGAGCGTCGGCAACGTCGAGATCCGCGCGTTGTAGCGATAGACCTGATCGTTGTACAGCTCGCGACGGTCGGCGATCATGCCTTCCAGCCGCTCGATCTCGTTCTGCAGGTCGAGCACATTCGCGTCCGACCGCACCTGCGGATAGGCCTCGACGACCGCGAATAGCGAGCGGACCGCCCGCGAGGTCTCCTCTGCGTGGACGGCCTGCTCGGGGATCGGCTCGGTCGGCGAGTACGCGGCGCGGGCCCTGGCGACCTCGGTCAGGACGCCCTGCTCGAAGGCGAGCAGGCCCCGCACAGCCGCCACGAGCGCCGGCAGCTGATCGTACCGTTGCTTGAGGAGGACGTCGATGTTCGCCCAGGCCTTGTCGATCCGCTGGCGCAGCGCCATCACCGCGTTGTAGCTGGTGATCGCGAGGAACACGACGATCGCGATTACGAGCCCGACCGCGAACGCAGCGGCATACGTCGCTGGAGTCATCGGCTGTTTCGGCCTCCTGTCACGTTCCGAGCGCGCCCGGTGCCATCAGCGCGAGCACGATCGCGCAGGCGATCGCGAGTACGGCTCCCAGCAGCCCGATCAGGAACCGATCCTGCTGCCGCTCGACCGCGACGCTCGGCAGGCCGTGGGCGATCAGCAAAGGGACGCCCGGCGCGCTGGCAAGCACAAGGGTCTCGGGTGCGATCCTGAACCTTCGCTCCGTGTCGGCGGCCTCCGTCGGGGAGGCGATCGGCAGAGCGTTCGCGGCCGCGTCGAGCTCGGGTCGACGAACGGGGCGGCCGATCCCGAAGCCTGGGATGGCGGCGTTGCCCCACGCCTCTTCCGCCGAGTCCTCGAGGAGGCCGACCGATCGGGCCTCGGCGATGTCGCCTGCCACCTCCGGGTCGTCCGCGGCGAGCCCGGACCCGAGCTCCACGTCAGCCTCGTTCGGATCGGCGAGGTCGACGAAGGGCATCGCTCGTCCGACGATCGTGATGGCATCGCCCGGCACGAGGAGCGCCTCGCGGTAGCGATGGCGCCGCCCGGATCCGATGCCGTACACGCTTCGAGTGGTGCCGGCCAGGATCGAGAGTGTGCCGGTCTGCGCGGTCGGGACCGCCAGGAGCGCGGCTTCGCGGCCAAGGCCCGTCTCAGCGACGGCCGTGCCCGTGCGCAAGCGCAATCCCGGTGGCTCGTCGCCCATGACGCCGGTGGCCTCGTCGAGATGCATCGGGGCATCCCAGCGCGCTCCACGTGGGAAGACCCGGATGTCGCCCGTGGCATCGCGCACGCGAAAACCGACCGCGCGCTCCTCGGCGAACGCGGCGCCGAGGTCCGGTCCGTCGCCACCATCGTCGATCGTCGAGCGGTAGTACACGCACGAGGCACTCTGGAGCGGGGAGACGAGCGTCAGCTCCGCCGGCTCGATCACCCCGCTCACCTGGACCTCGCCGGCGGCGAGCGTCGCGATGCGCGAGGTCGCGGTGTCTCCGAGGCGCGTCGCATCCCCGTACCCGGTCATCCCTCGGACGAGCAGCCACAGCCCGGCGACCACGCCGGCGGCCGCGAGCAGCGCGATCTGGGGCACGAACTCGATGAACATCGTGCGCATCCTACGGGCCGGATGCCCCCGCGCACCACCCAGGTTCGACGGTGTGACCGCCGAACCACGGCCGTGTGCTAGCCTCGGCCGAAGGCTGGAGGGGTTCGGCCGCAGGGAGGACACCATGCGCCTGAGCGAGTGGTCGAAGCGCGCACCACACAAGGAATCCGTGGCGCCGAAGGTCATGGCCACGGTGACCCCGATCCTCGCCGCGCTTGGGGCCCCGAAGGATCCGTCGAGCTGGATCGCGTGGGGCGATGACCCGAAAGCGCGCTACGTGATCCTGACGCCGACCGCGGCCGGCCTGGTCCAGGTGCACGTCCGCGTCAACGTCCCGCAGGAGGGCCCGCGGTCCTCCGGCAAGCTCGTCCGCTGGAACCGGGTCCAGACCGGCGAATTGTCCGTCGAACAGGTGGGTGGCCATCGGCTCGTCGGGTTCCAGGTCGACAACATCATCCTCCGCGGCACCGACGATGAAGGCGAGGCGATCTCCGCGTTCGCTCTCGAGGTCTACGCAGCCATCGATCGCGTGTCGTGACGGCACAGCGCGCGGGTTCGCCCCAAGCCGTCCACCCGCTGCGGCGGACGATCCGCTACTACGTCTCGCGGCTCCTCATCGCATTGATCACGCGGGGATGGCTGCGGTTCGAGGTCGAGGATCGCGAGCGCCTGCCGCGCGGCCCTGCGATCTACGCGTTCAACCATCTGTCGTGGGTGGATCCCTTCGTGTTGATGGCGACATTGCCGCTCAGGCCCCGCCTGTCGTTCTTTGGCCCCAAGGAAGAGGACATGCGGGCCGGCGGACGGAATCGCGTGATGCTCTGGACCGGGAGCGCGATCCCGTACAAGCCAGGCAAGAACGACCTGCTCGAGGCTACTCGTCGGGTCGGCGCGGTGATCGCCGAGGGTGGCATCGTCGCGATCGCGGGGGAGGGGCGGATCGGCGCGATCGAGGGACGCCTGCTGCCGCTCAACGACGGACCGGCGTACTTCGCCCTGCGCTCGCGGGTGCCGCTGGTCCCGATCGCGATCAACGGGACGAGCTGGTTACCGTTCGGTGGGCGCGTGCGTGTGCGGATCGGAGAACCGATCGTCGGCGCGAGCCGACCGGATCGGGCAGCAGTCATGGCGATGACGGCCTCCCTCTCGGCCAGGCTCCAGGCCATGCTGCGCGACGCCGCGGAGCCCAAGCGGGATGGCCGGCTGGGCCGCTGGATGACCGAGCGTTTCAACGAATGGCCCGAGGGATCGCGCGACGCGGCGCTCGCTGCGCAGCTCGCCGGGGAGACCGTGGAGGCCGGCTGATCGGCAGGGACGGTCGACGCGCGGCGGCGGCCTCGGTCCGTCTGGCATACTCGGGCGGACGACCAGATCCGCAGGAGCGAGCGTGGCAGCGACCGGCCTTTCCGCCGACCCCAAGGAATATCGAGCCCGGCTCAAGGAGCAGTCCGACGCACAGATCGACTCCTGGGCCGCCGAGCTGATGCGCGACGTGGCAAAGCGCCGCGGCGTCATCCGCGTCCTGACGGACTTCCGGAAGGCGGCGAAACTCAGCGAACGAGATATAGAACGAGTGTTCGCTTCCGGCGACGGACCGGTCGCGGTGGTCGGGCGCGACGCGCAGGGTCGCCAGATGATTCCCGCCGTGGCGCTGTACGCCCTCGTGCCGGGCATCCGCGCACAGGCGAAGGACGGGCGTCGGCGGCTCATCGATTACCTGGTCGAGAACTTCGACGAGCTGGTCTACGTCTGACCGATCGGTCACCCCGTTTTCGCGCCTCCCGGCGCTGGTCCGGGTGGTCCATCCCTTCCCGTCGATCCTCGACGGTGTCGTCGTCGGCGCGGTGGCGCTCCTTGCCGGGGGAGGGGTCGCCCTCGCCACATTGTTGGGGCTCTCGATGATCGCGCTCCAGATGGCGATCGGCGCGCTCAACGACCTCGTCGATGCGCCGGCCGATGCGGGGCGCGTGCCACCCAAGCCGATCCCGGCACAGGAGGTGTCGGTCGCGACCGCCCGAACCGTCGCGCTGGTCGCAGCGGCGTTGGGTCTGGGGTTGGCGGCGGTCGTCGACCCTCGCCTCGTCGGTCTCGCCCTGGTCGTTCTC
>DASTIG010000037.1:0-3772 GCA_035717785.1 Candidatus Limnocylindrales bacterium
CGGCCGCATCCGGGAATGGGAGGCCACGCGCCGCGAAATATGGACGGAAGGCGTCGATAACCTCGGCGGAGCGCCAATAGCCATCGGCGAAGAGAGGCCCGATATCCCGGCCTTGCTGCGTGCGGGTCTCGGCCGCCAGCAACGTGAGCATGTCCGTACCGGGCAGGCCCGCGGGATGCCAGGTATCCCAGTCGAACACGCCGCTCAGCCGTCCGTCCTCGACGAACACGTTGTTGAGCCACAGGTCGCCGTGGATGAGCACCGGCGGCAGCGACGTTCCCCAGCGTGCAGCGGCCGCCACGACGGACCGCAAGGCCGCCTCGTGCTCCGGGAACACGTCGGCGACCTCGGCCAGCTGGTCGTCGACCGCGCGACGACCTGGGGGCCCGGCCGGCAGAGCCGCGAGGAAACCAGTGATCTGGTCTAGGAGGTCGGGAGTCAGCAGCTGCACGTGCTCCCCGGTCAGGACCGACTCGGTCGCCCAGGCCGCCCCGGCCGTCGTGCCGCCACGGAGCGGTTTCGGGACCAGGGTGACGTCCGCCTCGGCGAGGGCGAGCAGCGCCTCCCGACCACGGGCCGGATCCTTGGTATGTCCGACAGGGCAGACCCGCAGCTCGGCGAGCGCGCCGTCGTCGAGGACGAGCCGCGCGAGGGCCGAGCCGTCGCCGCTGGGACGCAGTCCGCGCCCGATCGAGGGCGCGCCGGCCGCTAGCGCGACCGCGTCCACGACACGCTGAGGACGGTCGCCACGGACGAGCTCCACGAGGACCCCGCCGAGGGCGGTCGCGCGGATGGCCTGCCGGATGCGCCCCGGACGCGGGACCGGCGGCAGCCGATGGAGCTCGGCGAGTCGCAGGCCGCTTGCCGGGCGGGCCCGCACTCGCAGGATCGCGAGTTCCCGGCGGGCCGCGAACGGGATCGCGTCCATGGAGGGGCGCACGTTCCGGCCAAGCCGGCCCCACAGCAGGACGTCGATCTCTCGCGCCGGGGGCGGCGGCAGCGCCCATCGATCCCCGGCATCCACGATGATTGTCTGGAACTCTGGATCCGCGGGCCTATACAGGGAGGCCAGCGACTCGAAGACGGGTGGCAGGCGCGACCGGAGCGGCCCTTCTGTGGTCATGGCGTTCCAGGGTCGCCGAAGATCCGGCGCACGAGCGGGAAGCGGGCGAGCTCCGGATATGTCTCGACGATGCGTAGCGAGTGCCGGTTGAGCCCGAGGACCCCCAGCGAGATCAGTCCGACCACGACGACGCCGACGATGAGTGGCGGGTGAAAGACCACGGCGATGAGCACGGCCGCGACCGCCCCGACGGCGATCGAGGCGTACGCCCCGATATACCTGACGTCGATCGCATCGACCGTGGTGCGCGTCCGCAGGCCCCACTGGTACAGCGCGTTCTGGAGCAGGAACGAGCCGGTCGTCCCGATGGCCGCACCGACGGCGCCGTACTGACGGATCAGGAGGATCGTCGCCACGATGCTGATCGCTGCCGTGGCGAGGTCTGTCGTGACCATGTAGCGGACCCGGCCGAAGACGCGCAGCAGCAGAGAGTTGAACCCCACGGCTCCATTGATGTAGTAGCCGATGCACAGGATGCTCAGGACGGCGCCGGAGCTGCGGTACTCCTCGCCGAACAACAGGACCGTGATCGGGGTGGCGAATGCCACGCTCAATGCGAAGACCGGGAAGCTCAGGATCGCGATCCACACCGCGGTCTGCCAGTACAGGTCGTTGAGGGCCTTGCGGTCGTCGCGGGCGTACAGACGTGAGGCACCGGGCGTGAAGATGAATCGGAAGCTGATGGCCACGAACATGTTCTGGATGGCGATCGGCATGACTGCGCGGAAGTCAGCCACCTCCTCGGTGCTCCGCAGGACCTCCAGCAAGATGATCGTGAGCGACGTGCGCAGCACCATGACGAGGTCGGATGCGAGCAGCGGGATGCTGAACGTGAAGATCTCGCGTGCCGGCAGCCGCAGCGTGTCGCGCCGAAGATGGTCCAGTAGACCCTGCCGCTTGAGGAGGCGAAGCAGCACAAACGAATAGATCGCGATGCCTGCCGCGGCGGCAAGCACATACCCGAGGGCCAGGAGTTCGACCCCGCTTTGGCTGGCGATCAGCACGATCACGACACTGAGCTGGAGGACCGGGGCGAAGACGTAGCGTCGGAAGAAGATCGATCGCGCGGAGCCGAACGTCGCGAACAAGGCGATCAGCACGGTGTCCAGCGCCGTGAGCGGCGACAGCACGATCATGATCAGGAGGATCGAGAGCGCGAGCTCGTTGTCGACGACGCCCCCGATCAGGCCCTGGAAGGCCCACGTGGCGAGGATCAGGGCGAGGCCGATCGTCACGACGGTGCTGACGACGACCACGATCGTTCCCCACATCCGCGGCAGGTCGCCACGTTCCTGGTAGATCGGGGCGAAGCGACCGACCGTGCGCTCCAAGCCTAAGAGGCACACGGTCGTCCCGAGAGCGACGATCGACAATGCCAGCGCGAAGGCGCCGTACTCCGTCTTGTCGAGGTAGCGGACGATGAGGATCTGGGCCAGGAAATCGAGGCCGAGCCCGATCATCCGGCCCACGAGGAGCAGGCTGGAGCCGCGGATCTGTTTGATGTTCGCGGAACGGCCCGCGTCGGCCGCCGCGAGTTCTGTGTCCGTGTCGAGGGATGGCGGGATCCCCTGGCTCTCGTCCGTGCTAGAGGACACGCTCCCTCCGTTACGCCGCGCTGGTCGGCCCGCCGGTCGGATCGACGACCGTGCCCCCTGGCCGCGGCCGACGATACCGGACGGGCGCCGCGCCTGTGCCGTGGCTGTCAATCGTTGGACAGCCCACGCACGAACAACGGGATGATGATGGTCCTGGTCTTGACGTAGGACTGTTGCGCTGGTACACCACTTATACGACCGTGTCGCAGCGCCGGGGGGCGCGCCCGGTCACAGGCTCCAGCCCGCGATGCCCTTCACGCGACCTCCCAGTCACGGTCCGTGATCCGTCTCCTCGCTGGCGCCAAAAGGTGGGGAGGCAGCGATTGCTGCTGGGTGACTGGATAGCGCGGGGAACGGGTGTCGGGGGATGCCCGATGTGCCCGCGAGGATCGAAGAGCTCAATGACGCCACCGTGCCATCGGCACGGTGGCGTTCGAATGTCTGGGTGAGGGATCGGGAGGTCCATTGATGAACGAGCGCGCGCGGCGAACCAAGAGGTTCGTGTCTCCGGATCGACTCCACAAGGACCTCGAGAACGCAATGGCGGCCTCGCCGTCGATCCCGTTCCCGGATCCGCACAAGAGCCGCGCGGCCCGCCTCGGGTCCCGCCTGCTGGTCTTATTCCAGATCGTCGTGTTCATCGGGGCGGTCATGATCCCGCTGGCCGCCGTCGCGGCCGACCCCGCTGCGGCTCCCGAGGCCGCGCCGGCCGAAGCGGCCGCCGCGCCCGACCCGACTCCGGAGCCAACGCCGGATCCGACACCTGAGCCCACCCCGGAGCCGACACCTGCTCCGACCCCGGACCCCACTCCTCAGCCGACTGCCGAGCCGACGGCTGCTCCCGAGGCCACGCCTGCGCCCGAGGCGACGCCCGATCCCGGCGCGACGGAGCCCGAGCCGACACCAGCCAGCGAGCCCAGCGCCGAAGCATCAGGCGAGCCAGTGACTGAGCCCTCCGGCGAGCCTTCGGGTGAGCCGGCCGCATCTCCTGCGACAACAACAACGACTGCTCTCGATGCCCCGACGATCGCAAGCGACCTCGCCGACTACAACC
>DASTIG010000038.1:0-4792 GCA_035717785.1 Candidatus Limnocylindrales bacterium
GGGTCGATATTCGGCGTGTACTTCGACCAGAAGGGTCGGGCCGCCAACCGCCTGACCGTCGATCCGCTCACCGGCGCGACTGCCGTCGCGCCATGGCCTGGGGATAATGGCCAACCGGCGTGGCAACGACTGGCGCCCTGATCCGCCCGATGGAGGCAGAAAGGTTGAACCCCGGGTTGGTCGGGACCCGGGGTTCAGGAGGAAAGCTTGGTTGCGGGGAAGGGATTCGAACCCTTGACCTTCGGGTTATGAGCCCGACGAGCTGCCGCTGCTCCACCCCGCGACGGCGAATGATAGGGGCGGGCCCGGAATCGGTCAAATGCGCTCGGCGCGCCTCAGCCCGCGGTGGCCGGTGCCTGGGACGGCTGGGCTACCCGTCCGTGGAGCGCCGGCCCGCCCACCACGATCGCGATGAGCAGCGACACCATCATCACCGCACTGAATGCGTAGAACGGGAACAGGATGTTGCGCTCCGCGAGGATGCCCGCTGTCACCGACGCCACGATGAACCCGAGCGTACCGGCCGCGCCGAACAGTCCCTGCGCCGTCGACGACCGGCCGGGCGGCGAGCTCGCCGCGACGACCGCGTACAGCGCGGGGTTCAGGAATGCGAACCCGGTCGCCTCGATCAGGATCAAAGGCACGGCAAAGGATGGGTCCCGCATGAAGGTGTACAGGATGCCGGTGACGGCCGGGAGGACCATGCCGAGGACGATGAACGCGAACGAGCCCTGTCGGTCGACCAGGCGTCCCGCGAACGGCGAGAGGACCAGCACCGGCAGGCCGAACATCGCGAAGGTCAGGCCGATGAGCGCCAGATCCGCGCCGAGCCCCTGGAGGAAAAGGCTCCAGATCACCTCGTACGTGCCACCGCCGTAGTAGCCGCCGGCGTTCAGGATGATCGCGGCGATCAGGCCGCGGTTCAGGAGCCGCATCGCACGGCCATCGGAGGGGCTCCGGTCCGCGGTTGACGTGGCGTCGGCTGCCAAAGCCGCGGCGGCCCGGCCCTCGACGTAGGGTGAGTCGGGCGGCAGCGTGGTCCGGTCGGACCAGGGCGATGCGCCGGCCTTGTGGGCTGGACCCTCCTCGCGGACACGGAGCGCGATAGCCGCCGCCGCGACGATCGCGGCGACGGCGCTGAACACGAACACGAAGCCGATGCCGCCGAACTGCCCGGCCCCGAATGCGCCGATCGACGGACCGATCAGCAGCCCGCCCATCTGGGCAGCTCCGTACAGGCCGAACGCCTCGCCACGACGCTCGGGCGGCGTGGCATCGGACAGGAAGCCGCGCGCGGCGGGGTCGTACATCGCCGACCCCAAACCGGCGCCGGCGCGGAGCAGCAGGAACGCGACCGGGCCGGTCCAGACCAACGGCAACGCGCCGAACACGCCCGTCGCGACCAGCCCGATGACCATCAGGGGCACCCGGGCTGTGCGATCGGCCAGCCATCCGAAGATCGGCTCGCTGACCAGTCGGGCCGCCGGCCACGCCGCGATCACCAGCCCGAGCGTCGCCAGATCGAGGCCCTGCTCGTGGAAATAGATCGGCAGGACGGGCAGCAGGCTACCGAAGCCCAGCCAGACGATGAACTCGGCGACGAGCAGCGGGAGGATGGGGCCCCAGCGGTCGAGCCAGGCCCGGAGTCGGTCATACATCGAGCGGCGAGCGTACCGGCCGCATGGCGGTCCGTGGGGGCGTGTTGCTCGGGATGCATTGCCGGCCGCGACCGGGAAACGGACCCGCTAATAGAGCCCGACCTATACTTGGGGTTCCCGAACCAGATCCCGAGGTGCGCCGCCGCATGGATGTCATCACCGCCGAAGGCCTGGTCAAGATCTACAAGACCAGGAAGCACGAGGTCCGCGCGCTGGACGGCGTCGACCTCTCGGTCGCCGAGGGAACGGTCCTCGGCCTGCTCGGGCCGAATGGCGCTGGCAAGACCACGACGGTCCGGATCCTGGCGACCCTCCTCAAGCCGGACGCCGGCCATGCCACGGTCGCCGGCTATGACGTGGTCAGGGAAGCGCCGCAGATCCGCACGCTCATCGGGCTTTCGGGACAGTACGCGGCGGTCGATGAGAACCTGACGGGCCGCGAGAACCTGTGGATGTTCGGCTCGCTGTATCAACTCTCGGGCGGGGTCGCACGGGCGCGTGCGACCGAGCTGCTCGAGCAGTTCGAGCTCACCGACGCGGCCGATCGTGTCGTCAAGACGTACTCGGGGGGTATGCGCCGCCGGCTCGATCTGGGCAGCGCGCTCATCGGGCGCCCGAAGCTGCTCTTCCTCGATGAGCCGACCACCGGGCTCGATCCACGCAGCCGGCTCGGCATGTGGGAGGTCATCCGGTCGCTGGTGCGGGAAGGCGTGACGCTACTGCTTACCACTCGGTCTCTCGAGGAGGCCGACGAGCTGGCGGACGCGATCGCCGTCGTCGACCACGGCAAGATCATCGCCCGTGGCACCGCAGACGACCTGAAAGCGCAGGTCGGAGGCGAGCGCATCGAGGTCATCGTCCACGATCGGACACGGATCGACGACGCGCGCAGGATCCTCAGCGGGATCGGGATCGGCGAGGCGGCGCTCGACGAGCACACCCGGCGCGTCACTGTGCCCTCGGATGGCGGTGCGACACGGCTCGCTACCGTCATCCGCGAGTTCGACGAGGCCGGCATCGCGATCGACGACATCGGCCTCCGACGGCCCACGCTCGATGATGTCTTCCTGAGCCTAACCGGCCATGCGGCCATCGAGGAATCCACGGAGGACGCGGCATGACGGCTACCTCGACGGCGCGGCCGGCGGCGGCCGGCGGCACCCTCGCCTCGGCGGCCCGCGACGGGCTGGTCATCATGTGGCGCAACCTGAAGCGGATCCCGCGGATCCCGGAGCTTGCGATCTTCGCGGTGCTTCAGTCGATCATGTTCGTGCTGCTGTTCGCCGTCGTCTTCGGTGGGGCCATCCCGATCCCAGGTGGCGGCAATTACAACGACTTCCTGATGCCGGGGATCTTCGCCCAGAACATCGTCTTCGCCTGCGGCATCACCGCAATCGGCATCGCCGACGACATCGGCAAGGGCATCATCGACCGCTTCCGCTCCCTGCCGATGGCGCGCTCGGCGGTGCTGACCGGACGCTCGTTCGCCGACGTCTTCTACAACCTCGGCATCCTCGTGGTTCTGATGCTGTCCGGCCTGTTCGTGGGGTGGCGCGTGCATACGGGCTTCCCAGAGCTCCTGGCGGGGGTTGGGCTGCTGCTGCTTTTCGCCTTCGCCATGTCGTGGCTCGGCATCTGGCTCGGTCTCATGGTCCCCTCGGTGGAAGTAGCGCAGCAGGCCATCTTCACGGTCCTGTTCCCGATCACGTTCCTCTCGAACGTGTTCGTGCCGCCGCAGACATTGCCGGACTGGCTCCAGCCGATCGCCGAGTGGAACCCGACCAGCACGCTGACCAGCTCGCTCCGCGAGCTATGGGGCAACCCGAACCCGTACGCCACCGATAGCTTTCCCTCGCAGAACGCGGTGCTCGTCACGCTCATCTGGGTGGTGGTTTTCATCGCCGTCTTCGCGCCACTCGCGATCCGCCGGTACCGGAATCTGAGCCGCTGACCGGATGATCGCGCCGCCATGGCTGCTCGCGCTGGCGCTGGGCCTCGGGCTTCTTGTGCTCATCCCGGCGCGCCGTCTGCGCGCTGCCGGTCTGTCACGGGGCTCGGTCGGGCTGTATGTCCTCGTCATCTGGGGCCTGGCGATGTTCGTGGCCATCCGACCCGGCGCGACCCGGATCGTGATCCCGCTGTTGCTGCTGGCGTATCTCGCGCCGTTCATCGCCGGGCCGGACGTGCTGGGTCGCGTTTTGCGGCGCCGGCCGCCTCCGCCGCCGATCAAGAACGTCACGCCACCGGACCCACCCTCCCTGCCGCCAGAGCGCGGCTGAGGTGCGATCGGCTCGTCAGGGCTTCCGGCTGACCGCCGCATAGATCGAACCGAGGAACCGGCTCGGCACGCGGCCGACCTCGACGGTGTCGACGAGGCCTGCCTCAGAGGCGAGCCCGCGCCATCGTCCGATCGAGAACGGGTGGGGCACCCAGGGGTTACCACGGTCGGCGTCGTACTCCACGACGATGAACGGCGCGCGAGGGAGGAGGTGACCGGCGAGGGCGGCGACCACTGACACCTGTCGATCCCTGCTGACGAAGTGGAGGCTGTTCGCGGCGAGGAGGCCGTCGAGCCGGGGTAGGTCGAGTGGGTTCTGCAGGTCCGCTACGAGCGTCGTCAAGGTGGTGGCCGGAAAGCGCGTGGCGACCTCCCGGGCGTTCTGGGTCAGCGCCGCCGCATCCCGGTCGACCGCGACGATGCGCGCGTCGTCACCCAGCAGGTCCGCGAGGGCAAGCGTGAAGGCGCCCGTGCCGGCGCCGATGTCCGCCCACACGGGCCCCGCGCCAGCGACACCTCCCCGGATCAGATCGACGTGATCCCGGTGATCCATACGCGCTAGCCGGTGTTCTGGAGCCCGGCTGCGACGCCGTTCACCGAGAGCTGCACGAGCCGCAGATGCGTCGCGCGAGCGGGATCGTCGGCCGGCAGGGCACGGAGGCGGCGGAGCAGACGCACCTGGACCTCCGAGAGCGCATCGACGTAGGGGTTCCGGAGACCGATCGACCGCTGCAGGACCGGCGCGCCATCCAGCAGTCGGTCCCGTCCGGTGACGCGCAGCAGCCAGGTCACGGTCCGGTGGTATTCGGCCTCGATCGCCGTCCAGCGTAGTTCAGCGTCGTCACCCTGAGCGAGC
>DASTIG010000039.1:0-2259 GCA_035717785.1 Candidatus Limnocylindrales bacterium
GGGCGTTGCCGGCACGACCGGCTCGTCGGTCGCTTCGTGAGCGATCGGCGGCGCGTCGGTCGGTCGAGCCAGCGGTGCGCGGGCCACCTAGACCTCGAGGACCTCCTGCTCCTTGGCGGCACCGCGCCGATCGACCTCGGCGATGTGCTTGTCGGTCGTCTTCTGCAGCGCGTCGACCTGGCGATGCGACTCGTCCGTGCCGACCCCGCCGTCGCGCTCCTCGCGCTTCAGGTGATCGTTGGCGTCTCGTCGGATGTTGCGGATCTCCACGCGCGCCTCCTCCATGCGCTTGTGGACGACCTTGACCAGCTCCTTGCGACGTTCCTCGGTCAACGGCGGGATGTTGAGGCGCACGACCGTGCCATCCACGTTCGGTGTCAAACCGATCTCGCTCTTCGTGATGGCCTTCTCGATCGCGCCCAGCACGCTCCGATCCCACGGCTGGATGACGATCTGGTGCGTCTCCGGGACGCTGATCCCGGCGAGCTGGTTGAGCGGCGTCTGAGTCCCGTAGTAGTCGACGAGGATGCGTTCAACCAGCGCCGTCGAGGCGCGGCCGGTGCGCACGGCCTGGAAGTCGCGCTCCATGGCATCCACGGCCCGGCCCATCTTGTGGTCGGCGTCGGAGAGGATCTCGTTGCTCATGCAGTCGGCCCTCCGCTCGAGATCAGCGTCCCGACCGGCTCGCCGGTCGCGACCTTCGTGATGTTGTCGGGCTGATTGAGGTCGAACACGATGATCGGTAGATCGTTCTCCATGCACAGGCTCACGGCTGCCGCGTCCATGACCTTGAGCTGGTCGCGCAGGAGATCGGCATAGTCCAGTCGAGCGTAGCGCCGGGCACCCTCGTTCGTCATCGGGTCGCGGTCGTACACGCCGTCGACCTTGGTCGCCTTGAGCAGGACCTCGGCGTTGATCTCGACCGCGCGCAGGGCGGCCGCGGTATCGGTGGTGAAGTACGGATTGCCGGTGCCGGCTACGAAGATCGCGACGCGGCCCTTCTCGAGGTGGCGGATGGCACGCCGCCGGATGTATGGCTCGGCAACCTCGTTCATCGCGATGGCGGTCATCACGCGGGTCGGCACGCCGGCCTTCTCGAGTGCGTCCTGGAGGGCCAGGCCGTTCATCACGGTCGCGAGCATGCCGATGTAGTCGCCGGTCGCCCGATCCATGCCGCGGGCGGCGGCCGCCATCCCGCGGAAGATGTTCCCGCCACCGACCACGATGCCGACCTGCACGCCCAGCGCGTGGACGTGTTTGACCTGATCGGCGATGAACGCGCAGAACTCCGGGTCGACGCCGTATGGCCGGTCGCCCAGCAGGGCCTCGCCGGACAGCTTGAGCAGGACGCGCCCGTACGTGACCCCGCGTTCCTCGGCCACGGCCGTCGGGGCGGTGTCGCTCACAGCTCTTCCCCGAGCGCGTAACGCGTGAACCGGCGCACGCGGATGTTCTCGCCGATCGTCGCGATCTTCTCCACGATCAGCTCGCCGACCGTTCGCTCCTCGTCGCGGAACGGCTGATCGACCAGGCAGACCTGGGCGTACCACTTCTTGAGCTGCCCTTCGACGATCTGCGGACGGATGGCCTCGGGCTTGCTGTTGACGGACTCGTCGGCGGCCAGCTCTGCCTTCTTCGCCTCGAGGTCGACCGGCGGGATCGCCTCGTGGTCGACATAGAGCGGCGCCAGTCCGGCGACCTGGACTGCCAGGTCCTTCACGAGCTTCTGGAACTCGTCGGTCCGTGCGACGAAGTCGGTCTCGCAGTTGACCTCGATGAGCACCCCGACTCGACCGCCTGTGTGGATGTAACTCGAGACAAGGCCCTCACGGGCATCGCGGCTCGACTTCTTGGCGGCCGCGGCCAGACCCCGCTCGCGCAGGATCACCACGGCCTTGTCGAGATCGCCATCGGCCTCGGTGAGGGCCTTCTTGCAGTCCATGAACCCGGCGCCAGTCCGATCGCGCAGTTCCTTGACCAGCTCCGCCGAGATGTCTGCCATGGGTGGGTGTGCTCCTGTTCCTTGGTGTCATGCGGCCGCGCCAGGCGCCGCGGTGATCGATGAGTTGGTGGTGGTGGCGTCGCGGTCGCGCGGCGCCGGGCTCAGGCCGGGTTGTCGACCTCTGCCTTCTCGGCAGCTTCGCGGGCGAGCTCGGCGGCGATCTCCTCGGGCGTCGCCTCCGCCTCGGCTGCCTCGGCGACGGCCGCCTCCGCTCGCGCGACCCGATCGCCCGGCAGGAGGTCGTCCTCGTCGGTGTC
>DASTIG010000040.1:0-22591 GCA_035717785.1 Candidatus Limnocylindrales bacterium
GCAGCAGTGCGAACAACCAGGTGAGCGCCGAGGCGTTCATCACGACGAGCAGCCTGCTCAACACCACCGACTACCCGCAGTTCACCAGCACCGCGTCGGCCGAATGGGTGACCGGTGTGGCTGGGGCATTCCAGCCACACGGCGGCACGCAGTACCTGTACTCCGATCGCGCGGACATCACGTACAAGCGGATCAAGCGCGACGCCACCGTGCCAGGCGGGGGCGGCACGATGACGTTCTTCACGTCATACGACACCGAGCCGAATTGGGACTTCGTGTTCGTCGAGGTCCACGACACCACGGCCGGGACGTGGCAGACCATGCCCGATGCCAACCTGCATACCAACCAAAGCACCGGCGATAGCTGCCCGGAGGGCTGGCACGAGCTGCATCCATGGCTGATCCAGTACCAGGGCGCTGACTGCGCGGGTGCCGGTTGGAACGCTCACTCGGGCCGCTCGGCCGGCTGGGAGCCTTGGGCGATCGACCTGACGCCATTCGCCGGGCACGACGTCGAGATCTATTTCTCGTATGTCAGCGACTGGGCCGCCCAAGGCCTTGGGGCGTGGTTCGACGACGTGACCCTCAGCTGGGAGGGCACGACCGAGGGCTTCGAGGCCGGCCTGGGGGCCTGGACCGTCCCGGCGGGCGTCCCGACAGGCAGCTCCCCCAATCCGAACGACTGGTCCCGCACGACCGACGTGGGCTTCGCCGAAGGAGCGGTCGTGGGCATGACGCCCTCCGACGCCGACTTCCGGACCCTTCACTTCGGGTTCGGTTTCGAGGGCATCCGCTCCGGAGCGGAACGGAACGACGTGATGTGCCGGTCGATGGACCACCTGGGAGTCCCCTGTCCGTAGCGCATCACTTGTATGCCGAAGGGCCGGTCGGCTGACCGGCCCTTCGTCTCGCCCGAAGGACTCCCGCGGGCCGTACCAGCGCTCGAGGACCCGTCTGGATCGTCGAGACCGGGCACGCTCAGATCGTGGACATGCCCGGTCGACGACGCCGGTCGCTGTCGCAGGGGGCCCGGTCAGGGCCGGGCGACCTGGACAGCTCGCGGCAGGAAGACGAGCAGGTTCCAGCCCGCGATCGCGACGACGAGGATCACCCTCACGATCAGCGGCCAGGACGTCTCCCAGATCCAGAGGCCGATCATCACCGGCAGGAACAGTAACCAGACCACGGCCTGGACGATCAATGGCAGACCGCGGATGGTCTCCCATACTTGGTCGACGCTTCCCTGACTCCAGAGCAGGCCAGCGCCGAACGCGATCCAGATCAGGACGAAGACCCCGAACAGGACACCGTGCTCCGCCAGCCAGCCCACGCCGTTGCCGAGGCCGCTCGCAACGGTCTCGATGATCCCTTCCACCCGACCTGCCCTCCTTTCGTTCAACGCACGGGTTCCTATGTCGCCGCAGGGGCCGACCTGACCGGCAGTTGCTCCGTGCTGTCCGGTCCAGCGATGACGTAGGCGACCATCGCGAAGAACCCGAAGCTGAAGAGGCCCAGCACGAGCAGGACGATGAACCACACCTTGTCGTCGAGCTGGGAGGTATTGATCAACGCGCCGATCCATGCGACGAGGCCGGCCACAGCGCCGCCGACCATGGCGAGGCAGCCGACTGTCGCCACGGCGATCATCGTCCAGGCGAACGGAGTCGCATGGAATGCCGTGATATCTGGCCCGTCCATAACGACCTGGGTGCTTCCGAACGCGAGGATCCCCGCGAACAGGCCGACGATCAGACCGGCGAAGATCGCGACGATCCCGCCGACGAAGAGCTTGGTGATCGTGGGCTTGGACATCTCAGTCCTCCTTTTCATTCCATCACCGGCCGGGCGGCTAGTTGGTCCCTGCGCAGCGAATCGCTTCTTGGCGATCGTCGTGCAGGGGCTCGGGGTCGGGCCAGAGCCGGACAGACCGTGCTCGATGTGACCGACGGCACTTCTCCCTGGCCGCCGCCGTGACGGACGGTGAACAACGTTCGATCAGAGGCCCACACGGAGGCTTTCCGGATGTTCAAGATCATGATCGCTGTCGTGCTGCTCGCCCACGGGATCGGGCACGTCCTGGGTCCTCTGCAGGTATCCAAGGTCGACGTCGTCAACCCATCGTGGAACGGCGACTCGTGGCTGTTGACCGGAGCTGTCGGTCAGTCGATCACCGGAGCCGTCGGCGTCGCCCTCTGGACGGTCGCCATCCTGGCGTTCGGCGTGCTCGCCGGGGTCGTGATGGGCTGGCTGCCGGAGGCTTGGTGGACGCCCCTCGCGATCGTGGCCTCAGTCGTGTCGCTGGTCGGCGTGCTCCTCTTCCCGGCGGCATTCCCGGCCACCAGCACGATCGGTGCGGTCATCGTGGACGTGGTTGTCCTCGCCGCGGTCCTCTGGTTCCACTGGGTTCCGAGCAGCCTCCCCGAGTAGGATCGCCAGCCAGGCGTGGAGGCGACCACCGCGGAGGGCGCCCGACGGCCGGCGCGCGAGGGTCTGAGCGAGGGAAACTGGCAGTGTGACGGCGAACCCTGCGCTCACCGGACGGGCGCTGCTTGCACGCTACGAACGGGCTTGGCTCCGGCCTGACGTCGTCGCCGGCGTCACGGTGGCTGCCTACCTGGTGCCACAGGTGATGGCGTATGCCCAGCTTGCCGGCCTCGACCCGGTCGTGGGTCTCTGGTCCGCGATCCTGCCAGGGATCGTTTACGCGCTCGTCGGGACCTCGCGCCACGTCTCGACCGGCCCGGAGTCGACGACCGCGATCATGGTCGCCGTCGCGGTCGCACCGCTCGCGGCCGGTGACCCGGTCCGATACGCGGCCCTGTCGACGGCGCTCGCCCTTCTTGTCGGGGCGATCTGCATCGCGGGCGGAGCCCTCCGACTCGGCTTCCTAGGCGATCTCCTCTCGCACCCGATCCTCGTCGGGTACATGACCGGTGTCGCCGCGCTTATGGTCGTCTCGCAGCTCGAGCGCGTGACCGGCGTCCCGGTCCATGGCGACAGTTTTCCCGCTCAGATCGTCGAATTCGTCTCCGACCTGGGGGCCATCCACGGTCCGACCTTCGGACTCGCACTGGGCGTCATCGCGTTCCTCTTCGCCGCGAGGCGTTGGCTGCCATCGCTCCCGGGGCCACTCATGGCTGTCATCGGAGCGACCGTGCTCGTCGCCGCCCTCGGCCTCGACACCCAGGGTATCGCGGTCGTCGGGCCGATCCCATCAGGCCTGCCGCCGATCGGCATCCCCGCGGTCGCCCTGGCCGACGTCGCGTCCTTGGCCGCCTCGGCGCTGGGCATCGCCCTCGTCGCGTATACCGATGACATCCTCACGGCACGCTCATTCGCGATCCGAAATGGCTATCCGATCGACGCGAACGCCGAGTTGCTTGCGCTCGGCGGCGCGAACCTTGCCGCGGGGCTGACGAGTGGCATGCCGGTCAGCTCCTCTGGCTCGCGGACAGCCATCGGGGATAGCGTCGGGGGCCGTAGTCAGTTGGCAGGCATCGTTGCCTCCGTGTGCGTCGTGCTCGTCCTATTGCTGCTTGGAAACCTGTTGGCGCGATTCCCAGCAGCCGCCCTCGGCGGCCTGGTGGTGTATGCCGCGTTGCGGCTCATCGACATAGCCGGGTTTCGGCGGCTCGCACGTTTTCGGCCGAGCGAATTGGGCCTGGCAGTCGCGGCGACCGCCGGCGTGCTCGTCGTCGGCGTCCTCGCCGGCATCCTCGTGGCGATCGCGCTGTCGGTGATCGACCTGTTCGCGCGGGTGGCGCGGCCCCAGGCGGCCATCCTGGGTCGGGCGCCTGGGGTGGCCGGCCTCCACAACATCGAGGACTATCCCGAAGCCGTGACAATCCCCGGCCTGGTCGTCTTCCGCTACGACGCTCCGCTCTGTTTCGCGAACGCCAACGACTTCAAGACCCGGGCGCTCGAGGCCGTCGAATCCCAAGCGGTGCGGGTGGAATGGCTGCTGTTGAATGCCGAAGCGATCGTCGAGATCGACCTGACCTCGGCCGACGCGCTAGGCGAGCTCCACGATGAGCTCGAACGGCGTGGCATCCTGCTCGCGCTGGCGCGGGTAAAGCAAGACTTGCGGGTCCAGCTCGAACGGATCGGGCTCGTCACCCATATCGGGCCTGATCGACTCTTCGCGACTCTGCCGGTCGCGCTCGAGGCGTTCGAGCGCCGCGGCGAGGAGTCGGCTTAGCGGCTCCGCGTCCATCGACTCATGGCAGGGTCCCCACGCCATCGGCGAGCACGATCACCGCCGTCAGCACCAAAGCCGCGACCACGATCAGAAGCATGCCGCGCCGTGCCATCACCTCGGACGGGTGTCGCCAGACGCTGGAAGCTGGCGATCGTCCGCGGCCGTTCCGGCTGCGATCCCGGGAGTTCATCGCCACATGCTCGGACTCGACGAATGCGATGCCACGTGCCGAGTGGCCCGATCCGATCGGGCATTGTGGCCTCGCGTCGATGCCGCCGGTGGTTCGTGGATCCAGGCTTGCTGCCGACTCACCCGAAGGCGTCCGGCCGATGCGCGCCCACGCTCACGCTCCCGGTTACCGGACGTTGCTGCTCGATGACGCGCTGTGGCCCGGCCGCGATCGCCCGACGTCCACACGCCAAGCGCCTCGACCTGGGTGAGAACCGACTTCCCACGCAACCTGGATCGAATCAGGGGCCATCGCGCGTGCCGAGACGTGACTGACGGCCCTACTGACCGGTATCGCCGGAGCCTACAGTGCAGGGGACCAGTCCGAAGCTCGGAGGATGGACCCGTGACGGAATCGCGACGAGACACGCTTCCAGAGCGCGACTTCGCGTCCCACGAGCATCGAGAGATTGGACCGGGCATCGACCGTATCCACGAGGTCGGGGCGCTTCGCGGGACGAACGAGGAGTTGTCGGTCGCTGCCCTTGAAGTCCTCCACTGGATCGACACCGTGCTCGAACCGCACGCGAAATGGGAGGATCGCTGGCTCTACCCGGAGATCGCCCGACGCGCCGGGACGCCCTGGGCGACCAAGCTGATGTCGTTCGAGCATCAGCAGATCCGCGACGCCGCACACGCGCTCGCGAGCGCACGGGCCCAGCTCCACGATGCCCCGACCAACGCGCCTGTGATCGAGGTGCGAGCGCGTTTGTTCGCCCTCGAGGCAATCCTCCGTGCCCACATGGCGCGCGAGGAGCGTTTCCTCATCCCGCTGCTCGAGGCTGGGATGCCGAGCGACGCGGGCGCCGCGCCGCCGCCAGCCGACCTGCGCACGAGCGGATCGCGTCCAGGAGTACCGACAGGAAAGGAAGGGTGAGTCCCGTGATGACCGTCCGCGACGTGATGACCACGTCTGTGATTTCCGCTAGCCACGACGCGCCACTTAAGGATGTCGCGAACCTGCTCGTCGAGCACGGCATCAGTGGCCTGCCTGTGGTCGACGCTGACAAGCGCGTCGTCGGTGTCGTGTCCGAGGCCGATTTCCTCTTGAAGGAGAGCGGCGCCGACGCAATGCCACACCGCCGACTCGAACGACTGCTCGGGGAAACGAAGGCCACGCGCACGTACCGCGCCAAGCTCGAGGCGACCACCGCGGCGGAGGCGATGACCAGTCCCGCGATCACCGTCGGCCCGAGTCATTCGATCAGCGAGGCGGCTCGGACGATGACGAGGCATGCCGTCAATCGCCTCGTAGTCCTCGATGACGGTCGGCTGGTCGGCATCGTGACCCGCGCAGACCTCGTTCGCGCATATGTCCGGTCAGACCAGGAATTGGCGGAAACGATCCGGCAGGACGTCGTGCGGCGCATCCTCTGGCTCGACCCGGCGGGTTTCGTCGTCAACGTGGAAGACGGCGTGGCCACGATCGTGGGTGGAGTCGAGAGTCGCTCGACGGCCGAGATGGTCGGCCGAGCCGTCGCCATGGTGCCGGGCATCGTCGACGTCAGGGCCGACGTGACCTGGTCGCTCGATGACACCAAGCTCCGCCCGCCGACCGTCGACCCGTTCTTCCCATTCACGCCGCGCTAGCGGGAGCTGATGAGACGGGTCCGACGGCACTCATCGGGCGTCTGCGCATGCGAAGGGCCACAGGTCATGCGGACGGCGGCACGTAAACCGTCAACTAGTGAACCGGCCCTGGGACCTTCGGGACGCGTGGCCCTACCGCCGCTGGGGCGCGGGGCGCAAGCATGGCCGTGTACCGCCCGAGCGCGAGCACTGAAGGAGACGGCCATGAAGATCCTTGTTGCCTATGCGAGTCGACACGGGGCTACCCAGGGCATCGCCGAGCGGATCGCCCACACGCTGAAGGAGGAGAGCTTCGACGTCACGCTTCGGCCCGTGGGCCAGGCCGGGCCTGTCGACGGCTACGACGCATTCATCATCGGCAGCGCCGCTTACTACGGTCGCTGGCTGAAGGAGGCGACGCGATTCGTGCGGCGCGAGCACGAGACACTGGCCGGTCGTCCGGTCTGGCTCTTCAGCAGCGGTCCCGTCGGGAGCACGCCCACGGGCGGGAAGGATCCCGTCAAGGAGGCGGAACCGAAGGAGTTCGCGGAGTTCGAGCGGGACCTGCCGACCCGAGATCAACGTGTCTTCTACGGAGCCTGGGACCCAGATCTCACCCCAGGCGGCGTCCTCGAGCGCCTGACGCGGCTGCTGCCAGCAGTGCGGGACGCGCTCCCTGCGGGCGACTTCCGCGACTGGCCGGCGATCGAGGCCTGGGCGCACGGGATCGCGCGAGAACTGAACCGGGCCCGCGACCTCGAGCTTTCGCACGCCTGACTTCTGCCCGCCGGCTCGCCGGCGGTCGGCCGCCGACGTCTCCGGCCCATCATCATGAACGTGAGGTTGATCATGAAAAGGCTGTTGTTGACCGGGCTCGCTATCGGCGGTGCCGTCGTGGCCTACCGGGAGGTCGTCCGACCATGGTGGCGGAGCTGGGGCGTCGATGAGCTGGACGTTGCCCGCGAACTGCCGGGCGACGATCTGGTTCCGGCGGCGTCCACCACGGACACGCGCTCGATCGTTGTCCAAGCGCCGCCGTCGGCCGTGTGGCCGTGGCTCGTCCAGATGGGCTACGGTCGCGCCGGCTGGTACAGCTACGACCAGATCGACATGGCCGGCGCCAGTGTCGACCGGATCGTTCCGGAGTGGCAGGGGCTCGCAGTCGATGCTGTCGTGCCGACCCACCCGGGCGGCGGGTTCGAGGTCCGGTCGCTCGAGCCCGAACGGGCGCTTGTGCTCTATTCGGATTCAGACCTCGTAGATCGACAGGCGGACGCCGCACGGATCGCCGACCTCGGTCGAGCGGACGCCAACGTCCAAGCGACGGGCGCATTCCTGGGCACGGCCCAGCCGAAGGACTTCGCGGCGAGCTGGGCATTCGTCCTCGAGCCGCTGACCGGCGGAAGGACGCGCCTGATCGAGCGCTTCCGAGTCCGCTTCGGTGAGAGCGACAAGCCATGGACCGCATTCACGCTGCCGCTCGTTGGTTTCGGGGTCTTCCTCATGACGCGCAAGCAGATGCTGGGCATCAAGGAACGGGCCGAACGCCTGGCGGTGTCGAGTGCATCGCCACGACGTGACGGCGCCGACGCCGCGCTCGTGGCCGCCGGGGGAGAGGCCGTCATTGCGGTCGCCACGTAAGGAGGCGAAGAAGCGCGGGCGTCGATGGACGACCGCGGAAGGGAGGCGCGACATGCAGCTCGATCTTGGTTTCGCAGGTCTGGGCCTGCTCATCGCCATTTCCGTCGGCTTCGGTCTCCTGGCCCACTTGGTTCGGAAGCCGTCGACACCGTGGCTCGGGCCGGTCGCGGCGATCGACTGGTTCGCGGGCGGGCTCTTCGCGAGCGAGGTCGTCTTCGCCCGCGCGACGGTCGATGAGATCCAACCGATCATCGACGGTCTGGCGTTCGATGAGGCGCTCCTTGGCGGTCTGATCGCCGGCGCGCTTGTCGTGGTCGGCGCGCGACTGTTGGGCGGTGGACGCGCTGCGGATCGGCCGCGCGCGGCCTGAAGCTCGTCGGGTGTGATGCAACGAGAGAGTCGAACGGACCCGAATGTCGTGACCTCGGGCCCGTTTCACGCGGTGGCAGAATAGCGAGAGTGGGGCCATGAGATCGCCGGCGGGCGACCCTACGCCGTCGAGCCGATCTCACATCGAGGTGGAGGGAGACTCGTGTCGACTTTGCGGAGACTCGCGGTCCCGATCGGGGTGCTGGCCGCGATCCTGTTGGTCCTGTTGTTCAACCCCTGGTATGTCATCGAAGGCGACATCCGCACGGTCCTGACGGTCGCCTTCTGGATCACCTTCATCGTGCTGTTGATCGCCTTGTTCGAGGATCGCAGGAGCGCCGATGCCCAGGAGGTCGAGATCGAGGGACCGCGATTCGTGCGGTTCCTCTTCAACAATTCCAGGGCAGGGCTCTTCTGGCTGCCGATCCGCCTGTTCGTCGGGTTCGCCTGGCTGGAAGCCGGCTGGCACAAGTTCACGGACCCGGCCTGGATGCAGGGTGGCTCCGCGCTGCGCAGCTACTGGGAGCGAGCGGCGTCGATCCCCGAGGAGGGACGACCGCCGATCACGTTCGAGTGGTATCGCGACTTCATCCAGGTTCTCCTCGATGGCGGCCACGAGTCGTGGTTCGCCTACGTGATCACCTTCGGCGAGCTTGCCGTCGGCCTCGGGTTGCTGCTCGGCGCGCTGACCGGGATCGCCGCGTTCTTCGGTGCGCTGATGAACATGTCGTTCCTGCTTGCCGGCTCCGCCTCGACCAATCCGATCATGTTCACGTTGGCGGTCGGACTGATGTTGGCGTGGCGTGTCGCCGGCTACTACGGCCTCGACCGCTACCTGCTCCCGGCGCTCGGTGCGCCTTGGCGCCCGGGTGCCCTCTTCAACCGAGACAGGCCCGCCGCCACCGCCAGCGGGACACCAACCGGCAGCGAGACCGGCTGACGCGGGGCGTCAACCCGCCAAGCGATCCGAAGACCGCCCGCCCTCTGGCGGGCGGTCTTCATCCACCCCGACGCGGAGCCGGGACGACCAGGCCACCCCGAGCGATGCAGGGCGGCCCCTGGCGGCCTCGCGGACGATGAGGACGGGACACGGGGCGTGGCGAGCCACATACTCGGACACGCTGCCCATCAGGAACCGCCCGATCGGCCCACGCGTATGGGCCCCAACCAGGATCAGGTCGATGTCCTCGGCCTCGGCCGCGGCGACGATCGACTCGCCGGGCTCGCCGGTCCAGACGAGGAACCTCACCGTGACGCCGACCTGCCGGCCCCGCTCCACGAGGCCCTGGGCGGCTGCCTCCCGTCGGTCGCGGACCTGGTCCACTCGCGTGCGGAAAGCGCCGGTGGGTAATACGAGTTCCCGCGGATCGATCACGCTGACCACGAGGAGCGCGGCGTCGTTCCGCCGCGCGAGGTCGAAGGCCCAGTCCGTGGCGAGCTCGCTCGTCGGCGACAGATCGGTCGCGAGGAGCATCCGGCGGATCTCCATCGAGGCAGGATCCTGGGATGCGCGGATGGGTTCGACGGCGAACGTCATGCCGCGGAGTCTCGCCCGTCGGAATCGCCCGCGAAAGTGACCTTCGGCCCGTTGTGCCGTGCCGCGCGTCGCATCGCCGCACGCCGCTTGGTAGGCTGCGCTGGTGAGGCCACCGAGCCAGGCGACGTCCACGGTGACACTCGACGCGAGTGGCCGCGCCGCCGTCGAGGCGCTCAGCGACGCCATCGGTGCGGTAGCCGGGGTGCTGGCGGTCGAAGGCGTACTCCAGCTGATCGTCGATCGCGTGCGAGCGCTCGTGGGCTCGCGATATGCCGCGCTGGGCATCCTGGCCGACGATCGGCGGCACATCGAGCGGTTCATCACGAGCGGCATCACGAATGAGCAGCGTCGGCTCCTCGGTGCGCCGCCACAAGGCCACGGACTGCTCGGGTTGATCATCGCCGAAGGTCGCTCGTTCCGTATCCCGGACATCACGAGGCATCCGGCCAGTTACGGCTTCCCCCCGCACCATCCGCCGATGACGTCGCTCCTCGGTGTCCCGGTGCGCTTAAAGAACCGCACCATCGGGAACCTGTACCTGACAGACAAGGTCACGGCACAGGAATTCAGCGAAGATGATCAGCGCCTGGTCGAGTTGTTCGCTCTCCACGCCGCCATCGCGATCGAGAACGCCCGTCTGTACGAAGCCGTCCAGCACCTTGCCGTGATCGACGAGCGCGAGCGGATCGGCAAGGATCTCCACGACGGGATCATCCAGACGCTGTACGCGATCTCGCTGTCCCTCGAGGATGTGCCCGACCTGATGGATGGCAGCAGGGCGGATGCATCCGCCCGCATCGATCGCGCCATCGATACGCTCAACGGAGCGATCGCGGATCTGCGCCAGTTCGTCGTCGGTCTCCGCCCCGAGCAGGTCGACACCACGGATCTGACGGCACTGCTGGCCGGGTTGAGCGACCAGGTCAGGCAGAGCCATGCCATCGATGTCGAGCTCGATCTGTCCCGGGAGCGCATCGGGCTGACGGCGCACGCCCGCGGCGAGCTTCTGCAGATCGCGCGCGAGGCGCTGTCGAACATCACCCGCCACGCGCACGCGTCCACGGCGCGTGTGTCTCTCCGTCGTGAGGGAGATGACCTGCGACTCGAGATCTCAGACGATGGCGCGGGCTTCGATCCGGCCATGGCCGCACCCGGTGGTCACCATGGCTTGGCCAACATGCGCGATCGTGCGGCGGCGTTGGGCGGTACGCTCCACGTCACGAGCTCGGGGACCGGGACGACTATCATCGTCCGGCTTCCGATCGACCCATCGACGGTCGCGAGCCCCGTGGAGTCACAGGAGGGTGCCAGCAGGTGACGGGATCCGAACGCCCGGGGGAGGCTCTGCCCGCGCAACTGCGACTGCTGGTCGTCGACGACCACGAGGTGGTTCGTCAGGGCCTCGTCGCGCTCCTCGACCGCCGGCCCGGATTCCAGGTCGTCGCCGAGGCGGGGACGGTGGCCGAGTCGCTGCAGGCCGCCCGTCGCTTCCGTCCCGACATCATCATCATGGACGTGCGCCTCCCGGACGGCTCCGGGATCGAGGCGTGTCGCGAGATTCGTGCGGAGCTCCCGGAGACGCGGGTCGTGATGCTGACCTCGTACCCGGATGACGACGCCGTTCTCTCGGCGATCGTTGCCGGCGCGTCCGGCTACCTCCTCAAACAGATCCGTGCCCGCGACCTCGTGGCCGCGCTCGAGGCCGTCGGTCGAGGCGAGTCACTCCTGGACCCGGCCGTGACCGAGAAGGTCCTCGAACGGGTGCGGCGGATCGCATCCGGCGCCTACCAGGACGAGTTGTCGCAGCTCACCGGCCAGGAGCAGAAGATCCTGATGCTCGTCGCAGAGGGCATGACCAACAAGGAGATCGCGGCCGAGGTCTTCCTGTCGGACAAGACCGTCAAGAACTACGTGAGCTCGATCCTGTCGAAGCTCAATCTCGAACGCCGGGCCCAAGCGGCCGCCTTCGTGGCGAAGCATCGGGCCGATCATCCTTCCTGAACGACCTGCGCCCTTCCATTCGGCATAGGGAGGACCGCGCGGGTGGGCGCGTGATGGGGCGGATCGGCGATGGCAAGCGGGTCGCTCGGCCCTTTCGGGCTCGCCCGCACCGCGCGACGATGACTGCCGAGACGCCAACGGTGCGTCGTGAAAGGAGGTAGTCAGGTGGAACTCGCCATCACTCTCGGACTCGGCGGGTGGCTCCTGCTGATCCTCGGAGCAGTCGTCTTCGGGGTCGTTGCCCAGTTCATCGGTGAGGCCAACACCGGCTACGAGTGGCTCGTCGACGGTATCGCCGCTGCGTTCGGCGCGATCATCGCGAGCGAGTTCATCGTCGGCCTGCAGGCGTTCGGCCCCGTGTGGGATGGGCTCGCGCTCGTTCCCGCGCTGGTTGGTGGGGTCGTGCTTGGCGGGATCGTCGGACTCGTGACTCGGTATGCCACGGGTGGCACGTACACGCACCGGCCGATGTCCGTCTGACCTCGGTCAGGCCTGACAGGCCAGACGACCCGCCGGTGCGTGCCGGCGGGTCGTTTCATGTACGGGTGGCCCTTGATGTGCGGGCCGTTCGGCTCTGCCACCAGGACCAACGCCGTCGCACGATCGAGCCAACGGAGGTATCAAACCATGCATGCTGTCGTTGTCTACGAATCCTTCTGGGGTAACACGGCCGCGATCGCCCGCGCCATCGCCGAGGGTATCGGTCCCGAAGCGTCGGCCATGACGACCGATGAGGCCAGCGCCGACGTCGTGGCCAGCGCGGATCTCGTGGTCGTGGGAGCACCGGTCCTGGGCTTCCGGCTCCCGACGGACGCCGTTCGGGCGGGGCTGCTACGCGAATACGGCGCCCCCACGCCTGCCGACACGAGTCACCGATCGATGCGGTCGTGGCTCGACGCGCTTCCGGCGGGCAAAGCGGGCGTCGCTGCCTTCGAGACTAGGTTCAGATTCTCGCCGGGCGGGTCGATCGGGACGATCACCGACGAGCTGGAGCAAGCCGGCTATCGACCCCTTACCAAGGGCCAGAAGTTCCTCGTTACCGGCAAGTACGGCCCGCTCAAGGCTGGCGAAGTCGAGAGAGCGCGGCAATGGGGCGCCGAGCTCGCGACGGCTGCCCAGGACAGGGCACTTTCCTGAGCAGCCGAGGACGGGCCAGGGGTGCGGGGGACTCCCTGGCCCGTCACTCATAGCCGTAGAGTCCGCGTATGCGCATCGTCAGCCCTGAAGACGCGGTCGCCCTGATCGACAGCGGTGACCAGGTGTATGTCCATTGCGCGGCGGCGGCGCCCTCGGTGCTGCTCGACGCACTGGTCGCCCGGGCGAAGGCGGCCGACCTGACGGATGTCAGCGTCGTCCACCTTCACATCGAGGGTCCGGGGCCGCATCTGGCGCGCGGCATGGAGCGCCACCTCCGACACCGCGCGCTCTTCATCGGGCCGAACGCCCGCGCCGCGGTCGAGGAGGGTCGGGCCGACTACGTCCCCGTCTTCCTCTCCGACGTCCCCCGCCTGTTCATGTCCCGGGCGCTCGACCTGGATGCCGTCCTGGTCAATGTGACACCGCCGGACCAGCATGGGTTCTGCTCGCTGGGGACATCGGTCGAGGCTATCCATGCCGCGATCCGTGCCGCGCGGACCGTGATCGTCCAGTTCAATCGCTCGATGCCGCGCACCCTCGGAGAGAGTTTCATCCACGTCAGCGAGATCGACGTCGCGGTGGAGGTCGACGTTCCCCCATACGAGCACCCACTCGGCACCATCGGCGACGTCGAACGACAGATCGGTGCGTATGTCGCGGACCTCATCCCGGACGAGGCGACGCTCCAGCTCGGCATCGGCGCGATCCCGGCCGCGACCGCGCTGTTCCTGCGCGACAAGCGCGACCTCGGCATCCATACCGAGATGTTCACCGACTCGGTCGTCGACCTCGTCGAGGCCGGGGCGATCACCGGCGAGGCCAAGGAGCGAAATCGGGGCAAGATCGTCACGGCGTTCGTGCTCGGGACCGACCGCCTGTATCGCTTCGTGCACGACAACCCGATGGTCGAGATGCGATCGGTCGATTTTACCAACGACTCCTCGGTCATCAAGACGTTCCGACACATGGTCGCGATCAACTCCGCGATCGAGGTGGACCTCACCGGACAGGTGGTCGCCGACTCCATCGGGCACCGCATGTACTCCGGCGTCGGCGGGCAGATGGATTTCGTCCGGGGTGCGGCATTGGCGTCGGAGGGACGGGCGATCATCGCTCTGCCCTCGACCGCCGCCGGCGGAACGGTGTCGCGGATCGTGGCGACGCTCCAGCCGGGCGCCGGCGTCGTCACGACGCGCGCACACGTGCGCACCATCGTCACCGAGTTCGGCGTGGCGGACCTCTTCGGCAAGAGCCTGGATGAGCGGGCTGACGCGCTGATCGCGATCGCGCACCCGGACTTCCGCGACCAGCTCCGATCCGAGTATCGACGCCGCTGACGATCTCGGGCCGATGGCCAGCTCGTCAGAAGCCATGCGGCCCTTGGGATGGCGCTCGTCGAGGGACGGTCGAAGCTGACGTCGATCGGAGGGCATGACGATGCTCCTGAAGGTATTCCTGGCCGGCTTCTTGTTCCTGCACGGCGCGATCCATTTGAGTTACCTGACGCCACGACCGGCGGCAACGCCGAGTGGCCCGGACTGGCCGTTCACGCTCGAGCGCTCCTGGCTGCTCACGGCGATGGGCGTCCCGCCCGAGCTGACACGGCTGATCGGGCTGGCGCTCGTCGTCGCGACGCTCGCGTCGTTCGCATTCGCCGCCGCGGCGATGCTCGGTCTCTTCCCCAGTGGCCTATGGCCGGCCGCGCTCGCCGTCGGGGCGGGACGTCGCTCGCCGTCTTCGCGCTCTACTTCCACCCGTGGCTTGCGATCGGTGTCGTGATCGATCTCGCGCTCCTCGCGGTGGTCATGATCGCGCGGTGGTCGCCGGACGCCCTGGGATCCTGACGGCAGCTCGTCGAACGAGCGACCTATGCCGGTCGGCCCGGGGCGACGGGCCGGAGGTCACTTCCGGCGATCGATGCCGTGATGCCATGATCGGGCCCATGGACATCACGACCCGCCCGGTGGACGGCGTACGTCCCCACCCCGAACCGAGCATGTCACCACCTGACGACGGTGCGATGAGCCGTCGAGCGATCCTGCGGGCCGCGGGCGGCGGCATCATCGCGGCGGGCGTCGCGGCGTGCGCCCCCGTCGCGGCGGCGCCACGCTGGACATATCCGCCGTCGAGCACGTCCGCACCGGCCGCGAGCCAGCCTGCCCCGACCACGTCAGCGCCACCGTCCGCCGCTCCGTCGATGGACCACGGCTCGGTCCCTTCGACCGCCCCGTCGGCACCGGCCGTGGACCATGACGCCAACGCGCTGGCCGTCGTCAGGCGGTTCCTGGATGGCGAGGGCGCGTCCATGGACCGCCCGGGAAATGCCGCCCTGGAGCCTCGCATCGTCGACGGGGTCAAAGTGTTCGAGCTGACGATCGAGGAAGTCGATCATCGGATCGACGCCGTGAAGGACCCAGTGCCCGGTCTCGGCTACAACGGGACGTGGCCCGGCCCACGGCTGACCGTCACCGAGGGCGACCGGGTCCGGGCGATCTTCACGAACAAGATGGCTGAGACGACGGGAGTGCACTTCCACGGCCAGCGTCTGCCGAACAACATGGACGGCGTGCCCCACATCACGCAGGACCCGATCGAGCCAGGGGAGACCTTCACCTACGAGTTCACCGCGCGCAGCCCGGGCTCCCACATGTACCACAGCCACCACAACGCGACAGACCAGGTCGGCCGAGGTCTACTCGGGGCGTTCATCGTGGAGCCGCTGGATCCCCGCCAGCGCTACGCCGAGCTGTACGGCGCCAGCCAGGACATCGTCTGGATCAGCAACGATGCCCTCGGCGGTTTCACGATCAACGGGCGCGGGTTCCCGGCCACCTCACCGATCGTCGCGACTCTTGGCGACACGATCGTGATCCGCTTCATGAACGAGGGGAACATGATGCATCCCTGGCACCTCCACGGGATGCCGATGCGCGTCGTCGCGCGGGATGGCTACCCGCTTGGATCGGCGGCGTTCACATGCGACACCCTCGGCGTGAACCCTGGCGAGCGATGGGATGTCGTGATTCGGTGCGAGGAGCCCGGCGCGTGGGCGTTCCATTGCCACATCCTGCAGCATGCCGAGGGCCCGGACGGCATGTTCGGCATGGTCACCGCGCTCGTGGTCCAGGACCCGGCCGCCGCCATGTCCGGCGATGGGTCATCGCCGGTCGCGCGGGCCGCGTTGGCCGCGGGCTCGACCGCCTTCGCCTGCAGGGTGCCGTCGATCGGGTAGCCCGCCGGACGGGCAGTTGGGGGCCGAACGGCCCTATCCCGCACTCCACGACGCGATCAATCATGACGGTCTACATGTCCTTCTTAGGAGAGCCTAGGTCATGCGCCGCCGACCATCGTTTCATCTGGCAGCCGTCCTGTTCGCTGGGGTCGTCGTCGCGGTGAGTGCCTGCGCCCAGGGCGGGACTGCCCAGACCTGGACCTATCCACCGGCCGCCGCCGGCGCCAGCGCGCCCGCAGCCGGCGCCAGCGCGCCAGCTGCCAGTCACGATGCCGCCTCGTCGGCGAGCCCCGATGCGGTGGGCGGTGAGGCGCTCGCGATCGAGGCGTTCGACCTCGGGTTCACGCCGGCCGTGCTCGAGGTCCCGTCCGCCGGGCGATACGAGGTCAGGCTGATCAACACCGGCGCGGCACCGCACGACATCACCTTCCCCACCGGCGAGACCGGGACCGCCCAGCCCGGCGAGACCGTGTCGCTGGAGGTCGACATCCCGGCCGAGGGCACGACCTTCCTGTGCTCGATCCCCGGGCATGCGACGGCCGGCATGACCGGTGATGTCAAGGTCGCCGGCGTCGCGACCGCGAGCAGTGACCCGAACGATCACGGTGGTCCAGCCCCGACGACCGGCTCGGCGCCCGATCCCAACGCCCCGGCGCCCATCCGCTACGACCCCACGGCGCCGACGCTGATGCCGGGTTCCGTCCACGACATCGACCTGGTCATGACCGAGCAGACGATGACCGTGGCCGAGGGGTTCGTCGTCAAGGTCTGGACCTTCGGCGGATCGGTACCCGGACCGGTCATCCGGGTCAAGGTCGGCGACACGATCCGCGTCCACCTGAAGAACCCGGCCGACAACCAACTGTCGCATTCCATCGACTTCCACGCCAGCCAGGTCGCCTGGAACGATGAGATGCGCTCGATCGCGCCCGGCGAAGAGCTGGTCTACGAATGGACCGCCGAGTACGCCGGTGTCTGGATGTACCACTGCGGGACGTCACCGGCTCTCCACCACATCGCCAACGGCATGTACGGCATGGTCATCGTGGAGCCAGCCGATGGGCTGCCCCCGGTCGACAACGAGTTCGCCCTCGTCCAGAGCGAGTGGTACCTCGGGCCGCAGGGCGAGCCGAGCGACCTTGCCAAGGCCGCGGCGGCCGCACCGGCCCCCGACTTCGTGGTGTTCAACGGCGTCGCCAACCAGTATCTCGACGCGCCGATCGAGGTCGGGACGGGTGAGCGGAACCGGTTCTTCGTCCTCGACGCCGGGCCGAGCGTCGACAGCTCGTTCCATATCGTCGGCACGATCTTCGACACCGTCGTCCGCGAAGGCGTGTCGCTGACCAAGGGGAACCAAGGGTCCTGGGGCTCGCAGGCGATGGACCTGGCCCCGGCGCAGGGCGGCATCGTCGAGTTCACGACCGCCGAGGACGGTCTCTACCCGGTCGTGACCCACGCGTTCAACCTGGTCGGTCGTGGGGCGCTCGGGCTGGTCCAGGCCGGCGACGGCGACCCGACGAATTGACGGCCGCGCGTTGGGCCGGGCGCCACCACCATTGGCACCGCGGCGACGGACCTGCACGACCCGCCGTGGAGGCTGCAGTCTGGGCGTCTATCCACGCGGGTTCGTCGCGACTGCGCCACCCTGGCTGGCGTGGGCCGGTGCGGCCGTCCGGCGCCCGCACATGGGAGGGTGCCCAGCGGATCGTGCCTTGCTCGATGGCGTCCTAGCGGTCCGCGTAGAGGGCGACGAAGTCGCTCGCCGACAGGACACCGACGGTTCGACCCTGCTCATCGACAGCGACCAGTCGATGGATGCGGTTGTCGCGCATGAGGCGGGCTGCCTCGACGAGCGGCGCTGTATCGGTGACCGTCACCGCAGGCGAGGTCATGAGCTCGCCGACGCGAAGCCCGCTCGGCTTGCGGCGGACCAGCATCGCCATCGGAGCCCCGCCATCCTCGATCACATCGGTCTGGCTGATGACGCCGATCGGGGCGCCACGGGCGTCCACCACCGGTAGGCCACTGACGTGCCTCTCTCGCATCAGACGCTCCGCCTCCTCGAGGGGGGCGTCGACGCCGATGACGACCGGATCGAGTGTCATCAGGTCGGCGACCACGAGCTGGTCGGCTTGCATGGCGTTGCGGTCCATACTCGTAGCCTGGGGTCGGCGATGCCCGGTCGATAGGGCCGAATGTCATCCGGATCGGGCCGAGTGGGGTGGGCCACATGATTCGCAACCCGGATCACGGAGCCGGAGAGCGCGGGACGCGGAGATAGATGAACCAGTAGACGACCCCGACCATAACGGCTCCGCCGATCACATTGCCGATCGTGACCGGCAGAAGATTCGCCAGGAACCCTTCGACCGTCAGGTTGGGGAAGTCTCCCGGGTCTCGGTCGATGGTGGCCCAGAAGCTGTCAGGCGCCATGCTCCGGATGGCGATCGCTTCTGGGATGAAGTACATGTTGGCGACGCTGTGCTCGAAGCCCGCCGCCACGAACGCCGCGATCGGCGGGATGATCGCGAGGATCCGGTCCGTCGTCGTACGGGCGCTGAAGGTGAGCCAGACGGCCAGGCAGACAAGGGCGTTGCACATCATCCCCAGGGCGATCGCGGGGACGAACTCCAGTCCGGCCTTGGCGTTCCCGATCGTGAGTGCGGCGAGACCGACCGTGCCGGCCCCGAAGACGTACTGGCCCGAGATGAACATGACGGCCGCTGTGGCGAGGGCCCCCACGAGATTACCCACGTAGACGATCGACCAGTTCCGGAGCACGAGGGATGGGCTGATCTTCCCGCTGGCCCACGCCATGACGATGAGAGTATTGCCGGTGAACAGCTCGGCGCCGCCGATAATGACCAGGATCAGCCCCAGCGAGAAAGCCAGACCGGCGAGCAGACGCACGAGACCGAACGGCAGCTCGCCCGCGCCGGCGCTGACGGTCGTGGCGAAGACCGCTCCAAGGGAGATGAAGGCACCCGCGAGGACGCCCAATGCCAACAGGCTCACGGCGTCGAGTCGAGCCTTTTGGACACCGACGTCCTCGGCTCGGGCAGCCATCTCGGGTGGAAGCAACGCGTCGAAGGGCGGGCGATCACGCGACGTCGGAACCATCTGCGATCTCAATCCTGTGATCGTGTGTCGACGGCTGTCGATCGATGCCCAGTATCAAGAGTCGAACCAGGTCACGCAGGACCCAGGCGCATCGCTACGCTCATCTCGCGCCCGCGCGCGCCCCGATCATGACCGGCGGCGGCGGCGAGAAGAAGACGCTGCGGCTCGTCGCCCAATACGCCGACGCCTCGAACCTGTCGGCGGGCCGGCCGATCTGCTGCCGAAGCACGCGATCCTCGCTGAGTCGATCAGGCGGTCTCTGCGAGCCCCGTACCGGCCCCCCGGAGAGGGCCGATCGGCATCGGACTTCGCGACGAGCGGCTCTCCGCGTCGCGCCCGTGATCGATGAGCATGGCCGTTGCTGAAGCCGAATGAACCAGTAGAGGGAGCTTTCCCATGGCACAAGTGATCAACCGCGTGGACATCTTCGCGGCGGCGTGGTCGAACGAGGCCTTCCGTCGGGAGGTCCTGACCGGTGAGCATGAGCAGGTCGTCGTGATGACGATCCCGCCCGGCGGCGAGATCGGCGAGGAGGTTCACCCCGAAACGGACCAGGTTCTGGTGTTCATCGACGGTCGCGCCGAGGCCCGACTCGATGGGCAAGCCAGCGAGGTGGGGCCGAATGATCTCGTCCTCGTTCGGGCGGGCACGCGCCACAATTTCCGGAACACGAGCGAGGGGCCGCTCCGACTGATCACGATCTATGCGCCGCCCGAGCACGCCCCCGGCACTGTGCACCAGACCAAGGAGGAGGCCGACGCAACCGAGGATTGACGCGGACCCGTGTCGGTCGTCGGCGGCGAACGGGTCAGCTCTCGCCGCGCCACTCGGCCGATCGATCCGGAGAGGTCGGAGTCAGTTCTCGCGGCGCCACCCATGATCGAAGCGTGCGCATGTAGTTGGCGCGCTCGAACGCTGACGGATTCTCGGCCGTGGCCTGGCTGGCGCTTCCCCGGAGCTGTTCGACAGATTCGTACTCGTGGTCGGTCATCCATGCTCGCAGCTCCGCCTCCACTGTGCCGATGTGCTCGGGACCGTGGCGAAGGAGGGCCGACGTCATCATCACGACGTCGGCGCCGACCATGAGGCCCTTGATCACGTCGGCGCCCGCGTGGGCACCGGAAGTCGCCGCGAGCGATACGCCCGGCCCGAGCTGGGGCCGCAGCATCGCGATCCAGCGGACCGGCAGCCGCATCTCCCAGGGCTGGCTCAGCTCGAGCCGCGGCACGACCTCGAGCGCATCCAGGTCGAGATCCGGCTGGTAGAAGCGATTGAACAGGACCAGCCCATCGGCACCGGAGCGCGCAGCCGCGGCGGCGAAGTTCGCGAAGGCAGAGTAGTACGGGCTCAGCTTGACGGCCAGCGGGATCCCGATCGACGCACGGACTGTCGCGATCAGCTCCAGATCGGCCGCCTCCATCTCCTCGGCGGTCCGCTGCGGGTCGGCAGCGAGACGATACAGATTCAACTCGAGTGCGTCTGCGCCGGCGTCCTCCATCAGCCGCGCATAGCGCACCCATCCCCCATCGCTCGTCGCATTCAGGCTCGCGATGATCGGAACCGTGGACTGGGCCTTGATCCGTTCGAGTCCGGCGACGTAGCGGTCGGCCGTGCCCACGAACGTTACGACGGGTGGGAAGTAGTCGAGGGCCTCGGCGAAGTGTTCGGTGCCCTGCTCCAGCGAGCGCTCGAGCCCGAGCTCCTCCGCCAGGATCTCCTCCTCGAACAACGACGGGAGGACGATCGCCCCGGCACCCGCGGTCTCGAGGCGGCGGGCCATGGCCGGCTCCCCATTCTGCGGCGCGGCCGAGGCGATGATCGGCGAGCGGAGTTCGAGGCCGAGATAGCGGGTGCGGAGATCCACGCTCACGACCCGTCTCCCTCGTTGTCATAGCGGTAGCCCGCATCGCTTTCGACCTCGGGCACGATGTCAGGGTCGGGCCGGTGGACGTGCGGCACGGTGCGCTCGACGCCTGCAAGCTGCTGGTAGTAGTGCCAGCGCTCGTCGGCGTCCGCCTGCGCCAGCTCGGCGAGCTCGGCGGCCCGTTCGGGATGGGTTCGCTGGAGGACCGCGAAACGTGTCTCGCTGGCAACGAAGTCAGCGATCGGGATCGACGGTGCAGTCGAGTCGAGTTTGAACGGGTGGCCACCTTCGATCTCGGACGGGTGGAAGCGGTACAGCGGCCAGTAGCCACTCTTGACAGCATCCTTCTGGTGGGTCATCGACTTGCTCATGTCGATCCCGTGGGCGATGCATGTGCTGTAGGCGATGACGAGCGACGGACCCGGCCAGGCGTCAGCCTCGAGCAGCGCCTTGGTCGTCTGGAGGTCGTTCGCCCCCATCGAGACCTGGGCGACGTAGACGTTGCCATACGAACGCGCGATCGCTCCAAGGTCCTTCTTGGCGGTCCCCTTGCCGGCGGCCGCGAACTTCGCCACCGCGCCGCGCGGCGTCGCCTTCGAGGCCTGGCCACCGGTGTTCGAGTAGACCTCGGTGTCGAGGACGAGGATGTTGACATTGCGCCCGGACGAAAGGACCTGGTCGACCCCACCGAAGCCGATGTCGTAGGCCCAGCCGTCGCCCCCGATGATCCAGACGCCCTTGCGGATGAGATCGCCCGCGAGCGCGAGCAGATGCCGGCTGTCGGAGCTGAGTGGACCGTCGAGATGGGCGAGCGCCTCGCGCAGACGGCCCACCCGCTCGCGCTGGAGCACGATGTCGGCTTCCGTGTCCTGGACGGCCCCAAGGAGGCCCCCGACGAGGTCCGGGCCGAGATCCGGGGCGAGGCGTTCGAGGAGCCGGCGGGCGTGATCGGTCTGGGCGTCGAGCGCGAGCCGCATCCCAAGCCCGAACTCCGCGTTGTCCTCGAAGAGCGAGTTGTTCCAGGCCGGGCCGCGCCCGGCCGCGTTGACCGTCCATGGTGTCGTCGGCAGGTTGGCGCCGTAGATCGACGAGCAACCGGTCGCGTTGGCCACGATCATGCGGTCGCCGAAGAGTTGGCTGACCAATCGGATGTAGGGCGTCTCGCCGCAGCCGCCACACGCCCCCGAGAACTCGAAGAGGGGCTCGAGGACCTGGCTGCCCTTGACAGAATCGACTGGGATCAGGCTGCGATCGAGCGGCGGGATCGACTGGAAGAAGTCCCAGCGAATCCGTTCGACCTCGCGATGCTCGGCGACCGGCGCCATGTCGATCGCCTTGTGGCTCGTGTCGGTCTTGCTCTTGGCCGGACAGACGTCGACACAGACACCGCAGCCGGTGCAATCGTCGGGCGCGACCTGGATCGTGAGTCGATGGTCGAGCAGGTCCCGCGAGCGGAACTCCTTGTGGAGGAAGTCGGCCGGCGCGGCCTCGACGGCGCCGGACGGGAAGACCTTCATCCGGATGGTTGCGTGGGGGCAGACCATCGCGCATTTGCCGCAATCGATGCAGATCGCCGGATCCCAGATCGGGATCATCTGGGCGATGGCCCGCTTCTCGTACTTCGTGGTCCCGGTCGGGAAGGTCCCGTCGACCGGGAGCGCGCTGACCGGCAGCAGGTCGCCGTCGCCGGCGATC
>DASTIG010000041.1:0-14339 GCA_035717785.1 Candidatus Limnocylindrales bacterium
GATGAAACGTGCCATCGCGTGCTCGCGCGCCGTCCCCTCAGATAGGTGGATGGACGAGGGCGATGGCTGACGCCATCGCCCTCAAGCGATCTCCGGTCAGGCGACCTTCGACGTGGTCGCGAACGACATCTGGCCCAGGGCACTCGAGAACACCCCGGTGAACTTGTTCGAGTTGCCGGCCAGGTAGTTGTAGAAGTACGGCAGGCCGACCGGGATCTCCCGGTTGAGGATCGTCTCGATCTTGGTGCACGCCGCCTTCTGTGCGTCGACGGCGACCGCGGCCTGGAACTCGCCGAACGCCGCGTCGAACTCCGAGGAGGCGTACTGCGACGAGTTCCAGATGCCCTTGGTCTTGAGCGCCGCGTTCAGGTAGACGTCGGGCGTGGCCCGGTGACCGTAGTCGACGATCCCAAGTTCCGCCGCATTGACGCACGGGGGATCGGTCGGCTTGCTCGGGTCGGCTGGGTCGCCCGGGCACCATGCCGCGCCATAGAACGTGCTCAGACTCTCGACCTCGACGTTGAGGGTGATCCCGGCTTCCGCGGCCTGGCTCTTCAGCAGGACGGCCAGGTCCGGGATCTCCTGCAGCTCGCCGGCGTGGAGGACGATCGACAGGTCAGCGGCACCGGCTTCTGTGAGCAGCGCCTTGGCCTTGTCGACATCACGCGTCCGCTGAGGGATCGAGGAGTCGTAGTACGGATAGCCCTGCCAGATGACGTGGTCGTTGCCGAGCTCCGCGCGCCCCTGGAACAACTGCTGGATGAGCACGTCGCGGTCCCACGTGAGCGCGAGCGCCTCGCGGACCTTGACGTTGTCGAACGGCGGCTTGTCGACCCGCATCCAGATCTGTCGATGGAGCGCAGCCGGCGTGGCGATGAGCGTGAAGTTCGGGTCATTGAACAGCGCGGCGCCCGTCAGGACGTCGAACTGCACGATCGCGTCGACCTGGTCGCCCTGGTAGGCGGTGATCATCGGCCCGGTCTCGTCAAAGAAGATGAACTCCGTGCTGTCGAGCGGGGTCTGGCCGCCCCACCAGTCCGTGTTCCGCTCGAAGGTCGCGCCGGTCTGCTGGTTGTAGTTGGTCAGCTTCCAGGGGCCCGTGCCTGTCGGCCGCGCGTCGGCTGTCGTCCCGGCGACGTAATCAGCCGGCGTGATGACGGTCTGCGCGTTGTAGATCGAGACGAGGTACGGGAAGTTGCCGTTCGCGCTGACGAGCGTGAAAGTCACCGTGTTTGCGTCGGTCGCGACGGCGCCGCCCGGGTCGAGCACGCCCTTCAGGCCGGAGTTGCCGGCCGCCACGAGGCGCTCCATCGTCGCAACGACGTCGGCCGAGGTGAATGCGGAACCATCGTGCTGCCACTTGGCTTCGGGGCGGAGCTTGAAGGTCCAGACGGTGCCGTCCTCGTTCGGCTCCCACGAGGTCGCGAGGCCCTCCGACAGGCCGCCGGGATCGCTCGGGTCTGTTTTCTGAGCGCACAGGAACTCGAACGACTGGGCGACGATGCCGTAGCCGCCGAGGTCCTGCATCGCGACCGGGTCGACGGACACCGGTCGCTGGATGGCGCAGCGAATGGTGCCACCGGTGACGGCCGCGCTGGGCGCTGCCGAACCACTGGCGCCGGGCGCCACGGAGCCGGGCGCCGACGCACTCGGGGTGCCGGGACTGCAGGCGGCGATCACCGCGCTGACGGCCGGCAACGAGAGGCCGATGACCGACGCGCGCTTGATGAACTGGCGTCGCGTGATCCGCCCATTCGCGAACGACTCGACGAGATCGAGCTCGATGGGCGTCGCCGATCGACGCACGAGATCAAGCCGGGAATAGTCCATGGTGCTTTTCCTCCTCGACCATGTGACGGACCCGTGATGGTTCGCACCACCATCCAGCCGGACGGTCCGTGCTGGGAACTCCTCCGGAAGGGGTCACGGTAACGGCGCGTTCTCGCCGGTGTCAACGGACGGTCGGCTGTTCCTGCGTAACGACCGCCCCGCGGAGTGCATAGGGGCCCGCATGAGCGATGCGCACGGTGACCTCCCGGCCGAGCAGGATCGGCTCTCCCGTGAGGTGGACGAGCTTGTTGCCGCGTGTTCGCCCTGACAGCCCGACGCCTCTGGGCTGGTTGGGGGAGGCCGCATCAGGCCTCTCGTCTTCGTCGTGATCGTGTTTTCGTGCTGGCGTGATCGTGTCAACGAGCACCTCGACGTCGCGACCTAGCCACGCCTGGTTGCGCACGTGGCCGATGCCCTCCTGGACGGCAAGCAGCTGGTTGAGTCGGCGTCGCTTGATGTCCGCGGGCACGTCGTCGGCGAGCCGGGTCGCGGGCGTGCCGGGCCGAGGTGAGTAGGCCGCGGCGAAAACCTGGTCGTAGCGGACCTCCTCGAGGACCCGCAGCGTGCGCTGGAACTGCGTCTCGGTCTCGCCGCAGAAACCAACGATCACGTCGGTCGAGACGGTGATGCCAGGGACTGCCTCGCGGATCCGGTCCAGGCGCTCCCGGTAGTGCTCGATCGTGTATTGGCGGCCCATCCGACGCAGCACGGCGTCGTCGCCCGACTGCACGGGCAAGTGCAGGTGCTCGCAGACGCTCGGGCAGTCGGCCAGCGCCGCGATCAGGCGATCCGACAGGTCCCACGGATGGGACGTCACGAAGCGCAGCCGCGGGATGGCAGGGTGACCGTCGGCGGTCCGCAGGCCGTCGATCGCGCGGATCAGCTCGGCGAGGTCCGGCCGTCCGTGCAGGTCGAGCCGGCGGCCCGCCCAACGCTCGGCGTCGACGTGGGCGAAGCGGGCCTCCGGCGCCAGGTCGTGCCCGTACGAGTTCACGTTCTGGCCGAGCAGTGTCACCTCGCGGTAGCCGGCCGCCGCCAGCGCGCGTGCCTCATCGACGATGTCGTCGAACGGCCGGCTGCGCTCGGGACCGCGGCTGAACGGCACGATGCAGTAGGTGCAGGTCTTGTCGCAGCCGTAGATGATCGGCAGCCAGGCGCTGATCGTCGATCCGCGCGCAACGGTCCCCTCCCCCACGGCACGGGCCCGCGTGCCAGCGAGCCGCTCGGCGACACCGACGACCGTGCGGCCCACGGTGGTCGTGGCGCCGACCACGCCGAGCGCGCCGATCGCGCCCTGCGCCGACGCGAGACCGAGTCGATCGACCAGCTCCGGCTCCTCGTCGGGCCGCAGGAAGAGGTCGACCGCCGGATAGCGCCGCTGGAGGCCGTCGCGCTCCGCTTCCCGGACGGCGCAGCCGGTCAGCACGACGCGCAGACCCGGGTTGGCCGACTTGAGGCGTGTCAGATGGCCCTGCCGGCCGATCACCTTCTGCTCGGCACCCTCGCGGATGGCACACGTGTTGATCACGACGAGATCGGCGGCCTCGAACGACGGCGCCTCCTCACAGCCGGCCGCCAGCAGCCGTCCTGCCATCTCCTCCGAGTCGCTCCGGTTCATCTGACAGCCCAGCGTCCAGACGTGGAAGCGCGGCAGCGCCGGCGCCTCGGGCCGGTACTCCGTCAGGCGATCATCGACGGGCGCGACCGGCACTCGCGGCGCCGCGGGTGCGATGGGCGCCACGACATCGAGGACCGGAAGCGAGCGCGTGGCCGAGCGAGAGTCATGCACGGTGCGCGCCATGGTAGCGCCGACGATCGAGGCGACCCGTATCCTCGATGACTATGGACATCATCGCCCTCTTCGCCGACCCGGAGATCTGGGTCGCCCTCATCACACTGACCGTCCTCGAGATCGTCCTCGGCATCGACAACGTCATCTTCATCTCGATCCTCGTCCAGCGGCTGCCGGCCGACCAGCGAGACCGCGCGCGGTTGATCGGGCTCGGCCTCGCGATGGGGATGCGCATCCTCCTGCTCCTGACGCTCTCGTTCATCATCGGCCTGACCCAACCGCTCCTCACCATCGCCGGTCAGGAGTTCTCGTGGCGCGACCTGATCCTCATCGGTGGCGGCCTCTTCCTGCTCTGGAAGGCCACGAACGAGATCCACGAGTCGCTGGAGGGTGAGACCGGTCACGCCCCCGGCGTCGCTGTGGCAGGCGCGACGCTGGGAGGCGTGCTCGCGCAGATCGTGCTGCTCGACATCGTCTTCTCACTCGACTCGGTCCTGACCGCCGTCGGCATGGTCGACGACATCCCGGTGATGGTCGCGGCGGTCGTCCTGGCGGTGGGGGTCATGCTGTTCGCCTCCGGTCCGTTGTCACGGTTCGTGCACGACCACCCATCGGTCAAGATCCTGGCCCTGTCGTTCCTGTTGCTCATCGGCGTGACGCTCATCGCCGACGGCTTCGGGCTGCACATCGACAAGGCATACATCTACGCGGCGATGGCATTCAGCGTGTTCGTCGAGTTCCTGAACCTGCGCGCCCGCCATCGGGATCGACCGATCGAGCTGCGACCGACCTACGTCAAGGACGAGGCGTCAAGCTCGTCCTAGCGCTCGCTCCGAGGACGTCGAGGAGCCGCTCGCCGACCTCCGGCGGCACCCAAAGCTGCACGTGCGACGCTGCGTACGGGCCGAGGTCGCCGTGATAGTCACTGCCGCCCGTAGCGATCAGGCCGTTCGCCGCGGCGACCTCCTCCATCGCCGCGACGGTGCCCGTATCGAACGAGCGGTAGTAGACCTCGAGGCCGCCGAGGCCCGCCTCGACCAGCTCGCGCACGACTTCGGGACGCGACGGCCCTTCGCGGAAATGGGCGAGGACGGGCAGCCCGCCGGCAGCGCGGATGGCCGCGATCGCATCCTCCGGACCGAGACCGGCGCGTCGCACGTAGCCAGGCCCGCCGTGCCCGATGATCCTGCTGAACGCGTCCTCGACCGATGTCGCGAACCCGGCATCGATGAGGGCGCGGGCGATGGTCGGGCGGCCGAGCGCGTCGTCATCGCCCGTCTCGAGCGCCGCGACCTGCGCATCGATCGGCAGACCGATCTCGCGCAGGAGCTCGACCGTCCTCTCGAAGCGGATCCGGCGCGCAGAGCGCTGCGTGGCGAGCACCGACTCGAACGATTCGTCGTCGGGGTCCATCCCGAAACCAAGGATGTGGAGCTCCCACTCCCAGAGCCCGATGTCGCGTGTCACCAGTGCATTGATCTCGACGCCGGGGATGAGCGTCATCCCGGGCGGGACGGCGTCGGCCCGAACGATGTCGCGGTAGCCGGCCAGCGTGTCGTGATCGGTCAGCGAGAACGTCGTGACGCCGGCCGCGGCGACGTCGCGGATCAGGTGGGTCGGGGCGAGGACCCCGTCGGACCGAGTCGAGTGGGTGTGCAGGTCGACCGTGGATGGACCCGGCGGGACGACCGCCCCTTCGCGCGCACTCGGGTCGTGACGGCGCGAGCGACGCGGCCGCGGTCGGTCCGACATCGACGTCGTACTACGGCTCCACGAGCTGCTGGATCCGCTCGATGGCGAGGGCCCGGCCCGTCGCCGGGTCGATATCGATCTGCGTCGCATTGAAGACCACCGGACCGTCGCCGACCTCGAACCGCGTCGGGAGTGCATTGATGAACCGCGGCAGGACCGTGGTCGGGTCGAACCCGATGACGCTCCAGACCGGGCCGGTCATGCCAAGGTCCGTCTGGTACGCGGTACCGCCTGGCAGGATCCGCTCGTCACCCGTGACGACGTGCGTGTGGGTACCGACGACCACGCTCACGCGCCCGTCCAGGTACAGCCCGAGCGCGTTCTTCTCTGAGGTCAGCTCGCAATGGAAGTCGACCAGGCGGATCGGTGGCAGCGGCTCGGGCGAGGACGACTCGTCGAGCAGCGCGTCGGCGTCGGTAAAGGGGTTCTCGATAGGCTGCATGTAGGTCCGGCCCTGCAGGTTGATGACCGCGACGGGCGAGCCATCGAGCGCATCGAATGTGCCCCAACCCCGCCCGGGGACCTCGTGGGTGCCGTAGTTGTGCGGGCGGAGGACCCGCTCGTTCGACTCGAGATACGGGTAGATCTCCTTCTTGTCCCAGATGTGGTTCCCGGAGGTGATGACGTCCACGCCGGCGGCCAGGATCGCGTCGGCGGTCGACGGGGTCAGCCCCATCCCGCCGGCGACGTTCTCTCCGTTGGCGGTCACGAAGTCGATGCCGCGCGACTCGCGCAACTCAGGGACCAGCCGCTCGACCGCCTGGCGGCCGGGCTTGCCGATCATGTCGCCGATCATCAGGACACGGCAGGCGCCCTTCGGCCGTGGCGCGTCGCCGTTCGCGACGTTCCCGAGGCGCGTCCGCCCGACGGCGGCGGTCGTGTCTACTTCGCGTACTCCACGGCCCGGGTCTCGCGGATGACCGTCACCTTGATCTGGCCCGGGTAGGTCAGCTGCTCCTCGATCTTCTTGACCACGTCCCGCGCGAGGCGGGTCGCGGTCAGGTCGTCGATCTCCTCGGGCCGGACCAGGATGCGGACCTCGCGGCCGGCCTGGACCGCGAACGACTTCTCGACCCCGATGAAGCTCTCGGCGATCGCCTGCAGGTCCTCGAGCCGCTTGACATAGGTGTCCATCGTCTCGCCGCGGGCACCCGGCCGCGACGCGCTGATCGCATCGGCGACCTGGACGATCGGGGCCTCCAGGCAGGCGTACTCGACCTCCTGGTGGTGGGCGGCGATGCCGTTGATGACCTTGAATGGCAGGTTGTGGCGCTGGGCGATCTGGGCGCCGATGGCCGCATGCGGGCCTTCGACCTCGTGATCGACCGCCTTGCCGATGTCGTGCAGCAGGCCACCCATCTTCGCTACCTGGACGTCGGCGCCCATCTCCGCGGCGATGACCGCCGCCAGGTGGCTCGTCTCGACGACGTGATTGAGCACGTTCTGCCCGTAGCTGGTCCGGTACTTCAAACGGCCGAGCAGCTTGATGATCTCGGCCGGCAGACCGGGCACGCCAGCCTCGTAGGCCGCCTGCTCGCCGGCCTGGCGGATGACGAGATCGACTTCGGCGCGGGCCTTGGCCACGACCTCCTCGATGCGACCGGGGTGGATGCGGCCGTCGGCGATGAGCTTGGTGATGGCGATGCGGGCCACTTCGCGGCGCACGGGGTCGAAGCCGCTGAGTACCACGGTCTCGGGCGTGTCGTCGATGATCAGGTCGATGCCGGTCGCCTGCTCGAGCGCCCGGATGTTGCGGCCCTCGCGGCCGATGATCCGGCCCTTCATCTCGTCCGACGGCAGGTGGACGACGCTCACCGTGTGCTCGGCCGTGTGGTCGGCCGCGACGCGCTGCATCGCGGTCAGGACGATGTCGCGAGCCCTGTCCTGGGCCTCCTCGCGTGCGGATCGCTCGATGGCTCGGGCGAGCTTGACCGCGTCGTGCTCGGCCTCGACGCGGACCACGTCGAGCAACATCGTCTTGGCCTGGTCGGCAGTCATGCCCGACACGCGCTCCAATGCCACGACCTGCTCCTGTGTCGTGCGGACAAGGTCTTCCTTCGCCTTGTCCAGCTCCCGCTCACGGTCGAGGAGCTTGCGGTCCCGCTGCTCGAGCATCTCCGTCCGCTGGTCGAGCTGCTCGTCGCGCTGCGTCAGGCGGCGCTCCTGTGCGGTCAGCTCGTTGCGTCGGACTCGCGCCTCTTCCTCTGCTTCGTGCGCAAGGCGCAGCTTCTCGTCCTTCGCTTCGAGGATCAGTTCCTTCTGGCGGGTGCGGGCCTCAGCCTCGATGCGCCGGGCTTCCGCCTGGGCGGCCTTCATGCCCTGCGACGCCCACATCGTCCGAACCAGCGCGCCTAGCACTGCTCCGCCGAGGGCGGCCAGCAACGCCACCGCCACCACGATCGGTGTCTCCATCGGTTTCCTCCCATCCGGACCGGATCATGCGGCCGGACGTTTCACGTGTGCGAAGGCACGATCACGAGAGGCGAGGGGGTACAGGCGCCGCACGATGGCGGTGCCTGGTCTCGGACCGTCGGTACGACAGTCCGGGCCCCCTCGTTGGGCCGCGATCGGGCCGGTGCTTCTGTTCGAAACGCCCGTTTACGGGCGCCTGGAACGTCCGGCTAGCGTAGGGCCGAGCCTGCGACGGGTCAACCGAGGGTGTTGCCCGGGCGCCCTGCCTGCGCCGGCCCGTTCTCCCGCCCCGTGCCTACCCGCCCAGTGCCAGCCACCGGCCCGTGGAACATCCCGATATTCCGATCAGCGCCTGAGGGAGGTCTCAGGCGCGCTTCCGGTGCCATTTGGAACTCGCTGGATGTTCCAAACAGCGCGGGAACGCCCGATTCGGGACGTCGCTCAGGCGCTCAGGCCGAGATTGGAACATAAGGATGTTCCAGATGCGAACGAGGCAGCTTTGCACCGTGCCAAGGGCCGAGCCCGGCTGGCCGGCCCGAACTCGCGCCTGCCCCGCACACATGACGACGGCGCCGCACGCGCGGCGCCGTCGTCGATCTGGGGCGGGGGCCCTAGTGGTTCTTGGACTTGCCCTTGCCGTGCTCCTTGGCCGCCTTGGCGGCCTCGCGTGCGGCCTTCTTCTCGGCCCTGGCGGCATCCCGTTCCGCCTTGGCAGCGTCCCGGGCGGCCTTCGCGGCCTCCTTGTCCTTCTTGGCGGCCTCGCTCACGGCCCCGCCGTGATTGCAGTTCTTGCCACCGATCGCGTCGGACGTCGCGACGGTCGAGACCCACTTGCCATGGCCGTTCTTCTGCTCGTCAAGAGCCGGATCGCGCTCCGGCGGCGGGATCTCGACGCACTCTGCGGCTGGCGCGGCAGCCTGCTCGTCGGTCGGCTCTTCGGCCGTTTCCTCGGCGCAGGGATCAGCAACAACCGGCGCAGCGTCGAGGGCGGGTCCGGTCACGGGCTCGGTCACGGGCTCGGTCACTGGTTCCGTCACCGGCTCGGTCACAGGATCCGGGCACGAGCCGTGCGCGACCCAGCTGACGTAGCCGCCATGGTTGCAGTTCTCGCCACCGATACGGTCGCTCTGGGCCGCCTCGGAGACTGAGATCGTCCCGTCGCCATCGGTATCGACGGCGGCTTCGGCCTCGGTTGCGGCCGTCTCGTCGGGCTCGACGGTCTCTGGGTCCTCGCATGAGTCGTCGATGTCGTTGCCGTTGACGTCAACGAACGCCGCGACCATGCCGGTCGGAGGGGCCTGGGGCAGCCTGGCCTGCGACGCCGCGAAGGCGACGAGGACGAGCAGCAGCGCCACCCATGTGGCAGTCACCCAGGTCGGGCGAATGGATCTATACACCGCGTCCTGTTCTCCTTCCCCCGGAGTCAGGGACGTCACCGGCGATCGCCGGGATCAGCACCGGGACCGAGTATCCCGACGGCGGCTGCGACACACGACCCTGACGATGGTCAGGGGCCCGTGCGGTCGTGCTCGGTCGGGTGGCGTCCGATGCGGTGTCCGCGGTCACCGTACCAGCCGCGGCGGACGCGCGTCATCCTGGGCCGCTCCCATCGACATCGACGTCGTCGCGCGTGATCACGGCCGCGGCCACCTCGCGGCACGTCTCGGGGTCGAAACCATTCCGGGCGAGCAGGGCGTAGGCGCGCTCGCGCCGGCGGCGCGGATCGGCGATCCGATCGAGGGTCCGGGCATGCTTGGCGATCAACCGATCCGCAGCGGCACGGTCCGGCGCGACAGGGGGCGCATCGGCGTCGTCGGTCGCCGTGAGCTGGTCGCGTCGATCCTCCAGCACGAGGTCGATGACCGAGCGATCGATCCCCTTGAGCAGGAGCTCGTTCTGTAGCGCCCGCTCGCCGCGCGGTCGAGCGCGGTCGCGCGACTCGACCCAGGCTCGCGCGAACATCTCGTCGTCGAGCATGCCGAGCTCGGTCATCCGGGCGATGGCGCCGTCGATGAGGTCGGCCTTATACCCGGCCGTCGTCAGCCTGCGACGAACCTCCGCGACCGACCGGGACCGCGCCTCGAGGAACCGCGCTGCGGCTTCAAGCACGACCGCGGGATCATCGACCGCGGCGCGCCGCTCGCGCCGCTCAGCGAACGTCTCTCTCCTGCCGGGCACCCCTGGGTTCGCCGTTAGACGATCCGAGCGCAAGGCGGCCAGGAGCACTGAGGCGAGCGCACTTTGAGGTGCGTGAGCGCCAGCGCGGACTGGCCAACGCCGCGTGCGGGTCGTATCACGGCGAGCCCTATTCGGCTTCTTCGATGCCCTCGACGGGAATGGGCGTCTCGGTGATCCTGCCGCGGATCTGCGACTCGATCTCCGCGGCGATTTCCGGACTGGTCTTGAGGAAGTCCTTGGACGCCTCGCGACCCTGGCCCAACCGGGTCTCGCCGAAGTTGAACCAGGCACCGGTCTTGGAGACGACGTCCATCGCCACGCCGACGTCGAGCAGGCCGCCTTCCTTGGAGATCCCCTCGCCGTACATGATGTCGAACTCGGCGACCCGGAACGGCGCCGCGACCTTGTTCTTCACGACCTTCACCCGGGCCCGGTTTCCGACCGATTCGGTGCCGGTCTTGATCGTCTCGACGCGACGGATGTCCAGCCGGACCGAGGCATAGAACTTCAGCGCTCGGCCACCGGGCGTGGTCTCCGGGTTGCCGAACATCACGCCGATCTTCTCGCGCAACTGGTTCGTGAAGACGAGCGCTGTGTTCGAGCGCGAAACGGCACCGGTCAACTTGCGCAGCGCCTGGCTCATGAGCCGGGCCTGGATGCCGACGAACGAATCGCCCATCTCACCCTCGATCTCGGCTCGCGGCACTAGTGCCGCGACCGAGTCGACCACGACGCAATCGATGCCGCCGGAGCGGATCAGGGTCTCCGTGATCTCGAGCGCCTGCTCGCCGGTGTCCGGCTGCGACACGAGCAGCTCATCCACGTTGACGCCGCAGGCGCGGGCGTAGGCAGGATCGAGGGCGTGCTCGACATCGATGAAGGCGACGACCCCGCCACGCGCCTGAGCTTCCGCGAGGACGTGCTGACAGACCGTGGTCTTGCCCGACGACTCAGGACCGAAGATCTCGGTGATGCGGCCGCGCGGGATGCCGCCGACGCCGAGCGCGAGATCGAGCGCGATCGAGCCTGTCGGGATCGAATCGACGGCCTGCCGCTCGGCGGAGCCGAGCTTCATGATGGCCCCGCGGCCGAACTGCTTCTCGATCGCCGATAGCGCGGCGTCGACTGCCTTGCCGCGTTCCGCCAGGGCCCGTTCCGTGGCCCGCTCGTCCGTCATCGCCATCCGTTCGTCACGCTCCTCATCGATCGGTCCATCCCGTCAGCGGAGCCTTCCACGGTGGCGTCCGTCCGGCCGGTCAGGTCTCGTCCGTGTCGTCCTCGACGACTGGCTTCTCCTTGCGCGGCTTTCGGATCACCTCGACGTTCTGCGGTGGTTCCGAGAGCGGCGCCAGACTCGGTTGGGCGAGTTTGGCCTTCGGCTTCTTCTTCGCCTCTTTGCGTGGTCGATTGCGTGAGCCCATCGCGTCGCCTCCGCGTCGTCGTGCAGCGTATCGACTGATCCTTCACGCCGACTGCTCGGCGACTTCACTGCCACTCATTCGGCCCGCGCGGGAGCGCAGATCGGGCATCTCGGCGGGGAAGGTCCCGGCCCGGATCGAGGCTCGGATCCTGGCCATGAAGTCTAGGGTGAAGGTGAGGTTGTGACAAGTCGCGAGACGGTACGCAAGCAGCTCCTTCGCCCGGAACAGATGAGCGATGTAGGCGCGCGAGAAACGGCGGCACAGGAGGCACGGGCAACCTTCCTGGACCGGACCGCTATCGTCGAGGAACGCCCGGTTGCGCATGTTCAGCCGTCCGCCATCCTTGCCGTCGCTGGGAACCCACAGCTGGCCGTTCCGTGCCACGCGTGCCGGCAGCACGCTATCGAACAGGTCGATGCCCCGATGGACCGCCTCGAGCAGGTCCGCCGGCGAACCGAGACCCATCAAGTAGCGCGGCCGCGGATCGTCCGCCAGCAGCGGGACCGCCACATCGAGCGCAGCTTCGCGCTCCTCCGGCGTCTCGTCACCTGCCAGCCCGCCGATGCACAGGCCGTCGAACGGCAGCCCGGCAATGAAGCGCGTGGACGCCGCACGCAGCTCCGGGTCGAGCCCGCCCTGGACGATCCCGAACATCGCCTGGTCCGGGCGCCGATGCGCGGCCAGGGACCGCTCCGCCCAGCGATGCGTCCGGGCGGTCGCGTCGGCCACGACCTCCCGCGGTGAGCTCGGGAAGACCGGCTGGTCGAACGCCACGGCGACGTCAGAGCCGAGCGCCTCCTGGACAGCCGTGGCGTGCTCGGGCGTGAAGCGGTGCATCGAACCGTCGAGGTGCGAGCGGAACGTGACGCCGTCCTCGTCGACGACTCGCAGGTCGCCCAGCGACACGACCTGGAACCCGCCCGAGTCGGTCAGTATCGGCCGATCCCAGTCCATGAACCGGTGCAGCCCGCCGAGCCTCGCGATCCGCTCGTGGCCTGGGCGCAGGTAGAGGTGATAGGTGTTGGCGAGGATGATCGTCGCGCCCGCGTCCTTGATGTCGTCAGGGGCGAGCGCCTTGACCGTCGCGTTCGTGCCGACCGGCATGAATTGCGGGGTCTCGACCGACCCGTGCGCTAGCGTCAGCATCCCGGTCCGTGCCCGCGTCGAACCGTCGGCCGGAGCGGGGGTCGTGACCTCGAACCGCGCGGACGACGAAACGAAGGGCCCCGTCACGCCTCGTCCGTCTCGGCCGGGTCGATCGGTTCGATCGGGTCGTCCCACAGGCTCGGCATCCCGGCCTCGGCGCGTCGGGGCGGTGGGATCTCGTAGCCCAGGGCAGAGAGGTGGGCGCGACCGAGGTCGGTCGCGATCCTGCCCTGCGGCGTCCGGTCGATGAACCCGAGGCGAAGGAGGAAGGGCTCGTGGACGTCCTCGATCGTGTCGACCTCCTCGGACAGCACCGCCGCGAGCGCGGCGACCCCGACCGGGCCCGACGCGAACTTCTGGACGATCGCCGCGAGCAGCTTCCGGTCCGCCGAATCGAGGCCCTCGTCGTCGATCTCCATGCGCCGCATCGCGTCCCGCGCGGTCTCCTCGTGGACGCGGCCGTCGCCGTGGACCTGTGCGTTGTCGCGGACGCGCTTGAGCAGTCGATTGACGATGCGCGGTGTGCCTCGACCGCGGCGCGCGATCGCCCGGGTCGCGGCGGCATCGATCGGCACGTCGAGGATCTCGGCCGAGCGGTCGACGATCTGGGCGAGCTCGTCCTCGGTATAGAAGTCGAGCCGGTAGGTAGCGCCGAAGCGGTCACGCAACGGGGAGCTGATGCGGCCCGCGCGCGTCGTCGCCCCGACGATCGTGAACGGCTTGAGGCTGAGCCGGAGGCTCCGCGCGGACGGCCCCTTGCCGATCATCACGTCGAGCGCAAAGTCCTCCATCGCCGGGTACAGGATCTCCTCGACCGCGCGGTTGAGCCGGTGGACCTCGTCGATGAACAGGACGTCGCGTTCCTCGAGCGAGGTGAGGATCGCGGCCAGGTCGCCGGCCCGTTCGATGGCCGGGCCCGAGGTGTACCGGACGTTCACCCCGAGCTCGCGGGCCACGATCGTCGCGAGCGTCGTCTTGCCGAGGCCGGGCGGGCCGTACAGCAGGATGTGGTCGGCGGCCTCTCCCCTGCCCTTCGCCGCCCGCAGCAGCACCGATAGGTTCGACTTGACTTCGGCCTGCCCGATGTACTCGGCCAGCGACCTGGGTCTGAGCGTGCCTTCGACGACGGGATCGATCTCCTCGTCGAGCTCGGCGGACAGGATCTGCATGCTCGTGGCGTCGTCGACCATCGCGCGCGATGGTAGCACAGCGTCTGGGCATTTCGCACGCATGTTCTAGGTAGGCCTGGCGCTGTGGCAGCGGCAGCAGGGCGATTCTGAATGCCGACCACGCGAGTAGGGCTTCGGGGCTACCATTCCGCCGATGCGCCTTTCCCGCCGATCCGAATACGGCCTTCGCGCGCTCGTCGATCTGGTGCGTCACGACGGCTCGGCCCCGGTCGCGCTTGCCGTCCTGGCCCAGCGCAACAACCTCCCGACCAAGTTCCTCGAGCAGATCATGGCGACGCTCAAGCACGGCGGGATCGTGCGGACGACCCTCGGCGCCCACGGCGGCTACGCGATCGACGCGGATCCGACGACGATCACGATCGGGCGGGTCGTGCGGCTGCTCGACGGTGCATTGGCGCCGCGCCCGTGCGTCTCGTTGCGGTACTACGGTCGGTGTTCCTGTCCCGACGAGGCGACCTGCCCGCTGCGCGACGTCATGATCGACGTGCGCGACGCGATGCTCGCGATCCTCGACGACCAGACCCTGGCCCAGCTGGCCGCCCGGCCCGGCCGCCCCTCGATCGATCCTAACGGCATCCACGCCGACGCCCTCGCCGGCCGCCGTCCCTAGTCCCGGAC
>DASTIG010000042.1:0-33404 GCA_035717785.1 Candidatus Limnocylindrales bacterium
GGGCCGTCCCGTCCGGATCCCGCATGAGCAGCTGATCGCCCCGAAGGACCGGCACGACATCGCCGATCACGACCGGCCAGGAACCGGCGAACGGGTTGCGTGCGAGGCGGGCGGCGTGTTCCTCGACGACACTGGTAAGCGAGGCCGAGAAGGGGCCGTCGGTGATATCGCCGTCAGGCTCGATCGGTGGTCGGACGGCAACGCGCAGCGGCGTGGATGACGGATAGAAGGTCATCGTCGCCCGGAACGCCTGGCCGGGGATGGCGAGGATCGTCGGCGGTGCCGCCCCGACGCCAAAGGCGAGATGAAGCGCGAGCCGTCGCGATGTCTCCCCGAGGAGGAACGTCCTGGCGGTCACGATGTCGCCCCTGTCGTCGACGCGCTGCCCGATGACGAGCCATCGGTCCTCGACGGCATCGGCGGGATCGAGCTCATCCTCCTTCACGTTCCAGCCGACCAGCGAGCGGACGTCTGCCCGCAGGTCATCGGGGATCTGATCGGCGCGTCGATACGCCTCCGAAAGCAGGTGCAGGCGCCCGGCGCCCTCGAGCAGCAGGTGCGGCCAGGCATCACCGGAGTTGGCCGCGGATCCCAAGCCGCGCACCGACCGACCCAGCCCGCCCGCCTGCGCGTCGACGAGGCGGGCACCCATCGCGTCCCAGAAGCGATAGCCCTCGCCGCGGGTGCTATCGAGGCCGCGGCGCATCAGGTCGCGGAGCCACCGATCGAGCTCGTCGATCCCGGCCGCGACCTTCCGTTCGCGCGTCGCGATCCGTTTGGCGCGCGCTTCGGGGTCGATCTCGGTCGGCCGTGCTGCTCTGGTTGCGGGGGCGGCAGCTCGACTTGCCCGGCTGTCCAGCCAGGACTGTGCCCAGTCAGGAGGATCGGCGGTCGGGGCGCCACCATCCGCGACCAGAAACAGCAGGCCCAACGCGTGTTTGCAGGGGATCTTGCGCGACGGGCACGAGCATTTGTAGGCCGGGCCGGCGATGTCGACGGCCACCTGGTACGGGTTGGCGCCGCTGCCTTTGCAGAGGCCCCAAGCAGCCTCATCGGATCGGCCCGCCGAGTCCCATCGACGTCGATCAGCGAGGGCTTCGCCGGAGCGCGCAGCTGATGCGTCGGGCGCCAGCGTCCGGATCTGGTCGTGGGTCAGTGTTGGCACGGCGTGAATATCATGCCGCCTCGCCCGGCTAGGACGTCGCTCTCGACGAGCGCGTCGCGGCGTCGCCCATCGGCTCCCGACCGCCCCTCGATAGACTGAGCACCGTTCCCGTCGACGACTTGCCGCGGGAGGTGCGAGATGGACCGAGGGGCGTTCTCTCTTGGGCGCGGCCCTGCCTTCTGGCTCCTTGCCCTCATTCTCGTGCTCCTGCTGTTCGCCGCGAGCGCGCCATCGCCGCTGTATCGCGAGTACCAGGCCACGATGGGGTTCTCGCCCTTGACGCTGACTGCCATCTATGCCTCGTATGCCGCGGGCGGCATCGCGACGCTCCTCACGACAGGACGACTCTCCGACCATCTCGGGCGTCGTCCGGTGCTCACTGCCGCGCTCGCGATCGAGGTCGCCGCGATGCTTCTCTTCACCGGGGCCAACGACGTCTGGCTGTTGTTCGCCGCGCGCATCCTCACCGGAGCGGGCATAGGGATCGCCGCCGGCGCCGTCAGCGCGTGGCTGCTCGATCTGTCACCGCCAACCGACCCGCAACTCGGCAGTGTCGTCAACGGCGCCGGGCCCTGCTGGGTCTCGGCGGCGGGGCTCTGTTCGCGGCTGTCCTCGTGGAGTACGGACCGGATCCGTTGTCCCTCGTCTATCAGGTCCTTGCGGTCATCTATCTGATCGCGATCGTCACCTTGGTCACCGTTCCGGGTGGCGACCGACACCGACCTGGTTGGCAGACCTCGATGCGGCCGAGCATCGGCGTGCCGGCCACCGTTCGGCCGACGTTCGTCGCGGCCACGCCGGCGATCGTCGGGATATGGGCGCTCAGCGGCCTGTACCTGGCACTCGGCCCGTCGCTCGCGTTGGAGACCCTGGAAACTACCGACCGACTCGTAGGCGGGCTCATCATCTTCGCCCTCTGCGGTACGGGAGCGGCCGCCTCGTTCTTGTTGCGTCGTGCCGACGCGAATAGGTTGTTGGTCGCAGGTTCCGCGGTCGTCATCCTCGGCGTCGCGGTGACGCTGCTTGGTGTGCTCACGGGGACTCCGGCACTCCTCTACGGCGGCAGCATCGTCGCGGGTGTCGGCCTCGGCGGAGGCTTCTCGGCCTTCGTGCGAGCGACCGCTCCCTTGGCCCGCCCGGAACAGCGCGGTGCGCTCGTCGCAGCTATCTACGTGGTGGTCTTCGTCTCGTTCAGCGTCCCGACGATCGTCGCGGGGGCCCTCGTGTCCGTCTTCGGGTTGCGGTCGACCGCGCTCGGCTACGGGGTCGTGGTTATGGCGCTTGCAGCAGCGACCACGGTGGCGGTTTCCCGACGCCTGAAACAGGTCGCGCGCGAGTCAGCCTCCTAGCGCCCAAGGAGTTGGTCGACCGGCGCGAAGTCGTCCGTGAGCACGCCTGACGGACCAATGAACGACGTCACCTCGTCATGGGTTGAGAGGATGGCCGTCGTCGACCCCTCCCCCCATGTTGCGATGGCGGCCTCCACGCCTGCCCTGTCGAGCGGCGTATCGCTCGCCACCAGCACGACATTGCCGCCGCCCTCGCCCGCGATCGTCTCGCGGCTGGCGATGACCGCCACCTGGGAGAACCTAGTCGCGGCCGATGCCGCCTCGGCCCGGACGAAGCGGAGCGGCGGGTAGTCGATCAGGTTCATGACGTATGCGCCGCCCGGGCGCAGCACGCGCGCCATCTGGTCGAGGAACTCGGTCGTCGTGAGATGCCACGGCACGGCAAGTCCGCCGAACGCGTCGCCGATCACGATGTCGAACGCATCCGACGGGAGCGCGCGGATCGACTGTCGCGCGTCGCCCAGGCGCACATCGATTGCGTCGCTCGGCACGTATCCGAGCTCGGACTGCGCGATCTCGTAGATCCGGGAATCGAGCTCCAGGACGGTCTGGCGCGCGTCGGGATGCATGGACTCGATGTAGCGCGGGAATGTGAACCCGCCACCACCGAGGTGCAAGACGTCGGGCGACGCGCCGAGCCCGGCACGGATCGGCGCCGTCGCGTCGGCGAATCGCCGTACGTAGCCAAACTCGAGGTTGGTCGGATCCTGTAGGTCGACGGCGGCGTGGGTGAGTCGGTCGAGCACGAGGACTCGGATGTTCGGGTCGGCGGAGTCGCTGCGGATGGCGATGCAGTAGTAGGCGCTCTCGGTGTCACACGGGGACGGCTGCGCCAGCGCCAAGCCGCCGGTCAACAGGGCCGCGGCGATCGCCAGCAAGGCCGGTCCCCTGCCCCCTCGACGCAGCCACAGGCTAAGGACGACGCCGATGACGGCCAGCCCGACACCGATCGAGATGATCAGGACGCGCGTCGGGAACAGTCCGAGCAGCACGAAGCCCGTCAGGAACGTGCCCGTGATGGCGCCGACCGTCCCGACCGCCGACAGCCGTCCTACGATCGAGCCGCTCGTGGCGAGGTCGGTCAGGGTGCCGCGCACGAGCATCGGCGCCGTGGCCGAGAGGATGGCCGCCGGCACGACGAACGCGGTCGTCGCCAGGAGGACGATCGCTACCAGCCCCTCCCCCATCCCGACGCCACCGATCGCCCCCACGATCGGCACGGCGGCGATGGCGCTGAGGCCACCGAGGATGAAGGCTGGACCAAGGAGCGGCAGCGGTCCGACGGCGTCCGCTGCCTTGCCGCCGATCCACGCGCCCAGGGCGATGCCGGCCAGGATCGCGCCGATTATCCCGGTGTAGGTCGTGAGCGAGACACCCACGTATGGGGCCAGGAGCCGCCCGGCGGCGATCTCCAGGACCAGCACGCTCGCCGTGGCGATGAACGTCAGGAGGGCTGCGACGAGCGGCGGGAGGGGCGGAGCCGGGCGCTCGACGTCGCGATCGTCCATCTCGGCATGGTAGAGGCGACGCTCGCTGTCCAGAATGGGCGCCACCGTGGCCCACAACACGATCTCCACCCATGTCGCGGCACCGGCCGAGCACGTCTTCGCGCTCTGGACGAACGTCGAGCGCATGGGCGAGTGGGTCGGCGGGGTCACGGGCGTCAGCGACGTGTCCGGACCGATCGACCGATCCGCCGCGACGCTTCGCGACGCGCTTCGGCAGCTGGGTGCTTCGGGGCGTGTCGAGCGCGACGTTCGTACCCGAGGGCGATGGGACGCGCGTCACCCAGGAGTTCGAGACGGTCGGTCGCATCTCAGCCGTCTCCTCATGGGTGTTCTCGCGCGGCTCCTACGAAGGCAGCTTCCGCGGTGAGCTCGAGAAGTTCGCGCGCCTGGCGGAACGAGAACTGCGCTAGCTCGGGCGAGCGTCGTCCGGCCGGGGCTCGAACACGACAAGGGCGGTCCCGCGCGGTCGACGTGTTGCGTATGCATCGAGGTTCGATTCGATCCGCGCCATGTCGGCCCACAGGCGGGCGCGCTCTTCGCCGGTCGCCTCACGTCCATGGAATCGGCGCGGACCGTCGTGCAGGTCGATCGTCACGTCGGGATCCGCCTGTAGGTTGAGCCACCACGCCGGTTCCGGCTCGCCCCACCCGTTCATCGCGAGCGTGTACAGGTTCGGGCCGTCCTCGAAGTAGCCGAGCATCGCCGCGCGGCGCTTGCCGCTGCGCCGGCCGATCGTGTGGAGGCGCATCGTCCCGTACGTCTTCTCGGTCGGCGGTCCGAGGCCCAGTCGGCCCCCGCTGACCCGATAGATCGCACGGTGGGCGGCCCAGGCGGCCCGGATGAACCAACGCGGCGGAAGGAAGGGCTTCGCCGGTGTCTGCGACATATGTTCACGATACTCGAGGCCCGCGCTCAGGCGCCCCACAAGAAACCCGGCGAGGCCCCCACCTCGCCGGGTCCTCATCGAGCGCGCGGGTCAGTCGAGCTTCCCCGTGGCGATCCATCGGTCGAAGAGCTCGACCTTGTCGGACGACCAGCCGCCGTCACACGGCATCGTGCCCTGCCTGAGACGCCCGAGGATCGCGTCGGCGTTCGATCGAACGTCGTCAACGTCCCAGAGATCGAATGCGAAGGCCATCGACTCGCGGTCCGTCGGTCGAAACAGGGGCTTGATGTGCTGGACAAAGCTGACCGGCTGATCGGCGGCTGGCATGATCACGTTGATCTCCTCGATGCCGAGAGCACCAGGCAGAGCGGTTAAGGGCTCGCGTCTGCCTGGTGCCTCGCTCAGGACTAGGCGAACCGCTTGACGAAGTCGAGCGCGGTCTGGGCGACCTCGCGCCAGCCGTGGTCGATGGTGAGGGAGTGGCCTCGGTTCGGGACCTTCACGATCTCCGTGACACCGGGGTTGCGCTGCTGCCGCTTGTAGGCGGCGTCCGCGATCGCCCACGGCACCGTGTGGTCCTTCTCGCCGTCGATGATCAGCAGGGGACCGCGGTCGGGGTTCTTCGTGTCCACCTTCGCCTCGGTCCACGGGTTGAGGTTCGCGTTGCCCATCTGGACGAGTGAGATCCCGGAGCCGGCGACGTGGAAGGTGTCGTAGAGCTCCCTCCCCTCCTGCTCGTCGAGCGCGTTCACCCAGCCGTACTTGAACTGGTCGAACGTGAGCGTGATCGCTCGGCCGCGCGTGAGCGGGTTGAGCAGGAATGGCCCCACGCCCTTCAGGACCGAGAACGGCAGCGGCAGAACCCCCCGGAAGACCCCGGGGTCGATCGCCACGGTTACCGCCGCGAGGCCCCGGCCCGCGAGCATCTCGGCGAGCAGACCACCGGTGGAGTGCCCGATCAGCACTGGCTTCCTGTCCAAGGCATCGATGACCTGGGCCGTGTGATCGGCGACCTGCTTGAGTGTCTTCCTGGCGAGGGCGTCCGGGTTCGCCCGGGCCTCGTCGACCGTTGCCGGATCATCAGGCCAGTCTGGCGTCAGCGCGACGTACCCAGCCTCCTCGAACAGCGCGGCCCAGTTGTCCCAGCTCGAGGGCAACAGCCACAGCCCGTGGATGAAGATCACCGGCGTCGCCGTGGTCGCGTTCGCGCGCTCGATCTGCTCGCGCTCGCGATCGGAGATCGACGCGCCCTCTCGATCCTGAGTGGCCACGGGCGATTCGGCCTTTGCAGATGTCGTGTTCATCGTTCGACTCTCCTCTCTCGTCTAACGGGCAGCTGCCGCTGCCGGAACCGCTGTGACCTCGCGAAGCCAGTCGTCGAGACGGATCTCGCCGACCATCGCCCCGTCTCCGGGCACGAGCGAGCGTTCGCCCACGGGGATGCCGAAGTACGTCGCCGACGGGTCGGCGGTGACCGTCCGCGGGTCGTTCGTGGCCGCGAGGGCTCGCCGGACGGCCTCGTCGAACCGGAACGTCTCCGGCCCGCCGACCTCCACGATGCCGTTGACCGGCGCCCCGGCCGCGACGCGCCCGACGGCCTTGGCGACGTCGGCGGCTGCCATCGGCTGGAACGCGACCGAAGGCACCCGGACTGTGCTGCCGTCGGTGGCGTCGTCCGCGATGCTCTTGATGAACTCGAAGAACTGGGTCGCGTGGACGATGGAGTACGGGATGTCGGACGTTCGGATCAGCGCCTCCTCGACCCGCTTTGCCAGGAAGTACCCAGCGATCGTCTTCGTGAGGTCGCCGCTCTCGGACAACGCCTTCGTTCCGACGACGGACAAGGCGACGTGATGCCCGACTCCCGCAGCCGCCTCCGCGATCAGCAGGTGCTGGGTCGAGGTCGCGAAGAAGTCGAGCGCCGTCGCGTAGCTGAAATCGGGCGAGTTCGAGACGTCGACGACGGCCGAAGCGCCGTCGAGGGCCTCGGCGAGTCCTTCGCCGGTGATCGTGTTGATGCCGAGGCGCGGCGAGGCTGGGACGGCCTCGTGACCGTGCTCGGTGAGCCCAGCGACGACCTTCGAGCCGATCAGCCCGGTGCCGCCGATGACGACGATCTTCATGAGCGTCAAGTCCTTCCTGTGCTAGACGCGGATGTGACTCGATGGAGCGGTGGTCACGGGTATGGTGGTCAGAGGCATCACCCTCCCTTTGCAGGCACCTCGACCGGAGTGCGATCAGCGCCGTCGGCGCGATAGCCAGCAGACCGATAGGTGGCGGTTATCAGCTCTGGTCGCGCTGGTGCTCGGGATTCGCAAGGCTCTCCCGCGCGACCTCCCAAGGACGTCGTCTCGGATTTGTCTCCGACTAGCGACTGCTCGCGTTCCGGTGCCTGTTCGTGGGTCATCTGCCTACCTCCTTCGAGGGGTCCAAGCCCTTCCACCCTACGTCGCCTATGGTTTTCCCGTGCTCGAGCCAGAGAGGAGAGCCAACATGGGCAAGGTCAGCGCCGGCGCGACGATGTCGCTCGACGGCTTCATCGCCGGACCGGAGGACACGGGCTTCGACCTGTTGTTCAAGTGGTACGGCGCCGGTGACGTCGAGGTCCCGATGCCGGATGCGACCGCCGGGGTGCCGGCGTCGCACGTCTCCCCGGCGAGCGCCGAGCTGCTCCGGCAGGAGATCGCATCCTGGGGCGCGCTCGTCTGCGGGCGCCACCTGTACGACCTGACCGATGCGTGGAATGGCCGGCATCCGCTCGATGTGACCACCGTGGTCCTGACCCACCACCTGCCTGAGGATCGTCCGCAAGCGGACGAGAACTTTGTCTTCGTCACCGGGGGGATCGGGGCGGCCGTGACGAAGGCGAAGGAGATCGCGGGCGACCGGAACGTCGCCGTCAACGGTGGGCAGATGGCGAGGCAGGCGCTCGAAGCCGGCCTGCTTGACGAGATCGGCGTCGATCTTGTGCCGGTGATCCTGGGCGCAGGGACACCGCTTTTCGCAGATCTCGGCTCGCCGCCGGTGGAGTTCGAGGGCCCGATCCTGGTCGTCGAGGGGATCGGCGTCACGCACCTGCGCTACCGCGTGGTGAAGTAGGCCGAAGCCCTACTGCCCCTAGCGATACCCGAGGAGCCGGTCTGCGACGGTCGTCGCCGCCTCCATGGCACCCTCGACCCAGGCGCCGTTGCGCGAGAAGACTTCGCCACAGAGGTGGATCGGCAGCGACGGGTCGGGCTGCGCGGCGAGATCCATGACCTCGTCTGAGTTGGAGCCTGCGCGCCAGAAATGCCACGCGACCTCGCGCGGATCGGCGCCCCAGTGCTGGAAGGCCGAGCCCGCCGGCAAGGCAGGGACGTCCGCACTCGGATGCGCAGCGGCCAACCAGCCTTGGAGCGCCATCAGGAGCGCCGCAGGAGCGGGTGCTCCCGCAGTCCGGCCGTCGGCCAAGGCGACGATCGGCTCGTTGTGCCGATGGTCGGTGAAGGCGGCGAGGATCGCGGCCGGTCCGTCGGGTTCCTCGTCGAAGTAGAAGATCTTCCGGGGTGGCAGGTCGGTCGTCGTCCGCAGGCCGGTCGGGGGGTCAGCGCCCTCGCGCCACCACGGCCGGTCGTACCAGCAGTAGAGCTTGGTGCCCGGGTAGCCCTCGATCGATCGGTACAGCCGTTGCCAGGTCGGCCCGTTGATGACAGGTGAAGCACCGGCGAGCGCCTCAAGGGCGGGGATCGGGAGCGTCAGAACGAGCCGTCGTGCGCGGATGCCTGAGCCGTCAGCGAAGTCGAGGAGGACGCTCCCATCCGCCACCTCGACCCGCTGTACGTCATGGTCGAGCCGGACGGCCCCGCCGAGGGCCTCGAATCGCGCCGCGAGCTCGCCTGGGATCCGGTCCATGCCCGCGACGGGCACGCGCGCCTTACCGGATGGGTAGCCGGTTCCCATCACGTATTGGATCGCGTCGCCGGCGTTGTGCGGTCGGATGCCCGAGTCGTAGCCGAACGCGTCAGTCGCGAACTGATGGCCCTCGGGAGACAGGACCGTCGCGACGGCCTCGTCGATCGACCAATCCGTGAGCGGCCGCCCGCCGAATGTCGCCGTCGCCCGGTGTCGACGCCAGCCGGCCTCATCGAGCTCGCGTGCCTCAGGCACGATCCTGAGAAAAGCATCCCGCATGAGATCCAACGCCGACCGTCCTGCCTCACCGGCCGGTAGGTCATAGGCGCGGCCACCGTCGGGATCGTCCGGGCCGCGGCCGGCGATGCCACGGAGGAAGGTTCGCTCGGGCTGCTCGGCGGGATCGAATGAACGCGTCTCGATCCCGAGCTCGTCGACGACCGACTGGACCCAGCCGATGCCCGGACATGTAGCGCATGCCGCCGAGTTCGATCGGGTGCGCGAGCCCGTCGACCTTCACGGACCAGAGCCGTCCGCCGATCCGGTTCGACCGCTCGAAGATCGCGATCCGCCAGTCGGGCCGAGCCTGGAGGAGCCGATCCGCGAGATACGTCCCGGCCGCGCCCGCTCCCACGATCGCGACATCGAGCTCGCCGCGGTCCGTGGGATCGGCCGGCGTCGTCATGCCGGGAGTATCACCGCATCGTGTCAGCCGCCGTCGAACTCCCAGCGGGTGGGCTTTGGCAGCGCTGACTGTTCGAGCTGGTCCATCCCGTACATCCCGGGCAGGCCGAACGCCTTCGACGGGAGGAACCGATAGATCGTGTACGGCGGTGGGCCAGCGGTCGGGGCGTTCGGACCGTCGACCTTGTCGCCATTGGCCTCGAGCGGCCAGCCGCTCTTGGTGAGGGACTCGGCGATGTGTCGAACGTCATCGTCGTCAGTGAGGGGTTCGGCACGGCCCTCGAGGACGATATCGAGTGATGGGAGCGTCGTGCTCGTCGTGGCGATGACGCATCGACTATCGGTGGCGAGGTTGCGCGCCTTTCGCGTCCCCTCCCCTACGACGATGTGGATCGCACCGTCGATCCACGTTGTGATCACGGGCATAAGGTGCGGTCGACCGTCCGGACGGGTCGTCGCGAGCCAGCTGGTCCTCTGGTGCTCTGGATTCGCGAGGCGTTCTCGCGCCACATCCCAGGACGTCGTCTCGGATTCGTCTCCGACCAGCGACTCTACCCGTTGAGGTGCTCGTTCCTCGCTCATTGCCTTCCTCCTGTGAGGGGGTTCTCGCATTGCATACTACCCAGGAGTATTGCTAGGAGGTTGTCAAATCAACCGTTTTCGGCTAAGATAATGACTACGCGGGCGTGCCAAGGCTTGACACGCCAGCATGTGTGTCCGGCACTTTGGCGGAGCCGGACACGTGAGCCGAACCCATGGCGGATGGGACGGCCCACCACCCGAATGTACAGCGGGCGATAGCGCATCGCCATGCGCCCTCGCCCGCAAGCGGAGAACCCTTGATCCAGTTTCCTGACAACTCCCAACCGAATGACACCGAGCCGGCAGATCCGGTAGCGGCCGCTGGCGAGCTCGAGCAGATCGAGCTTGAGACGGTCGAGGGCATCCCGACCGCACGCCAGACGAAGGCCGATTCGAACGCCGACGCCGATGCGGACACGGACGATGCTGCCCTCGACGTTGAGGATTCGACGCGCCTGTACCTCCGCGAGATCGCGCGCGTACCGCTGCTGACGGCTGAAGAGGAAGTCGTCCTGGCCAAGGCCATCGAGCTTGGGGTCCGGATCCGAATCGACCCGTCGACGGCCATCCTCGACCTTCACGAGTGGACGCTCCACGACACGGAGCCCACTGCCCGCGCCAAGCATCCGGTGTACGCCCTGCCATTCGGCGCAGAGGCTCATCGGATCGTGCGCAGCGCGCTTACCGACGAATCGGCCGGCGATCTGCTCAGCACGGCCCCCCGCTTTGGCTTTACCGAGGCGATCCGCGCAGCACAGGGTGGACCCGCGTCCGACCTCCTGGAGCGAGCCCGTGCCCTCCGCGCGGTCTACAACGAGCGACTTGACGCGGAGTCGTTCCTTGCGCTCCTCGATTGGGCACACGCAGTCGGACACCACCCGGCACTCCGGGACGAAGAGAGTCCCAAGGCGATGCTCGCTTGGGCGCGCGACTTGGTCGCGATCCCAGCGCTCCGTCGTTGGGTCGACGCCGGCCACGACGACAAGATCATCGGAACGTTAGGTCACCGACCCGCGGCCCATGACCAGCCAACGGGTGTCCTCATCGACCAGGCGAAGGTCGCACGAGACCACATGATCTCGGCCAACCTGCGACTCGTCGTCGCGAATGCCAAGAAGTACATGAACCGCGGCCTCGGCTTCCTGGACCTGATCCAGGAAGGCAACGCCGGGCTGATGCGTGCCGTCGACAAGTTCGAATGGCAGCGCGGCTTCAAGTTCTCGACGTACGCCACGTGGTGGATCCGCCAGGCGATCCAACGCGGGGTCGCGGACCAGTCGCGGACGATCCGCGTCCCGGTCCACATGGTCGAGACGATGCAGCGCGTGACCCGAACGACCCGCGAGCTGACGGTCCAGCTCGGGCGCGAGCCCACGGCCGCGGAGATCGCGGCGACCCTCTCCGAGGATCCTCGCTGGACCATCACGCCGGAACGTGTCGAAGAGGTGAAGCGCTACGGTCGGACGCCGATCTCGCTCGAGACGCCTATCGGCGAGGACGGCGACACAGAGTTCGGTGCCTTGATCGAGGACGAAAGCGCCGTGTCGCCGGTCGACGCGGTCACGAATCAGCTGCTCAGGGAGCAGCTCGACCGCGTCCTCGACAGTCTCGATGGCCGCGAGGAACGGGTGATCCGGCTTCGGTTTGGCCTCGATGACGGACGACCGCGGACGCTCGAGGAGGTCGGACAGGAGTTCGGCCTGACGCGTGAGCGGATCCGGCAGATCGAGTCCTATGCGCTCAGAAAGCTCCGGCATCCGTCCCGCAGCCGCAAGCTTCGAGAGTACGCGACCGAGTAGCCTCGGAAAACGAGGTCACCCGGTGAGAGCCGCGGCTATCTGCTCGTGATCGTCTTCATCGATCGAGCATCATGGAGTTCGAAGACTCGTCGACCTTCCGCGGCAACCTCCGGGTCATTGATATCGACCCCATCGACGATCCGAATGAACGAGACACCGAACGGGAGGCTACGCGCAAGCGGGCCGAGGACGTTGCGGAAGAACTCGACTCGCTGACTCGGGTCCAGCTCACGCGCAGTGACCTCTTCCTCATGACGGCGAACGGTGATGGTCGCGCGGCCAGCGGCGCGAAGGTTTTGCACCCAATTGACGTCGCCCCAGGGGGCCCAAACCCAACGCCTGTCCGAGACGTGGATGATCGCGACGGGCGTGGTGCGGGGCAGGCCGCTCTTCCTGCCGCGAATGGTGATAAGCCCGTTGTAGCCAAGCGGAACGCCAGCGGCGATGAGGGGCTTGAGGATCGCGCTAAAGAGCGAGACCTGCCGCGGCACGCGCGCAGCGTCGCCAGTCATGACGCTCATTGTTCGTAGCTCCTTCTTGCGTCGATTGGATCGGCGGTTACACAGGTGACCCGCAAGAAGGCGCGAACGTGACCGCTGCCGATGGCAGGCAAGGCGCCGTCGACTGGAGCGCCGCCTGGCAGTCCGAGATCGACCGGGAGCCAGGGCCCGACTGCGAGCCCGCGGAGCCCAGTCAGCCCGTGATCCACGTCGGCGCGGACGTTAACCGCGCCTGAAGGCCTCGAACCGGCTCAGCCAGCGAACACCGAGAGGTCGAGCTGGCTGAGCCGGTCCGGATCCGCGAGGATGTCGATCGCGACGATCTTGCCGCCCGTGACCGTCAGGGCCACGACCGCGAATGGGCTCCCGTCCGGCGCCCAGGCAAGGCCCCCCGGGACCCCGTTCACGAGGACCCGCGTCGCCGTCTCGGCCAACCGACGGAAGGTCATCGCTCCCTCGGCAACGGCCTGCGCGCCGCGGAGCAATGACATCAGTTCCGGACGCGCCACGCCGCCGTCCGAGCGGAGCACGACCTCCGGGTCGAGGACGGCGAGAAGGCGTTCGAAGTCACCGGCACGCGCGGCCGCAAGGAAGGCGTCGACCACGGCCCATTGACCATCGAGATCGACGTCAGGCACGGGGGCTCCCTGGACGCGCCGTCGCGCACGGCTCGCGAGCTGCCTCGCCGCTGCCGGAGTACGGCCGACGATCGGTGCGATCTCGTCGAACGGCACGGCGAAGACGTCGTGCAGCACGAAGGCGACCCGTTCGGCGGGCGTCAGGGACTCGAGGACGACGAGCATCGCGAGCCCGACCGAATCGCCCAGCAAGGCTTCCTGCTCGGGATCGATCCCCTCCTCCGGACTCAGGATCGGATCCGGGATGTGGGTCTCCAGGGACGCTTCGCGGCGCGTTTTGCGCGAGCGCAGCATGTTGAGGGCGACCCGCCCGACGACGGTCGTCAGCCACGCCCGCAGGTTGTCGACGTCGCTCGTGTCGGTGCGGCTCAGGCGGATCCATGCTTCCTGGACGGCGTCGTCCGCCTCGGTCACTGAGCCGAGCATCCGAAAGGCGACGCCGCGCAGATGGGATCGATTGGTCTCGAAGCGCTCGGCGAGCCAGTCCTGGTCGTTCATGGTCACGTTCCTGCGGTCGAGCGGGTCATGTGTCGTTGACCCGCGAGCCCGCGTTTGTGTGACCGATTCCGCATATCCGCGGCCCCATTCGCTCGGGAACCAGGTGCCAGCGGCAAGCGTAGTGGTGGCATGCGGCGACCGAATGGCCTGACGCTCCTCTTTGGTATGGCCGGCGTGCTGGCGTCATGTGCTGGTCCCACCGCCCCGAGCTCGTCGGGCATCGCGTCGCTCTCCCCGACAGCCGCTCCCCTCCCCACGCGGATCGTCCACACCGGCCACGTTCCGGTCGAGACGGGCGAGCCGATCCAGCTCGCCGCGCTGTCCGGCCGGATCGTGTTCGATGACTTCGAGGATGTTTTCGTCATGGATGTCGACGGCTCGAACGTCGTGAAGGTTGCCGCCGATCCCGGGGGCCCGGAGTTCGACGGCGGCTGGTCGCCCGACGGCGAGTGGGTGGTGTACCGGGACTCGACCCGTGGCATCAACGAGAACGACGAGATCTTCGTATCTGCGGCCGACGGCTCCGAGCGGCGGAGCATCACCAACGACCCGGCCAACGACTGGGGCCCGGACTGGTCACCGGACGGATTGACGATCGTGTTCAACTCGGACCGTGACGGCGGCCAGATCCGCGGGTACCTCATCGACCCCGATGGCTCGAACCTCCGCGCGCTCGACATCGATGCCTGGGTGGAGTATCCGTCGTTCTCGCCGGATGGCACGGCGATCGCGTTCATGGGCCACGAGGCGGGCGACTACGAGATCTACGTCGCCGACATCACCACGGGCGAGACCCGGCAGCTGACCGACAGCCCGGGTAACGACGGCTGGCCGGTCTGGTCGTCCGACGGCTCGACGATCGCCTTCACCTCGGAACGGGACGACTGCTCGTTCGTGCCGTCGGATCAGGAGTGTTGGCGGACGGACGAGCCCGCAGACCAGCATCGCGACGTCTGGGTCATGAACGCGGACGGCTCGGGACAGCGTCGTGTCACGAGTGAGGCCGCCCAGTTTGTCGCCTGGTCGCCGGACGGCCGCTACCTCCTGGTCTCGGGCCGCGCGCTGTACGTGGTCCGGCCCGACGGGACCGGCCGGTTGGAGCTCCGCGCCGACACCATCGACCTGCCGCTCGGCGGCATCCCGGACTGGCGCTGAACATCGGGGCGAACCGCACCCACGATCGCGATATCGAGCTCGGCGAGGTCCATAGGATCGGCCGGCATCGTCATGCCGGCAGTATCACGGCATCGTGTCAGCCGTCGGCGCCGGCGCCGTCAGACCAGTCGGCATCGTTTCGATCCGGGACGGCGCGTTCGAGCAGATTGATCCTTTCGACGAAGACGCAGCATCGTTCTTGTGATCGGGGTAGACCGAGTGAGCCAAGGGCGAGGAGCCTAAGTGCAGCGAGAGCTCGTGGACAGAGCGAAGCGGGGTGACGAAGAAGCCTTCGACGCCCTGGCACGCCTGGTCGGCGATCGATGCATGGGGATCGCGTCCTGGATCCTGCGCGACGCCGACCTCGCCGAGGATGCCGTGCAGGCTGCCCTGGTTCGGGCGTGGCGAGAGCTTCCGACGCTGCGTGACGCCGATCGGTTCGAGGCATGGCTGCACCGGATCCTCACCAACGAGTGCTACGCCGAGTCCAGGCGTCGAACGCGTTGGTCCGCCAAGATCCGGCTGCTGCCTATTCATGACTCGAGCGACACGGGCGGCATCCTCACCGTCAACGATCGTGATCAGCTCGAGCACGCCTTCCGCAGGCTGACCCTCGAGCATCGGTCCGTCCTTGTCTTCCACCACGTGCTCGGCCTGCCGTTGCCGGAACTCGCGGGGCGCCTCGGGATCCCGCTTGGCACCGCCAAGTCACGATTGCGCCTCGCGACCGCTGCGCTGCGCGCAAGCCTCGACGCCGACGACCGAACGACGACCACCGAGGAGCGTTTCGCATGACCGCACCACGAGACCGAGACGCCCGGATCGCGGCCTTCTTCGCGGCGAACCAGCCGGACCTGCCCGATCGGACGTTCGACGCGGTCCATCGCGACATCCATCGAACGCGTCAGCTGATCGTGGTCGGCCCGTTCCGGGAACCCGATTCCGTCCTCGGCGGTCGCTTCGTCGCCGCCGCGGTCGTCGTATTGGCGGTCGGCATCGCGCTCCTCAACCTGCGACCGGTCGTCGGCCCGGGTGCGGTGCCCATGCCCACGGCAACCCCAACGGTCGTCCCATCGCCGTCGGTCTCGCCGTCAGTGGCCGCCTCGGCATCCGGCCCGAGCGTGTTCACCTCGCCGCTGTACGGCTACACCGTCCCCGTCCCCGCGGGGTGGATCTCGGGGCCGGCGACGCTGCGGTGGGACGGCACGAAACAGCCCGGACCGGATGCGGAGACGGACAAGTTCGTCGGCCCGGAGCGGCTCACCGCCTGGGCGATCGCCGGGCCGTTCAGCGGCGACCTGGCCGCATTCGTAGAGGACCGCATCGTCGCCACCGCACGCGACCATTCCGACACCTGTCCAGTCAGGGAACCCTCGATCAACGAGCCGCTCCAGATCGGCGGCCAGGCGTGGGTGCTCCTCGGTTGGAACTGCGGGGCGCTGATCAATACCGCCGTGACTGTTCGTGCCGGAGTCGCGTACGCGTTTACGTTCCGGGATCTCGCCGTCATCGCAGCCTCAGATCCCGACGATCGCGCGCTCTTCCTGTCGATGCTCCGATCGATCGAGTTGCCCACCTGACTCACCACGGGAGGTTTCGTCATGTCCAAGAATCCGTTCCTGTCCGTCGTCGCGCTCGTCGTCGTAGCTGCATGCTCGGGAACGAGCGCCAGTCCGTCGTCCGGCCCGGCCAGCGCGCCGCCCGACATCAGCCAGGCGCCGTCGACCGCAGCCGCCACGCCAGCAGCTGAGCCGACCGCGTCGATCGCTGCGACGCCCTCAAGCTTCACGTCCCCGCTCTACGGCTACACGCTTACCCTGCCTGCAGGCTGGACGGCTGCGACCGCAAGGATCCAGTGGGATGGCACGTCGCAACCGAGCTATAACGAGCCCGTCGCCGACAGGTTCCACGGGCCGGCAACGGCGTCGGCCTGGGCGTTCGCGGGGCCGGTCACGTTCGATACCGCGGGGTTCGCTCAGGACCGGATCGTGGCCACCGCGCGCGATCACGGCGACACCTGCCTGGCACCCCCCGAGGTGAACGAGCCGATCCAGATCGGCGGCGAGCCCGGAGTCTTGCTTGCCTGGGAGTGCGGGATCCTGATCAACCAGGCGGTCATCGTTCACGATGGCATCGGGTTCACGCTGGCCGTTCGTGACCCCGGGGTCCAGGCGGCGACCGACGCCGTCCATCGCGCGCTCATCGCGGACGTGATGAACTCGGTCACGCTCCCGAACTGACCGTGGCTTGGCGACGGCGCTACGGCGCCACGTTGTGGTTCATGTGGAAGACGTTGGTCGGGTCCCAGGCACGCTTGAGGGCCCGCAGGCGCTCGAGCTTGGCATCGCCGTAGCTCGACCGGGTCACCTCGGGGCCGGCGTCGGACAGCTCGTTGATGTAGCGGCCGGGAAGCATGTCCGGCTCGACGATCGCCATCGCCTGGCGGACCCAGCGCATGTTGGCCTCGTCCAGATCCGGGTCCGACCACGCCGTGTCCGGACTGACGCCGAACGGGACGGTCCGCCCAGTGAACGCCATCGCGTCGTCCGGCGTGCGCGCGATCGCACCGCCCATCGCCGTCACCGAAATGCTGCTGTCGCCCGGGACGTGCTCGACATGCGCCACGAACGCATCCAGCACCGCCGGGGAGCAATCCGCGACGTAGCCGCCGAGGATGGCGGACCGAGAGCCCCATGCGAGGTCGAGGTCACTCGAACGTTGGGCGATCAAATACGGCTCGCTGGTGGCCGTCACCGACGCCGGCGCCGGACCCTTCAGCAGGGGCGCGATCTCGCGCTCGACATCCTCCCCTGCCCCGCTGTGGTTGTAGGAGATGACGACGATCGGTCGGCCGGCGACCGTCTCAGGGTAGTTCGCGGCCGGCTCAGCCAGGGCCACGGTGAAGATCGCCGCGATCGTGTCTGGCGCCGCTGCTGCGAACTCGCGAAAGATCGGCCAGAGCGCCTGGATGTCGGTCGCCGGGTGAACGTGCACCCCTCGGTGGAGGGTCCCGGTGAACGGATGGAGCGCGAGCTCGAGGCTCGTCGCGACGCCGAAGTTCGCGCCTGCACCGCACAGGCCCCAGAACAGCTCCGGCTCCTCGTCGGCGCTTGCCCGAACGATGCGCCCGTCAGCGGTCACGAGTTCGACCGAGCGAAGACTGTCGATCGTCAGTCCGAACCGTCGTTGGAGCCGGCCGACTCCGCCACCGAGTGTCAACCCGGCGACGCCCGTGTGGCCGACGACCCCCACCGGGCAGACGAGCCCGTGCTCCTGAGCCGCGATGTCGAGCTTGCCGAGCAGCGCCCCGCCGCCAGTGCGGGCGAGCCGGCGCGCCGGGTCGACACTGACGGCATTCATCCCCCCGAGGTCGATGACGAGGCCGCCGTCGGTCGTCGAGTGGCCGACCGCGCTGTGACCGCCGCCGCGGATAGCGATCTCGAGGTCGCGCTCGCGACCCAAGCGAACGGCGGCGACGACGTCGTCGACGTTCAAAGGTCGGACGACCATGGCCGGTCGACGATCGAACATCGCGTTCCAGACCCGCCTGGCATCGTCGTAGCCGGCGGCATCGGGGGTGATGACATCGCCCCCGAAGGAGCGGCGAAACTCGTCGAGATGGGCAAGGGTCATGCGGGGAGCCTAACCCGTTCCGGCGGTGGCTTGACGGACGCATAATACAACCGTATGGTTGTATCAATGCAGACCACATTCGACCCCGACGCCGTCTTCGCCGCCATGTCCGATGCCACCCGGCGCGACATCGTGTTGCGGTCATTGGGCGGCCGCGAAGGCGTCGCCGAGCTGGCCCGGCACTACCCGATGAGCTTCGCGGCCGTCCAGAAGCACGTCGCGATCCTCGAGCGTGCCGGCCTGGTCACCAAGCAGCGCAGCGGCCGCCGCAAGCTCGTGCATACCAACATCGAGGGGCTTCGCCTCGCGCGCGGACTGCTCGACCAATACGAGGCCCTGTGGCGCGGCCGCATCGATCGCATGACCGACCTCATCACCCGCAGCAAGGAGACCGAGGCATGACTGTCACCGCCGTCCACAAGGATCCAGAAGCCCTGACCCTGACCCTGACAGCCGAGTTCGAGGCATCGCCCGAGCGAGTGTGGGAGATGTGGGCCGATCCGCGCCAACTCGAGCGCTGGTGGGGCCCACCCACCTATCCCGCCACGTTCACGGCCCACGACCTGGCCCCCGGCAGCCGCGTCGAGTACCACATGACGGGGCCAAGTGGCGACCAGCCACGCGGGTACTGGGACATCCTCGAAGCCGAGCCACCGCGCCGACTCGTCTTCCGCGATGGGTTCGCCAACGACGACGGCACACCCAACGACGACTTCCCTCGTAATGAGGTCGAGGCGACGATCGAGCCGATCGATGCCGGCCGCAGCCGGATGTCCATCGAAAGCCGCTTCCCCAGCACAGAGGCGATGCAGCAGTTGGTCGCCATGGGCATGGTCGAAGGCCTCACCGAAGCCGTCGGCCAGATCGACGCCATCCTCGCAGAAGGAGACACAGCATGATCACGATGACCGAGTCGACCACGCACACCCTGGACGTGCCGGGTGCAACCCTCACCTACGACGTCCGCAAGGCCAACTCCGCTGCCCCGGTGTTATTCATGATCGGTTCGCCGATGGGTGCCGGCGGGTTCGGCACGCTCGCCGGGCTGTTCACCGATCGCATGGTCGTGACGTACGACCCGCGCGGCGTCGAGCGGAGCACGAAGACCGATCCGGCCAGCCAGTCGACGCCCGAGCAGCATGCCGACGACGTGCACCGGATCATCACCGAGCTCGGCGTGGGCCCGGTCGACCTCTTCGCCAGCAGTGGTGGTGCGGTGAATGCGCTCGCCCTGGTCGCGAAGTACCCCGACGACGTCCGGACACTCGTCGCGCATGAGCCGCCGCTCGCGGCGATCCTTCCCGATCGCGAGAGTGCCCTGGCCGCCTGCCGGGTGATCTCCGACACCTACAAGCGCGACGGCTTCGGCGCCGGCATGGCGCTGTTCGTCGGCATCGTGAGCCACGAGGGACCGATCGGCCCGGACTACCTCAGCCAGCCTGCGCCCGATCCGGCGATGTTCGGGCTGCCCACCGAGGACGACGGCGATCGCACCGACATCCTGCTGGGACAGAACATCTTGACCAGCACCCACTACGAGCCCGACTTCGACGCGCTTCGTGCGGCTCCGACGCGGATCGTGCTGGCTGCCGGCGTGGAGTCCGAGGGCCAGTTGGCGTGCCGCGGGGCACTAGCTGCCGCAGAGCGCCTCGGCAGCGATGCCGTTCGCTTCCCGAGCGACCACGGCGGTTTCTTCGGCGGCGAGTACGGCCAGGCTGGCGATCCTGATGCCTTCGCTGCGAAGCTGCGCGAGGTCCTCGCGGACTGACGACCGATCTCCACTGATCGAACGCCCGCTCGGCACCGCCGAGCGGGCGTTCCCATGTCTCGACCCCACAGCGACCCCGTATGATGCCGCGCACGGGTGGCGGGAGGCTGACATCGGCCACGTCGCCGAGGACCGTCAGTCTTGTAGAGCCGCCAAGGTCGGAGGATCGATGAAAGCGATGCTTCACGCCGTGGCGGTTGTGGCCTTCCTCGTGGCGGCCTGCACGTCCGGCCCTGGCGCATCGGCCACTCCGGCGTCCGGTGACCCGACGACCGACAAACTCGCCCAGATCCAGGCTCGCGGGACCTTGGTGGGGTACGCCGAGCTCGACTATCCGCCGCAGTCGATCAAGGTCGAGGGAGCGACGCGCGCCGACCCGACCAAGTGCCTGCCGAACCAACTGACGGCGCCCGAGGTGACCGGCTTCGACATCGAGACGCACAAGTTGGTGGCCTCCTCGCTCGGCGTCGAAGCGTGCTTCGTGTCACCGACCTTCAGCGAGGTGACCGCTGGGAACTGGGGGGACCGGTTCGATCTCGCCTACGCCTCCGGTGCCATCAACGCGACGCGCATGGAACACCTGTGGATGACGCAGCCGTACTACTACGTGCCGCAGCGGTTCATCGTCAGGACGGACTCACCCGCATCAGAGCTCTCCGACCTGGACGGCAAGACGATCGGGACGTGCACGAGCTGCACGGTGGAGGCCTATCTCCAGGGCACGTTGAAGATCCCTGGCGTCGACCTCGTCCAGAAGGTCAAGGATCCCAAGCTCGCCGGCTATGAGACGGAGTTCCCAGGAATCGACGACCTGGTCGCCGGCAAGATCGACGCGTTCCTGGCGGCCGAGCCGGTCGGCCTCCAGGCAATCAAGGACGGACAGCCTCTTCGATTACTCGACGAGCCCGCCTTCTCGATGTATCCGAGCGGCTTCGTCGACAAGGGCTCGAGCCTGGCCGAGGCCGCATTCGTGGCGCGCGTCAACGAGATCATCCGGGCGGCACATGCAGACGGCACCCTCAGGGCGTTGTCGATGAAGTGGCTGGGGGCGGACTACACGACAGCGGCGGGCGAATTCGATCTCGGCGTGATCGGCCAGGATGTGAAATGAGGAGCGGTATGCGTTTCCAGGGCACCACGGGGCGTTTCGTCGCCGGACTGGTGGCCGGTCTGGTCGTGGCGGCGTGCGGGGCATCTGCGCCATCGACCGGCGCATCGGTGGCATCTGGCTTGTCGCCGTCAGCGGCCGCTGCACCGTCAGCCGACCCTGCGACCGACAAGCTCGCGCAGGTCCAGAGCCGAGGGACGCTCGTCCTGTGGACCGACCCGGACTACGCTCCGCAGTCGTTCTCTGTCAAGAGCGCCACACGGCTTGCCGAGACCAAGTGCGCTCCGAACCAGATGACGGCGCCCGAGATCTCGGGCTACGACGCCGAGACCGGCAAGCTTGTCGCCGCAGCGCTCGCTGTCGAACCATGTTTCGTCGCGACGCCGTTCGACGCGATGATCGCCGGGAGTTGGGGCGACCGGTACGACGTCGCCTGGGGATCCGGCGCGATCACGTCCGAGCGGATGGAGCGGCTGTACGTGACCCAGCCCTACTACTCCACGCCAGCCAACTTCTTCGTCAAGGCGGGATCCTCATTCCGGGAACCCGCGGACCTCTCGAGCAAACGGATCGGCGCCTGTGCCGGCTGCACCCACGAGCGGTATCTGCAACGAACGCTCGAGCTACCCGGTGAGCCGATCGACTTCGTGGTCGACTCCCCGACGATCGTCACGTTCAACACGGAAGTGCCGGGGCTCGAGGCGGTCGAAGCCGGCGACGTGGACGCCTTCCTCTGCAGTGAGACCGTCGGACTGGCGGCGATCGACAAGGGCGCCAAGCTCGAGGAGATCAAGACGGCTGCCTACTTCACGCACAAGACCGGCTATGTGGATCGTGACCTCACGCTCGCTCCGGCTCGATTCCTCGATGCCGTGGACGCCGCGATCGCGGACCTGCACGCCTCGGGCAAGCTGAAGGAGCTCTCGGTCCAGTTCTTCAAGAAGGACTATTCCGCGCCGGCGGCGGCCTTCGACCTGGCGGCACTCGATCAGAAGGTGCAGTAAGCCTCGTAGATGAGCGGCATCACGAGCCGGATCCTCGGGCCGTTCCGCCGTAGCCTGCAGGCCCGACTTGTCGCGTATTTCCTCGCGCTTTCGACGGTCACCGTCCTCGTGGTCGGTGTGATCGTCTATGTCCGAGCGACCGGCGACCTCACCGCATCGGTCTACGACCGGCTCGACGCGGTCGCGGGGATCAAGGCCGATGCGCTCGACCGCTGGATCGACGAACAGAGTCGCAACGTCGTCTTCGTCGGCGTCGTGCCCGGAGTCGGCGACGACGCGCGCGCGTTCCTCGATCCGGAGACGCCGAGCGCAGCCCGGAGCGAGGCCGAAGACCGGCTGCGGACCCTGCTGGCCACGTTCGTCTCTCAAACCGCCGATGCCGAGGAGATCTACGTCCTCGGGCTGGATGGCACCGTCCAGCTCTCGACGCTGTCCGGTCACGAGGGTGCTTCCGTCTCGACGGAGCCGTTCTTCACGACGGGCTCGTCGCACACGACCGTGCAGAACGCCTACCGGTCCAGCCTGACGGGGCTGCCGACCATCACCGTCGCAACGCCACTGTTCGACCATGACGGCAAGGGGCAGCGGGTCGCGGTCGTGGCGGCCAATCTGAGCCTCCAGCGAGTTGAGCGGATCGTCGTCGAGCGGACCGAGCTGGGCGAGACCGGCCGGGCCTACCTCGTGAGCCCGGAAGGCCTGCTCATCCAGGGAACGACGGACACAGGCGGCGCCCTGGCGCTGCATTCCGCCGCGATCGACGCCATCGCGGCGCAGCAGAGCGGACGCGGGTTGTACGCGGATGCGCAGGGGACACCGGTGATCGGCGTGTACCGGTGGCTGCCCGACCGCGGTGCCGGGCTGATCGCCGAGATGAGCCAGGACGAAGCGTTCGGGTCGGCGCGGCAGCTTGCGCTCGCGATCGGGGTCGTCGGCCTCGTCTCGGCCGTGTTGCTGGCGGGCGGCATCTGGTTCGTCGCGCGACGAGTGACGCGACCCATCCTGTCGCTGGCTGCGACCGCGACCCGCGTTCGGCGTGGCGATCTCGAGGCGACCTCCGGGCTGCGGTCCGAGGACGAGGTCGGCGTGCTCGCCACCGCGTTCGATGACATGACGGCCGAGCTTCGCGAGAACGTCACGACCCTCGAACGACGAGTCGATGAGCGCACGACTGAGATCCGCCGTCAGAAGACCTACTTCGAATCGCTCGTGGAGGTCAGTCCGGTCGCGGTCGTCACGATGGACACCGAGGAGCGCGTGTCTGGCTGGAACCCGGCCGCGACCTCCCTGTTCGGCTACTCCCCGGCGGAGGCGATCGGTCACTCGATCGACGATCTGATCCTGCCTTCCGAGACGCTCCGCGAGCAAGGTCACACGCTCAGCCGCGCGGCTGCTGAACACGGCCGAGCCCAGCAGATCGGTCAGCGCGTCCGCAAGGACGGGACAGCCGTCGACGTCGAGATCTTGATGGTGCCGTTGTCGGTGGACGGTGAGCACTTGGGCTTCTACGCCATCTATCACGACATCAGCGAACTCCAGGCGGCCCGACTCGAGGCCGATGCCGCGAACCGGGTAAAGAGCGAGTTCCTCGCCGCGATGAGCCACGAGATCCGGACGCCGATGAATGCGGTGATCGGGATGTCCGGACTCCTGCTCGAGACACCGCTCGATGAGGATCAGCGGGAATACGCCGAGAGCATCGTCGTTTCCGGTGAGGCCTTGCTCACGATCATCAACGACATCCTCGACTTCTCGAAGATCGAGGCGGGTCGTTTCGAACTCGACTCCGCGCCGTTCGATCTGATCGACACCATCCGTGGGGCGGCAGACCTGATACGGCCGATCGCGGCGAAGAAGGGCCTCGAACTCGACGTCGAGGTGCTAGGTGAACGGCCACCCATGCTCCTGGGTGACAGCGGTCGCATCCGCCAGATCGTGCTCAATCTCCTGTCGAATGCGACGAAATTCACGGAGCGGGGAGGCGTTACATTGACGGTCCATTCCGCTCCCGTCGACGGTGCGTGGCAGGTCCTCGTCGCCACCCAGGACACGGGGATCGGGATCAAACCGGACGCCATGAGCCGGCTCTTCCAGTCGTTCAGCCAGGCGGACGCCTCGATCGCGCGGCGGTACGGCGGGACCGGCCTCGGCCTCGCGATCAGCCGTCGCCTTGCCGAACTCATGGATGGGACCTTGACGGCGTCGAGCAGCGGGGTCCCGGGCGAGGGCAGCCGGTTCGAGCTCCAGTTCGTCGCTTCGGTTGCGCCCGCAGCGGCTGTCGATGAATCACGGCGCAGGGACGCTGTCGGCGCGGCCGCAAGGTTGCCGCTCCGCGATCGATCGCTCCGGGTGCTGCTCGCTGAGGACAACCCGATGAACCAGAAGCTCGCACTCAGGCTGTTGGCCAACATGGGTGTCGAGGCGGACCTGGCACACGATGGCAACGAGGCAGTAGCGGCAATCAAAGGAAGCCGATACGACGTTGTCCTGATGGACGTCCAGATGCCCGATCTCGATGGCTTGGAGGCGACCCGTCGAATCCGCTCAGCGTCGCTCGCTCACCGCCCCTGGATCATCGCGATGACGGCGAACGCGATGGAAGGGGACCGCGAGGCATGCCTCGCCGCCGGGATGGACGACTATCTGTCGAAACCGATCCGGCCGGCAGAGCTTACCGCCGCTCTCGCGGCCGCGCCCTCCCCCGATGACGTATCAGTAAAGGCGCTATGACGGGGGACGGGGGCCTTTGAAGCTTGTCGTAACCGCATTCGTGACCGTCGACGGCATCGTCGAGGCGCCGGGGTTCGACGAGCATCGGAGCGGCCGCAATGCCTGGGCTCTCCGCGTCCAGAACGAGGAGGATCAGGGATACAACAAGGCCCAGGCGATGTCGGCCGACGCATTCCTGCTGGGCCGTCGGACCTGGCAGATCTGGGCGGCGTTCTGGCCGACGGCCAGCGGCGGCGATCGGGAGCTGACCGATCAGATGAATCGCATCCAGAAGTACGTCGTCTCCAACACGTTGAAGCGGGCGGACTGGAACAACTCCACGATCATCTCCGGGGACGTGGCCGCTCAGGTCGCGAAGCTGAAGGCGCAGCCGGGCGGCGACCTGATGGTGTTCGGCAGCCCGGACCTGGTCGATGAGCTCCTGCGACACGACCTGGTGGACGAATATCGGCTGCAGGTCTACCCGGTCATCCTGGGCAGCGGCAAGCGCTTGTTCCGAGACCGCATCGACACGCACCACCTGCGCCTGGTCGGTTCGCGCACATTCAGCTCGGGCGTCGTCCTGCTGACGTATGCACCAGACGCCGAGGTGCCGACGAGCCGCTTCGCCGAGGAATACCGGTGGACGAACGAGCAGGTCAGGTCCCTGCAGGCAGCGGAAGACATCGACCGAACGCTGGCGACCGTCCTCTTCGCGGACATCGTCGACTCTACCGGTCGCGCAGCCGCCATGGGCGACCGGGCCTGGAAGAAGCTCCTGGAGCAGCACCATCGAGTGGTCCAAGGCGAGATCGAGCGGTGGCACGGCCAGAACGTGGAGTTCTCGGGCGATGGCGTGATGGCGGTCTTCGACGCCCCGACCCGAGCCCTTCGGTGCGCCTTCGACCTGGTCGAGGCAGCGCGGGGCCTCGACGTCGAGATCCGGGCGGGTATCCACACCGGCGAGATCGAACGCCGTGAGACCGGCATCGGGGGAATCGCCGTGCACATCGCCGCGCGGTTGCTCGGTCCGGCAGAAAGCGGCCAGGTGGTCGTGACGAAGACAGTGCGCGATCTCGTCACCGGCACCGACCTGGCGTTCAGGCCGCTCGGCGCGGTCAGCTTGCGTGGCGTGCCCGGTGAATGGGAGCTATTCGAGGCGAAAACGTCGGATCGGTGAGACTGCCTGCCGGGGTTGCGCGGCCAGGGGCGCTACTCTCCGCGCCGGTGCGTCGCCGCGAGGCTTCCGAGCGCCTCCGGATCGAGAGCGTCGTGGGGCACGCTTGCAACGCGCCCCGGCGTGCGGGCCCACAACGTAGCCGTCCGGGTGCCGTTCACGAGACCGGCTCGCTCGCCGACGACAGCGCCGGGGCCGATCTCGGCGACCTCACGCTCGTCGACTTCGACAACGAAGATCCCGTCGAGGATCAGGAAGACCTCCGTGCCTGCCTGACCCTGCCGCACCAGGTTCTCGCCCTCGGAGATCGTCTGGATCTTCGGTTTGGCGCCTCCGCTCATGATCGCGGTCGACAGCGACCGCTCGAGCGCCGACTCGACCGCGGCGACGACGGTCGGCGAGTCCTGCGCGCCCCACGGCGTCCGCTCGCCGAACGAGTCGTGGAACCACTTCGCGAAGTCGATCACGCCGGACTTCGCGGTGAGCCGCCCCTCGTGGTCGTATATCCAGTGACGCGGGAACGCGCTCGCGCCGACGAGCTCGTGGCTGGAGCTGCCGTCCGCGTTGATCGTCAGGGCGAGGGTCGTCCACGCGATCGAGGGCCAGAACTGGACGAATGGCTTGTGTGGCACCGGGCGCGGCGTCGGAAGGCCCATCCGGCCGCCGACCGTCTGGACGAAGCGGACGGACGATTTGCCGATTTCGGGCTCGGCCTGGATGTCGGGCAGCTGGACCGCGGGGAACCGCAGGGCCGCCGGGCCGACCCGGACGGTCGTCGCCCCGATGTGGCCCATGCCCAGGTGGCCGGCGCGCACGATCCGGTCGTCCTCTACCTCGATGAACCCGCGTAGCTCGTTCGCTTCGCGGAAGCGGTCGCTCGTCCGGAGTTGCTCGATATCCTCCAGCCGATCCGGCGGCGGCTCGTCGTAATGCGTGACGCCGAACTCGAACGGGATCTTCGATGGCCCGCTGATGGCCTCGGACGGGATCCAGGACACCGCGGTGACGGACGATTCGAAGCGCTGCGTGGCCACGGAAGACACCTCGTGCAGGAGCCGCCGGTCAGGATCCGGCGGTGTGTGGATTATGGGGGTGCCGCGTTTGCCGAGCGGGGCTCGCGCGTCGATGGAACAGTCGACTGACCTCATGACATCCGTAACGTCGCGTTCGCGACGTCCGTGACTGGGTGGCTCGGCGGTTAGAGGCAAGACTCGGATCAATCCTCTTTTGCCGTCCAAGGTTCCATGGTGACAAGCATCCACTCCCCCACCCTGTCCGCGGTCGAGCAAAGGGGTCGGGCATCCACCGCCACCGCGGTCCGCTTTGAGGGTGTGACCCGCCGCTTCGGCGAGATCGTCGCCCTCGACGGCCTCGACCTCACCATCGATGTGGGCGAGACGGTCGCACTGTTGGGGCCTAACGGCGCTGGCAAGTCGACTGCGATCGGCCTGATGCTTGGCCTCCTGACGCCCACGAGCGGGACAGTCATGACGCTCGGAATGACTCCGCGAGAGGCCATAGCGAGCGGGCGGATCGGCTCGATGCTCCAGCAGACCGGCCTACCGACCGGGGCTCGTGTCGGTGAGCTCGTGGCGTTCGCGCGCCAGCTTTACCCGCATCCGTTGGGGCAGACGACGGTTCTCGAACGCGCCGGTTTAGCAGGCCTGGCTGGTCGCCCGGTCGAGAATCTGTCCGGAGGTGAGACGCAGAGGCTGCGCTTCGCGATCGCCATCGCCGGCGACCCGGATGTCGTCTTCCTCGATGAACCGACCGTTGCCATGGATGTCGAGACCCGGCGTGCCTTCTGGGCGGACATGAGTCGCTCCGCCGCAGACGGTCGGACGATCCTGTTCGCGACGCATTACCTCGAGGAAGCGGATCAAGTCGCCGACCGGATCATCGTCCTCGACCACGGCCGGATCGTCGCCGACGGCACCGGACGATCCATCCGCGGCCGGATCTCCGCTCGCACGATCCGTTTCGACCTCACCGATGCCGATCCCGCGACGCTCGCCCGGTTGCCGGGCGTGACCGAGGTAGAGGTCCACCGTCAAGCGGTCCGTCTGACGTCGACCGACGCTGACGCGACGGTACGTGCCCTAAGCCGCGCGGACCTCCCGATCCGCGACCTCGAAGTGACCCGCGCCGACCTGGAGGCGGCCTTCCTCGCCCTCACGTCCGCCCCTGACACGACCAAGGAGTCGGCTCGATGACCACGCTCGCCGCAGCCTCGGCATCCATCGATTCGTTGCGTAGCCTCCGGGCGTTCGTCGCGATCGAGCTCCGACGGACCCTGCGCAATCGCCGGTACGTGATGTTCGCCATCGCGTTCCCGGTCGTCTTCTACCTGCTCTACACCGGCATCCTGTCCGGCGCCAGTGCCGATCCGACGGCGCTGGTCGACGGCATCCAGTGGCGCACGTACTTCATGGTTTCGATGGCGTCGTACGCCGCGATCGTGGCCGCGCTGAGCGGTGCCGTCGTGATCGCCCGGGAGCGCGAGTCTGGCTGGACCCGTCAGCTTCGGGTGACGCCACTCCCGCCCATGCCTACGTCGCCGGCAAGCTCCTGATCTCGTTCATCGTGACGATCCCGGCGATCGCGGCCGTCATGGTCGCCGGACTCGTGGTCAACCACGTCGAGCTGTCCGCGGGCCGCTGGCTCGAGCTGCTCGTCGTGCTCGTGCCTGCGTCCTTGCCCTTCGCTGCACTCGGTCTGCTCATCGGCTACCTGTTCGACGCCGACAGCGCACAGGGCGCGATGCTGGTCGCCTTCTTCAGGCTTGCCATAATCGGGGGCCTGTGGGCCCCGATCTCGTCCTTCCCCGACACCCTGGCGAGCATCGGGCGTGTTCTGCCGTCATTCCGGATCGCAGACCTGGGCAGGGGCGTCGTTGAGGGCGCTGGCATCGACCCGGCGGACGTCGCTCTTCTGATCGCCTATGCCGCCCTGTTCGGTGCGCTGGTCGCCTGGCGGTATCGCACCTCGGAACAGCGCGCCAGCGGCTGACCCACAGTCGAATCCCCCGGGCCCTCTCCCAAGGGCCGGGGGTCTCGCGTGATCGGTCCAGGCCCCGATCGCCCTGGAGAGCGAGTCAGTCGAGGCCATACTCCGCCATGAGCACGCGAACCTCGTCGGCGGACTCGGCCGTGGGCGCCAGCTCGATGGCCCTTCCCAAGTCGGATCGGGCTTTGGGCAGGTCGCTGCGCTCCAGGTAGATGAGACCTCGCGTGTAGAAGGCGAAGAAGTCGGCGCGGCCAAGTTCGATCGCCGTGTCAGCGTCGCGCAGAGCACCATCCAGATCCCCAGCATCGCCCCGACAGAGCGCCCGAGCGCTGTAACCGCTCGGAAAATCTGGCTCCAACGCGATGGCCTTCTCGGCGTCGGCCATGGCGTGTTCGCAGTCGCCTGCGAAGATCCGCGCCATCGCGCGGACGCCGTACGCGGGCCCGTACTCGGGGTCGAGCTCGATCGCCTTGTCGACGTCGGCGGCAGCCCCTGCGTCGTCGTCCATCCGCGTGCGAGCGATACTCCGCTGGTTGTAGGCGTTGGCAAGCGTCGCGTCGATTTCGATCGCCTTGTCGTATTCCCCTATCGCTTCGGCGGTGCGACCCAGCTCATCGAGTACGTTGCCAAGCGTCACATGGCCAGTCGCGCGCGACGCATCCAGTTCGACGGCCTTGGTCGCGTCCGCCATGGCCGCGTCCAGATCGCCACCGGAGCGATGCGCCTCGGCTCGGCAGCGATGCCCGGCGTAGCTCCCCGGGTCGAGTTCGATCGACTTGTCGAGGTCGGCCATGCCGAGGTGGCTTTCGGCAAGGCTTCTCGAGCAGCCACGACCCGCTAGCGCGGCCGCGTTATCCGGATCGAGTTTGATAGCGGCGTCGAACGCAGCGAACGCCTCCTCCACCTCGTTGGAGTTCAGAAGCTCGTTTCCGCGGTCGATCTCGGCCTGGGCAGCGTTCGAGCACGAGATGAAGGTGAAAGCGGTGGTCAACATGATGGCTAGTGCAGTTCGATGCATGTGACACCTCATGCGACGAGTGCCGCTTCCGCGCGAGCGAGCTCGCGACGGAGGACGCTTCGGGCTCGACACATCCTCGTCCGCGTTGCCCCCTCGCTCAGGCCGATCACATGTGCGATCTCTCGGCCTGTATATCCCTCCGCGGCGAGAAGGAGAGTCGTCCGGCCGAGCGGGCCGAGCGTCCGCATGGCCGCCCCCACCTCGCGACCACGTTCCGATGCCATGAACATGGCCTCAGGCGACACGACGACACCGTCCGAGGCCAGGCGGCATGCGATCCGACGCGCGACATCGGCGTGGCGCGAACTGGCGATGACCAGGTTCAGCGCGACGCGATTCAGCCAAGCCTTCGGGTTCGTTGGGAAGCGCCGTGCCTGGGATGCGATCTCGAGGCGGACGAACGCCTCCTGCACGATGTCCTCCGCCGTGTCGGCATCCCGCGTTCTGGCGGTGACGAAACGCCGAAGCGGCGCCGCGAATGCATCGTACGCCTCGGTGACCGGGAGCGATGTGTTCATGGCTGTCCCTCGGGCTTCAGGCGTGTGGGGCGCCATCGGTAACGAGGACGCTACGGACGGTCAGGTCGCGAAACTAGGCAAGAGCACCCTTCCTGGCATGCGGGGGATTCCCCGATTCGGCTCGCGACGAGGGCCTGCTACGGTGAGCCGGCGATGCGTGAGCGGATCCGAAACGGGGCGGCGATCGTCATCGCTGGCCTGTGCCTGGCGCTGGCGATCCCAGCGTTCTTCGCGGTCCAGCAGATCACCGCGTTCACGTTCGGGTACGAGGGATCCGATCTGATCGTTACCTGGGTCGATCCCGACTACCCCATCCAAGGCGGCGTGGAACCGGGGATGGTCGTTTCCGAGTTCGACATGACGCCAATCGAACGCATCCCGCCGCCACAGTTGGACCGGTTCCTCCAGGGCTATTTCAAGGAAGTGGGATTTGAGAATGCGACCTGGGGAACGTTGGTCTGGTCCATCCCTGAGGAGGTCGGGACTCCCTCGAACTCGGTGTTTTTCATCGGCGTCGGCCTGCTGGTAGGGATGATCATCTGGGTCAAGCGCGGGCAGGCCGGCGAGGCGCTTCGCCCGTTCGCGATCCCGCTAGCTGTCGCATCTGTCACGTCCCTCATCCTGAGCCCCGCGTGGCCGTTTCTGACATGGCCCTTGATCGTCGTCGGGCTTGTGTTATCGACCCTCGCGTTGTTGGTATTCGCCGACGGTTTCCTGGAACGGATCCCTCGCCGAATCCCTCGATCGTGGGCTGCCGCCGTCGCGATCTCGGCAGCCTTCGGGTACCTCGCTCTTGCGGTGGCGGCTCTTCCCCCCGCATCGACGTACGTACCCGGCGCGCGGGGGCTCTTGCTGCCGGGTCTTCCAGCGGACCTTGCCCCGGCACTGACCTTGTTGCCGGCGGTCAGTCTCGTCCCCGCGGCAACTTTGCTGATCGCTGGGGGTGCGCGTCCAGGTGCCCGGATGACCATGCTCCTCGCGGCGATCACCCCCGCTTTGATCGCGACGACGCACGGACTCGGCTACATGGGTATCGGACTCACGATCCCGCTGCTCTGGCTCCTGGTGGTGGCCTTCCTGCTCCAGACCAACGCTCGAGCGGACACCATGAGGGTCCAGCGAGATGCGGTCGTCGCAGCCGCCGAGCGGGAGCGAGCTCGTCTCGCGGCCGATCTTCACGATGACGCTCTTCAGGAGATGACCGTCCTCGTCCGGCAACTCGACGACACCGGGGACGAGAGATCGGCGGAGCTGGCACGGTCGGTCGCTGAACGGATGCGCGAGGTCTGCGGCGATCTCAGGCTCCCGATCCTCGATGAGCTCGGGGCGGGTGCCGCTCTCGAATGGCTGGTCGATCGCGTGGGTGAGACATCGGGCGGACAGATTCGGCTGGTGCGTGACGACGGGGTCCGTCCGCCGGCGGAGGTCGAGCTCGCGGTCTTCAGGGTCGCGCAAGAAGCGCTGTCGAATGCGGTCGCTCACGGTGCCCCGCCGATCGTGGTGCGCTACACCGCCACTGCGGACCGGGCGTCGTTGTCGATCACCGATCATGGTCTGGGGATCGCCGCGGACGCGGCGTCTGAGGCAGCGCGCTCCGGCCATTTCGGGCTCCTCAACATGCGCCAGCGGGCCGAGCAGATCGGCGGCCGGATCGATGTCCGTCGACCGCCGAACGGTGGCACCAGCATCGGTCTGAGCTGGTCGTCTCCGTGATCGCGCCAGGGTCAGCCCACATCCGGGTTGGTGTCGTCGATGACCACGCGGTGGTGCGCGACGGGACGGCAGCGCTCTTGGAACGAGAACCCGACATCGACGTCCTCGGCGTCGCCGCCTCACTTGAGACCGCCGCCGCCTTGCTGGAACAGGGTCCGGATGTACTCGTCGTCGATATCCGGCTCGGCCAGGAGAACGGCCTCGAGCTGTTGCGCGGCATCTCCGAAGCCGGCGGCCCGGCGATCGTGATCCTCACCTCGTTCGACTACCCGCAATTCGTCAACGCTGCCCTTCGGTTGGGGGCTTCCGGCTATGTCCTCAAGACCGACCCGTTCGCCAAGGTCGTCGATGCGATACGACAGGTCGCCGCGGGTGGGTTCGTCTATACGGTTCGACCATCACCCGCCGGCCATCGGCCCCTTAGCCACCGCGAGCTTGAGGTCGTGGCGCTGGTCGTCGACGGTCATTCGAACGACGAGATCGCTGTTCGACTCGGCATCAGCGTCAAGACGGTGGAAAGCCACCTGACGCGGATCTTCGAACGCCTCCAGGTCGCGTCCCGCACGGAGCTCGCGACTCGCGCCATCCGCGAAGGATGGCTTGAAAGCGCAGGGCAATGACCCACGCACGGTCTAGCGCTATCACGCTGGGCGAAATGTCCAGCATCGGGCGGCGGAACGTACGCGATCGACGCTTCGGTACACTGAGGGACATGGACCTTGGCGCGTTCTCGGTGAGCCTCTCCGTGAAGGATCTGGAGGCATCCAGGCGGTTCTACGAGAAGCTCGGTTTCCTGTCAGTGATGGGCGACGCTGCGGAAGGCTGGCTGATCCTCAAGAACGCCGACCACGTGATCGGGCTGTTCCAAGGGATGTTCGAGAGGAACACGCTGACGTTCAATCCCGGGTGGGACAGCGACGCCACGGCCGTCGAGTCATTCACCGACATCCGCGAGCTCCAGCGACGACTGAAGGAGCAGGGCATCGAGTTCGTCAACGAGGTCGACGAGTCCGGGTCCGGCCCGGGCAGCTTCATCGTCGTCGACCCAGACGGCAATCCGATCCTCGTCGACCAGCACGTCTGAGCGGTCGGCTCAGG
>DASTIG010000043.1:0-8093 GCA_035717785.1 Candidatus Limnocylindrales bacterium
GACCGAGCAGCCACAGATAGCCGTCCTTGTCGCGTTTCGCCCCGTCGCCGGCGAAGTACATGCCGGGGAATCGGCTCCAGTAGGTCTCCTTGTAGCGCTCCGGGTCGCCGTAGATCCCGCGTAGCATCGCCGGCCACGGGCGTTTCAGGACGAGCAGCCCACCACCGCCCAATGGCACGGAGTTGCCAGCGCGGTCGATCACGTCGACCTCGATGCCCGGGAACGGGAAGGTGGCGCTGCCCGGTTTCGTGACGGTCACCCCGGGGAGCGGCGTGATCATGATCATGCCGGTCTCGGTCTGCCACCACGTATCGACGATCGGGGTGCGACCCCGGCCGATGTGCTTGTCGTACCAGAGCCAGGCGACCGGGTTGATCGGCTCGCCCACCGAGCCCAGGACTCGCAGGCTCGAGAGGTCGTGCTCGTGGGCCCACTCGGCGCCCTGCTTCATGTGCGCCCGGATCGCTGTCGGCGCGCAATACAGGATGTTGACCTTGTAGTCCTCGATGATCTTCCACCAGCGGCCCCAGTCGGGGGTGTCGGGGGTGCCCTCGTAGAGCACGCTGGTCGTGGCGTTCGCGAGCGGGCCGTAGACGATGTAGCTGTGGCCGGTCACCCAGCCCACGTCCGCCGCACACCAGTACACGTCGTCGGGCTTCACGTCGAAGACCATCTCGTGGGTGAAGCTCGCGCCGAGGAGATAGCCGGCGCTCGTATGGATGATGCCCTTGGGCTTGGCGGTGGTGCCCGAGGTGTACAGGAGGTACAGCATGTGCTCGCTGTCGAGCGGTACCGGCTCGTTCGTCTGCGACTGGCGGTCGACGATGTCGTGCCACCAGACGTCGCGGCCGTCCTGCATCGCCGTTCCGCCGTCCACCTGATCGCCGATTCTGCGAACGACGATGGTGTGCTCGATCGTCGGAGTCATGGTCAGCGCGTCGTCGACCGCCGGCTTCAGCGGCGCGGCCTTGCCGCGGCGCCAGCCGCCGTCGGCGGTGATGACGAGCTTTGCCTGCGCGTCGTTGATACGGCCGCTCAACGCCTCCGCCGAGAACCCGCCGAAGACGACCGTGTGCGGCGCGCCGATCCGGGCACAGGCCAGCATCGCGATCGGCAGCTCGGGGATCATCGGCATATAGATCGCCACGCGGTCGCCGGTCGTGATGCCGAGCTCGAGCAGCGCATTGGCGGCCTTGCTCACCTCGCGCTGTAGGTCCGCAAAGGTGATCGTCCGGGTGTCGCCGGGCTCGCCGATCCAGTGATACGCGACCTTGTCCCCGAGACCGCGCTCGACGTGGCGGTCGATGCAGTTGTACGCCAGGTTCAGCTTGCCGCCGACGAACCACTTTGCGAACGGCAGGTCCCACTCGAGGGTCGTGTGGAAGTCCTCGACCCAGTCGATCCGCTCGCGAGCGAGTCGTGCCCAGAAGGCTTCCGGGTCGGCCTCGGCCTCCTCGTAGAGCGCCGCCTTCGCGTTGGCCTGCGCCGTGAACGCCGGATCGGGCGGGAACGTCCGGTCCTCGGCAAGGAGGTTCTCGATCTCAGCGGTCGGCGTGGGGGACGGGTCGAGGCTCACGGACACACACCTCCGGAGTCAGCTGGGAGTGTCATCCTAACCTGTCAGCCCCGCGGCGCAGGCTGGCTGCCGGACGCGGCGTCGGCGTCGTCGGTGCCCAGGCCGGAGGCAATCAGGACGCTCGGATCGACCGGGCCGGCTCAGGCCGTCGCGTGGACCGGGGGCGTGGTCTGGCGCTCGGGGACAGTGCCGCCGAGGCGGACCGAGATGGCCGCCGCGGCCTCGCGGGCCTGGGCAGCGAGTTCGGGGATGCGCCGCGGCGTCAGCCGGAACGCCGGGCCCCAGATGTCGACCGCGGCGATGACATTGCCGCGCGCATCGTGGATCGGGGCGCTCACGGCGTTCAGGCCGAGCTCGTACTCGCCGATCGCAGTCGCGTAACCGCGCCGCCGGATCCGCGCGAGCTCCTCGAGCAGGGGCTCGAGCTCGACGATCGTCCGTTCGGTGTACTGGATGAGACCGCGCCGGACGATGCGCAACACCTCGCGCTCGGCCAGGGAGGACATCAGCACCTTGCCCGAGGCGACGCAATGCAGCGGCGTCGATCGCCCGGTCCAGTCACCGACGGCGATGAGGTTCGGACCATCGACCTGCGCGACGGTCAGCAGCGACTCCCCGTCGAGGATGCCGACACCGGTCGTCTCATGCGTGAGCCGCGCGAGTCGCTCCAGCTCCGGCATGGAGATGCCACGGAGGTCGAGCGTGCGCTCGGCGCGCTCGGCCAGCCGGATGACCACCAGCCCGAGCCGGTACTTGCCGGTCTCATCGTCCTGCTCGACCAGGCCTCGCCTCTGGAGGGTCGCCAGCAGCCGCGACGCCGTCGACTTGTGGAGGCCCAGCCGCCGGGCCAGCTCGGTCACGCCGGCCTCGCCCTGGGACTCGCCAAGGGCCAGCAGGAGCGCCGCAGCCCGGTCGACCGAGCGGACCGCGTTGCCGTCGAGGACCATCGGCCGTCCGCGCTCAGCCGGCTGCCGGGGAGGCCATGCCACCGTGCGGCGTCGGGGCAGGTCCGCCATGGGCGCGCTCGTCGAGCGCCGCGTCCAGCGACTCCTGGAACGCGGTCAGCACCCGATCGATGATGTCGGCATCGGCGTGGGCCTCGCACATGAACCACGGCTCGCGCGAGTCCGGCTCGGGCATCGCGCCGCGCGCGTGCATGCCGATCGCGATCGCGTCGTACAGTTCGTGATCGCTGGTGGCCCAGTCCCGGTACTCCGTCGCGAGCTCCTCGCGGAACATGATCCCGAACATCGCCGGATGGCCCGTGAAGTGATACGGGATCCCGACCGGGTCCAGGATCTCCCTCAGGCCGTCCTGGATCGTCCGACCGGTCGCGTGGATAGTCTCGAGCGCGTTGGTGTCCCGCAGGATCTGCAGCGTCGCGACAGCGGCCGCGGCGGCGACCCGGTTCCCGGCGTACGTCCCGCCGTGACTCACCTTGTCGGGGAGCAGCTCCATGATCTCGCGCCGGCCGCCGAACGCCGCGGCCGGGTAGCCGTTGCCCATCGCCTTGGCGTACGTCGCGAGGTCGGGCGTGACGCCGAAGAACTCGGCGGCGCCGCCGCGCGCGAAGCGGAAGCCGGTCTTGACCTCGTCGAAGATCAGCAGGATCCCGAACTCTTCCGTGAGCGCGCGCATCTCCTTGTGGAAACCAGGCTCGGGCATGATCCCCTGAGCGTTGCCGAGGACCGGCTCGACGATGATCGCGGCGATCTCCTCGCCGCGCTGCTCGAAGAGGGTGCGCAGCCGGTCGATCCGGTTGTAGCGAGCGGGGATCATCGTGTCGGCGACAGCGGCGGGGATCCCGCGACCCCATGCCAGGGCGACCGGAGCGTCCGCGTCGCCGAGCTCGGACATGTCGTCGGGCCCGACGCTGATCAGCGCGTAGTCATGAACGCCGTGGTATTGGCCCTCGAACTTGACGATGCGCTCGCGCCCGGTGAACGCGCGGGCGAGGCGCATGGCATGCATCGTCGCTTCCGTGCCGGACACGGTCATGCGCGCCATGTCGACCCAGCCGGTGAGCTCGCACAGGAGCTCGATCGTGCGGATCTCATCCTCACTCGTGAGGCTGAAGCTCACGCCCTGGCGCATGCGCTCGTTGACGTGGTCGTCGACGCGCGGGTCGCCGTGCCCCAGGATGACCGGCCCATAGCCCATCCGAAGGTCGACGAACTCGTTGCCATCGGCATCCCAGACGAGGCCACCCTTGCCACGATCGACGTAGATCGTGCTCTCGCCCCACGCGCGGAAGTTCGAGTCGGCTCCGCCGGGCATCCGCTGCGAGGCGCGCCGGAACAACGCCAGCTGGCGGTCGCGGCGAAGGCGTGGGGTGACGCGGGCGGGGGCGGGCTCGGTGGCCATGAGCTCCTCGGGTGACGGCGTTGGACGGCCCGAAGCGTGGGACGGGCGTTGCGCGATACGGGACGCGCGGGCACTCATCGTGCCACACGGTCAAAGGGGGCGTCAACGCGACATTCGTCCGGTCGCGCGGTGGATGCCACGAATCGCGCGGCAGCTGACGGGGGCGCCACGAATACCGCACGTCACGCCGCAAATGTGCGGCATGCCACCATGACCGAGTGATCGACCCGCGTCCTGACCCGATCCCCGAGCCCGTGTCGTTCTGGCTGCGCGACCCGGCGCCGGACGGTGTCGCCGATCCGCCGCTGGCGCGGGATCAGCGCGTCGAGGTCGACGTGGCGATCATCGGTGGCGGGTTCACCGGCCTGTGGACCGCGATCGCCCTCACCGACACGGACCCGAGCCTTCGTGTCGTCGTGCTCGAGATGGAGACGATCGCGTTCGGTGCGAGCGGCCGCAACGGCGGGTTCTGCGAAGCCAGCCTCACGCATGGCCTGGCCAACGGCATCAAGCACTTCCCCGATGAGCTGGAGCGCCTCGAGCGCGAAGGCATCGACAACCTCCGGTCGCTCATCGCGTTCACGCGCGAGCACGGCATCGACTGTGATCTCGAGGAGACCGGGGTATTGGCACTCGCCGACCAGCACTACCAGGTCGACGAGTTCCGCGCCTGGGTCGACGAGGCCGCCGAGCATGGCGAGCGCCTCGAGTTCCTCGACCGGGACGCGGCTCGTGAGGAAGTCCACTCGCCGCTGTGGCATGCCGGTCTCTACCGCCCACCGGGGCGCAACATCCTCGTCGACCCGGCGAAGCTGTGTCGGGGGATCGCGCGGGTGGCGCGCGAACGGGGTGTCCGGATCCACGAGGGCACGCGCGTGACGAGGCTGGAGCGTCGGGCCGGGCGCGTGGAGGTTCGGGCGGCCGGGGCCGGCATGGTCGTGGCGGACCAGGTCGTCGTCGCCACATCGGCCTACTCGGGCTGGCTGCCCCGCCTGGCATCGACGTTCGTCCCGGTCTACGACTATGCCCTGGTGTCGGAGCCTTTGACGCCCGAGCAGCGCGACGCGATCGGCTGGCGGCGGCGCCAGGGTCTAGCCGACGCGAACAACCAGTTCCACTACTTCAGGCTGACCGCTGACGATCGGATCCTGTGGGGTGGCTACGACGCGATCCACCATCGTGGCAGCCGGGTCGGTCCTGAGCTCGACAGGCGCCCGCAGACATTCGACAAGCTCGAGGCACAGTTCTTCCGGGCTTTCCCGCAGCTTGCGGGACTCGGCTTCCCGTATCGCTGGGGCGGGGCGATCGATACGACCTCGCGGTTCACCGTGACGTTCGGCCAGATCCTCGGCGGACGCGTGACGTACGCACTCGGGTACACCGGGCTCGGCGTCGGCGCGAGCCGGTGGGCGGCGGGCGTCGTCCGCGACTTCATCCTGCGTCCCGACGAGGATCGCCTCCGGCTACGGCTCGTGACGAGCCCGCCCGTCCCGTTCCCGCCGGAACCGCTCCGCTCATTCGCGGTCGATACGGTCCGCCACGAGCTCGATCGCGCGGACCGGAACGAGGGCCGCCGGGGCCTGATCCTGCGCACGCTCGATGCCGCCGGGATCGGGTTCGATTCGTGACCGTTTAGCGGCTGCCGCGGGCAGTTGACGCGCCGAGGCCCCGCCGATGGCGGAGCCTTTAGCGGCGCTGGGGGCGTGGTTCAGCCGTTCGGGATGCGAACGAGCAGGAGCTGGCCACCCTCTTTCTTGTAGGTGAAGTCGGGTCCGGCCGGGGCGACGTTGTCGTCGCCTGGCGCCTTGGCGACCCAGAAGGAGTGGGCCTGGACCGTCACGAGGAACGCTCCAGGACCGAAGGCGGCCGACGCGTCGACGACGCCGCTCGATTCCCAAGCGCCGATGTTGCCCTTCGAGGCCAGGTCCTGATCGGCCGGGGTCTCATCGGTGGATTGGTCGACTTTGGCGGCGACGCTCGACGTACCGGAGTCGAAGCGGTACTGCCACAGCCGTGCTTCGGTGCGGTTGGGGTCGGCGAGCTGTTCCGGCGTGAAGTTGAACTGCTGGCTCGAGCCCGGATCCTCCGTGAGGTAGAGGGCATTCCGCGTCGACTCGATGTTGTCGGGCTGGTGGATCTCTCCGATCGTCTTGACCGGGCTGTCATCGCCCTCGATCAGGACAGTCATCGACGTCACGACCTTCGGGTTCGACGGGTCGAGCACCATCTTCCAGACGCGGCCGTTCGTCGAGCGACCGTCCAGTGAAGGGCCCGCCGTCCCGCGGCCGGAGTCGACAACGTAGACCGTGTTCGACATACCGGGTCGCTTGTCATAGGCGATGTCCTCGACCCGGATGAAGTTGAAGACACCGGCATTCTGCGACCATTTCTCCAAGACCCATTGCGGGCCATCGATGCCGATCCCGTTGGGATCGCGCTGCCACGTGCCGTCATTCGGCGGCAGTGGGAACGGTCCCCCGTAGGCTGCCGGGACGTCGGCGGCCATCAGCTCGGTGCCGTCCGGGTTGCGACCCTCAGCGATGATCCGCGGCACCTCGATGAATCGCCCGGTGATCGCCGTCGCGTCGTTCGGGGCGAAGTCCTCGTACTTCGCGTACCCGGTCGTCGTGGATCGGAACGCCCAGAGGCCGCCGGTGTCGTCCCACACGGCATCGGCATTCGGCGCGATGTACGCGTAGAGCTGGGACTGCGACGGGTTGTTCGTGAAGGTATCGTCCCCGGACAACAGCACCCGGTCGGTGAAGCCCGGGATCGCGACCGAGTTCTCGTGGTTATGGCGGCCCATGCCCCAGATCGCCCTGGTCTTGCCGGTCTTGATGTCATGCGCGACCACGACGCCCGATTGGCGCGCCTCGTCGGCGCCGATGGTGGCCGGCCAGGCCTTGCCGGCCCGGTTGACCCAGTCGACGCTCTCCTCGTTCGTGAACAGCAGCTCGCGGCTGAAGCCCTCGGCCGCAGTCGCCAGGTAATTCGAGCAGAAGCGCTGGAAGTCCTGGGCCGACGTGATGACCATCTTCCCGGTCTGTACGCCAGCGCCCTTCTGGTTGAGGATCAAACGGCTCAGCTGGGCGTTGTCGAAGTCGTTCTGCGAGTTCCCCTCGTTCGGGGTCGCGGGGGTGTACGGGAAGGGGACCGTCGAAGTCTCGTGGTTGACGTACACCTCGACCGTGCCCTTGCCGCGGGTGCTGATCGAGATGCCGTCCGGGATCGACTCGAAGATGTAGCCGTCATCGCCGGCGGCTTCGCCGACGGTGATCAGCGCTTCGACCGTGACGCCGGCGCCGACCGGGGTCAGCATCGCCGCCTGGCTGGTCTTGACGCCGCCATCCGCGGCGCTCGCCGGGACCGTGCCGAGGAGCAAGGCTGCGATCGCGCCGAGCACGAGAGGTCGGACGGGGACAACACGAGCGAAGGTCGCGGCAGGGCGCATGGCGGGCCTCCTCCTGGCGATGTGGGCGATGAGGGGCGGTCTGCTGGGGTCTGCCATGGTGCCGCTCCTCCGACCGGAGAGCAAACGGCCGCCGCCCGCGCGACGCAGGAGGTGGTGCCGTGCCGCAACGGAATCGGCGTCGTCGCGCGGCGAGGTTCCGGGCGGCGAGTTTCGGGCCGGAGGTTCCGGGCCGCGGGCCCGCCGAACGCTCTGACGAGGGGTCACGATGGGTCGTTCCGCGCCTCAGGCCGGCGCGGTGACCCAGGTCGGGAGCTCGCGGGCGAGCGTCGCCAGTGGCAGTGACCCGTGCCCGAGAACCTGGTCGTGGAACTCGCGCAGGTCGAAGCGCGATCCATCACGGGCCGCGATCTGGCGGCGCAATGCCTGGATCTGACGCTGGCCGAGCATGTACGTGAGCGCCTGGCCCGGCCAGCAGATATAGCGGTCGGTCTCGATGACCGCATCGGTATCGGACAGGCCGGCGTCGTTGCGCAGGAAGTCGATCGAGCGCTGGCGGTCCCAGCGCAGGGCGTGCAATCCCGTGTCGACCACGAGGCGGGCCGCCCGCCAGGCGACCGCGTCGAGCATCCCGAACCGCTCGCCGTCGTTGCGGAACAGACCCATCTCGTCCGCGAGCTTCTCGCTGTAGAGCCCCCAGCCCTCGACGTACGCGTCGCCGACCATGCGCGAGCCGAGCCGGCG
>DASTIG010000044.1:0-11222 GCA_035717785.1 Candidatus Limnocylindrales bacterium
GCCCCGATGGCGACCTGTACATCGGGACCGGTGACGGCGGCGGGGCCGGAGACCCACTCGACTCCGGCCGCCACCTCGACACGCTGTTGGCAAAGGTCCTGCGGATCGATGTCGACCACGACGTCCCGGGTGACATCGACCCGCGCTACGTCGTCCCGTCAGACAACCCGTTCGTCGACCGGAGCGGCGCGCGGCCCGAGATCTGGCTGACGGGGTTGCGCAACCCGTGGCGGATCCGCTTCGACCGGGCGAACGGTGACCTGTGGATCGCGGACGTCGGCCAGGGGGATCGCGAGGAGATCGACGTGGCGCGCGCCGGCCAGAGCGGCCTCGACTTCGGCTGGAACGTCATGGAGGGCTCATCCTGCTTCCGCAGCGTCGGCCTCGATTGCATGACCCCGGAGCTGACATTGCCTGTCGCGGAGTACGACCACTCGGTCTCAGGCGTCTGCTCCGTGACCGGCGGGACCGTCTATCGCGGCACGACGAACCCCGGCCTCGTGGGCTGGTATGTCTTTGCGGACTACTGCTCTGGGACCTTCTGGGCGATCGATTCGTCGCTCGACCGGACGGAGGACCCGGCCGTCGTCGCGGAGACCGATTTCCTCATCAGCGCCATCGCCGAGGATGCGGCCGGTGAGCTGTATGCGACCGACCACGCGGGCGGGCAGCTGCTCCGCATCGGAGTCGCCGGCGGCTGACCGAGCGGGCTAGCGCGCGCGGAACGTGACGGTCACCGTGACCGTCACCTCGAGCGAGCCCGCCTCGACCGGCGTCGCGACGTCCGCTGCCGCGAGCGCCATCCGTTCCGCCTTCGCGAACGGCATCGGCGGACGGGTCGGGACGCCCTCGACGATGTCGGAGACGCTCACGTTCGCGAGCCCCGCGGCCTCGGCGAGAACGTCGGCCCTGGCCCGGGCGGCGGCCATCGCCAGCACCCGCGCCTCCCGCTCGGCCGGGGCCGGATCGGCGACGCGGAACGACAGGCTGTCCATGCTCGTCGCACCGGCGGCGAGGGTCCTGTCGACCACCTCACCGAGCTTGGCCAGGTCGCGGACCGTGACCTCCACGACGTTCGCCAGCTCATAGCCGGTGAGCGTCGGGGCCCGCCCGTCGCGGTAGTCGTAGCGAGGTTGGACGGACAGCAGCGACGTCCGGACATCGCGGCGTGCGACGCCCGCCCCGTTGACGGCGGTGAGGATCTCGTCCATGGCCCGCCCGGCATCCGCGCGTGCCGCCGCAACGGTCGGACGGCTGACGGACACGCCCAACCGGAGGTCGGCGGTATCGGGCTCGACCGCGACACGGCCCGTGCCACTGACGACGATCGTGCCGGTCTCTGCCTTGCTCTTCCGGTCGGGCATGCGCCTGCTCCTCGGGGGGTGTCGGGCGATGGTAGCCGGGGTCGGCGGAAGCGTCGGTCCCCGGCGTGTGGTGCGTCGAAGCCACACACCACCTGGCGTGACACAGGCCTGCAATCCGCTCGAGGGCCGCCCGCTCGCGTCCGTCACGCCTCGCCATCGAGCATTGACCCATGACCGGCGTCCGTCGCCTCGCGCTGCCCGGCGGTCGTCGATGACGCCCACCACTCGACGCGTCACGATCCGCCGCGAATCGCGCCATCGGCGCGACCTGGTGCGACAGGCAGGCCGACCGGGCGGGTGGGTACTCCCAGTCGCCGGGACGATCGCACTGGCAACCCTGGGCACTGTCGGGCTAGCCGGTGTCATCGCGGTCTCGACCCTTGGCGTCATGTCAGCCGGGCTCCCGGACCCGAGCGAGCTGGACACCTTGGGGTTCGCCCAGGCGACGGTGGTCTACGACCGCGCCGGCAAGGTGGAGCTCGGGCGATTCGAGGACCAGCGACGTCGCGTCCTCGCATTCGATTCGATCCCCAAGACCGTGCTCGACGCGACGACCGCCGCCGAGGACCGCACGTTCTGGGACAACGCCGGCATCGACGTCCCGGCGTTGATCTCCGCCGCCGCTGAGAACGCCTCCGGCACCGGCGAGCGCGGCGCATCGACCATTACCCAGCAGCTCGTCCGCGCCCGATTGCTGCCCGACGACGTCATCGAGGCCGGGGCGGATCGCTATGTCCGTAAGGTCAAGGAGATCATCCAGTCGCTGCGCCTGAGCGACGAGTTTCCCGGCGAGGCCGGCAAGCAGCGTGTCGTGACCGCCTACCTCAACGAGATCTTCTACGGGCACGGGGCGTACGGCATCGCTGCGGCCGCCGAGATCTACTTCGGCGTCTCCGACCTGTCCAGTTTGACGGTCGCCCAGGCCGCGCTCCTGGCCGGCCTGCCCAAGGCCCCGACGACGCTCGACCCGTACCGCTTCGCCGTGCCGGACGCCAAGGGCCGCCTCGTCGTGCCCGCAGGATCGGCGCCGATCGTCCGGCGCGATTGGGTCCTCGAGGGGATCGCCGCCACGGGACGATGGACCACGCTCGAGACGGACGAGCTCCGCGCCGCGACTGAGGAGCCCATCGTCCTGGTCGGTGAACGCCCGGTCCGTATCCCGGGAGGCCACTTCACGTGGCAGGTCCGTCGCCAGCTCGAGGCGATCCTCGGGCCCGACGCCGATCTCGAGCGCGGCGGCTACCGGGTCACGACGACGCTCGACTGGCGCGCGCAGCGGCTGGCGGAGAAGTGGCTTACCGCGACGGCGATCGCACCGAATGTGTCGCGCCGCGCCGCCGAACGCCTGCTGAACCGCACGAGGATCCCCAAGGGCGAGCGGGCGTGGATCCGGGCGCTCCGCGGCAAGGACCTGCACAACGGGGCGCTCATCGCGCTCGACTACCGCACCGGCGACGTCCTTGCCTACGTCGGCAGCGCGGGCTATGCCCGCGACGATCTGGGGAGCCGCCGCTTCGAGCCGAAATACGACGCGGCCGGCGACGGCGCTCGGCAGCCGGGTTCCGCCTGGAAGCCCATCCTCTACGCGGCCGCGTTCGACGCGAAGCGGCTGACCCCGGGCAGTGTCCTCCTCGACATCACCACGCAGTTCGACCGCCGCCAGGACTGGACGCCGCGGGACGCCGACCAGCGCGAGCGCGGCCCGGTGCTCGTCCGACGGGCACTCCAGTACTCGCTGAACATCCCGGCCATCCGCGCGTTGCAGCGGGTCGGCAACGAACGCGTGGCCGACACGGCCGAGAAGATGGGCATCCGCTTCACGGGCGGTCGCACGGCCTTCCTGCAGTCCGGCCTCGCGGGCGCACTTGGGACTGTCGAGGTCCGGCCGCTCGATCTCACCGCCGCGTACGGAACGATCGCCAACGGCGGCGTCCACGTCCCGCCTCGCATGATCCTCGACGTCCGGACAGCGGACGGACGGATCGTATGGCAGGCACCCGAGCCGGCCGGCAGCCAGGCGATCTCACCGGCGGCCGCGTATCTCGTCACCGACATCCTCCAGGGGAATACGGATCCGGCCCAGAACGACATCTGGGCGGAGAAGCTGTCGCTGGCGGGGCCGAACGGCAAGAAACGTCGCCCGACGGCAGTCAAGACAGGAACGACCAATGACGCACGCGATCTCGGCACGTACGGGTTCCTGCCACCGACCAAGGACGGGCTAGGTCTCGTCGTCGGCGTGTGGCTCGGGAACAGCGATCACTCGTATCCGCGGTCGCGCAAGCCGGCGACCTCGCTGACGGCCGCTGCCCCGCTGTGGCGCGCGTTCATGCGCGACTACACGCGCAAATGGCCGATCACTGCGTTCAAGCGCCCGAAGGATGTCGTCCACACCAAGATCGATGCCTGGTCGGGTGGGCGGCCCGGCGCATGGACACGCGAGACGACCGCCGAGTGGTTCATCCGCGGCACGCAGCCGGGGTCGCGAAAGGCGATCGACAAGGACGGCCTGCTGTACCGCATCGGCTGCGGCGGCTGGCGGGTCGATCCACTCCAGGCGGAATCGGGACCCGCCGCCTGGCGGGCCGACGTGGAGGACTGGCTTCGGCGCGCGCGGCGTGGGCCCGGCGTCGTGGGACGGCTCGATTCGGCGACGGCCTACTTCTGGGGTGAACGGTCGTGGGGCGGCCCGCTGATCGGGTCGTGCTACCGGCAGCGCGAGGAAGGCGGGGGCAACGGCGGGAACAACAAGAACAAGAAGAAGGACAAGCCACCGAAACCGACCGCCCCGCCGCCGCCGACCCCCGCACCGACCGGTTGACTGAGCCGGGGACCCGCGGCCGAACCGCGTTGTCACGTGGTTGCAATCCCGGTTCTCAGATGCGGCACGGCGGCGCAAGCCGCGCCGTAGTGCACTCCACGTGCGAGAGCGCGCGTGGCCGGCTGCGCGCCGTCGCCCTGCGCATTTCGCACCGGCCCCAGCATCGATCGACGAGGCGCCATTGACAGCCCTACCACCGATCGCGGGATCGCTGGACGATGCCGGACGGCGGTGGACGATGGACAGCCCGCCCGAGACGCCCATCCGCGACCCGGACGATGTGACGCTGGCAGCGTTCATGGCGGATGCGGGCCGCATCCTCGGCGCGTCCCTCGATAGCGCCGCGACGCTCCGCCAGATCGCCGATCTGATCGTCCCCGGTGTCGCGGATTGGTGTGCGGTCGACCTGTTCGACGCGGATGGGACGCTGGCTCCTGTGGCGATCGCCCACCGCGACGCTGATCGGCTCGCACTCGTCGAGGAGCTCCGTCGCCGGTATCCCGCCGACCCGGACGCGCCGGTCGGCGCCCACGCCGTCGCGCGAACGGGCCACGCCATGATCATCCCCGAGATCGACGAGGCCATGATCCGGGCGTCCGCGCGCGACGGGGAACACCTCGCCCTGATCCAGTCGCTCGAGTTGCGGTCGTGGATGTGCGCGCCGATGACCGCGGCGGGCCGTGTCCTCGGGACCATCGCCTTCGCGGGCGCCGAGACCGGACGGGTGTTCGGACCACGCCATCTACAGTTCGCCGTCGATCTCGCGACACGCGCCGGGGCCGCAGTCGAGAACGCCCGGGCGTTCCAGGCGGCAGATCGCTTTCGGCAGATCCTCGACGCGGTGGCGGAGGCGATCTTCGTCCTCGACCCGGCCAGCGACGTGGTCCAGGGGATCAACCACGGCGCGAGCGCGCTGCTGGGTCGAACGGCGACCGACCTGGTCGGTCGCCGTCTGTCAGACCTCGTGGAGGACTCGGTCGCAGAGGGCGTCGACCGGGTGATCCGCGCTGTCCGCGAAGGTCGGTCCGAGGCGCGCACGGTGTCGTTGCGATTCCGACGTGACGGCGCAGCGGCGATCCCGGCCGAAGTGCTCCTCCAGCGTGTCGAGCTGCCTGGCGAGTCCCCGACGATCGTGGCGATCGCGCGCGACGTCCGGGAGCGTCTCGAGGTCCAGGGGCGGCTGAAGCGGTTGGCCGAGGCCGAACACGCGCGCGCCGCCGAGCTGAACGCCGTCATCCGGGCGATGGGCGACGGGGTGATCGTGTGCGCCGTTGATGGGCGGACGATCCTCGCCAACCCTGCCGGTCGCGCCATGTTCCCGTCGATCACCGACATCAGCTACGCCGGGATCCTTGCCGCGCTACACGACCCGGAGGGGATGGCACCGCCACTCGGGTCGCATGCCGGGCCGGTCGTCTTCCGGACGCGGTCCGAGCCCGAGCGCTGGATCGAGGTGGCGACATATCCGGTCGATCGCGCCACCGACGGCGAGACGCGCGGGGAGACGATCCTCGTCCTGCGGGACGTCACCGAGCAACGCCAGCGTGAGGCGGTGAGGGAAACCTTCATCGGCGTCCTGTCGCACGAGCTGCGCACACCGGTCACGACGATCTTCGGTGGCGCTCGCGTCCTGTCGCGGGAGGACAGTGGCCTCGACGAGGCGACCCGCCGGGAGATCCTCGCCGATGTCGCCGACGAGGCCGAACGGCTCAAACGACTCGTGGAGGACGTCGTCGCGCTGAGTCGGTTCGGCGAGTCGGAAGGGGATCTGGGCCGGGAGCCGGTCCTTCTCCAGCGGGTCGTGCCGGCCGTCGTCGCCTCGGAGGAGGAGCGCTGGCCGGGTGTCACGTTCACGTTCCAGATCCCGCCTGGGCTGCCGACGGTGGTTGCCGACCCGACGTATCTCGAGCAGGTCATCAGAAACCTCCTCGCAAACGCGGCCAAGTACGGCGGGCAGGGCGCCACGGTCGAGGTCGTCGTGGAGTCGGACAAGGATGCCGAAGAGGTGTCGGTTTGCGTCCGCGACGATGGCCCGGGCATCGAGCCGGACGAGGCGGAACGCCTGTTCGACCTTTTCTACCGCTCGCCGACGACTGCCACCGTCACGGCTGGAGCGGGCATCGGCCTGTTCGTGTGCGCTCGACTCGTGCGCGCGATGGGCGGGCGCGTCTGGGCGCGAGCGCTCCCTGCCGGGGGCGCCGAATTCGCCTTCGCGCTGCGGGTGATGCACGAAGACTGACGCGTTCCCTCCTTAGAACCAGCGCCGAGCCTTGGCGAGGACCACGATCGAGACCGCCAGGACCAGCATGCCCCCGACGACGAACCAGAAGTTGGTCGCGTCCTCGAAGAAGCCGACCTTGAAGTTCATGCCCATGACACCGGCCAGGACGACCGAGGGCAGCAGGACCGCGGACAGCAAGGTCAGAGTGCGCATCACGTCGTTGGCGCGCTGCGAGACCCGGCCCATGTGGATGTCGAAGGTCCCGAGCAGACCCTCGCGCAGATTCTCGATCGACGACATGGCCGCCTCAAGGCGGTCGACCAGACCGGGCCATGGCCGCCCGACGGTGTCTTCGACATCCATCTCGGGCAAGGCGAGGGTCGAGAGCGCGTCGCGATGCGGCGCGAGGGTCCGGCGCACCAGGCCGATCCGTCGCCGCAGCGCGACGATCGCCGAGAGGATGTCGTCGTCGTCCCGACTGTGGAGCGCGCGCTGGTCGAGCTCGTCGATCTGGCGCTCGATGGACTCTGCCAACAGGAAATAGCCGACCAGGACCTCGTCGATGAGCGACGACATGAGGTCGCCGGCCCTCAGCTTCCCCAGTCGCGTCTCGCCGTCGAGGCCGTCGTCGAAACGTTCGAGGGCCGCAACAGGCCCGCGATGAACAGTGAGGACGACGTTGGGAGCCGCGACGAGGTCGATCTCGCGGCGAACCAGACGTGGCGTGTCGCCGTCGTCGATCTCCATCGCCTCGAGCGTGATGTGGAGGCGGTCAGCGGTACGCGTGAGGCGAGCCCGGCCCGCGTCCGCCCGCAGCCGGTCAACATCGATACCGCTGAGACCGAGCGCCTCGACGGTCTCGTCGATCGCCGACTCCTCGTCGAGGCTGTCGATGTCGACCCATAGCAACCGCTTCGACCCGAGGGACCGGACGACGTCGGGGCTCAGCTCGACGCGACGGTCGCGTCCGTCCGCGTCGAACAGGCGGGCCGATGGGCGGCTCAGTGGATGAAGCTCAGGAAACCCGCCGCGGCGACGGCCACGATCGCGGTCAGGTATTGCAGCGCCAGCATCGTCCGGTCGTGGGCGGGATCGTCCTCCCACGACCCGGGCCGTCTGGTTCGCGACTCGAACAGCATCGATAGGGACCTCGCTCGTCGGTGGTTGCCCCGGTGATTCGCATCGTGCGGCGCCGCGTGATGCGCGAGGATCGCTCCCCATCGGCCGGCGCATCGCGGGAGTATCACAACGAGGGGGCGTTCCGGACTGCGAGCCTCCTGCAACCTATCGCACCACACCGGAGTGCACAACCGATGCGCCAAGGCCCGTACGGTCAGCGGTGGCCCACACAGATGGCCGCCCGGCGATGCCCGTCGGCTTCGCCGTCATCCCAGGAGGTGACCATATGCTCAAGCGAATCGTCATGCTGGTGGCCCTGGCGGCCGCCCTCGTCGCCTGCGGGTCAGGGACCTCGAGTTCACCTGGTGCCGAGACCGTGGCACCGATCGACTCGGCAGCCCCGAGCGAGATGCCGAGCGAGTCCGCCGCGCCGTCGTGATCTGACGAGGCACGCCTCAAGACGACGCCGGGTCCTCCCTGGGACCCGGCGTCTTGCTGTCCGGGGATCGTCCGTCTTCATGCCGTTGTTACGCGCGAGCCCACGTCCGTTGTCCGCCGGCTCGATGGCGACCGCGACATTTGGTCACGTACCCGATACGGGCACACGAACCCCAGCTGTGCGGGTGAGATGCCCGCAAAGGGAAGGAGGCTTCTGGATGAGCATCATCGCGTGGATCGTCCTCGGCGCCATCGCCGGCTACCTGGCCGGCTTCCTCGTCAAGGGTGACGAGGGGCTCGGGATCATCGGGCACATCGTGCTCGGCATCGTCGGCGCACTCGTCGGCGGGTTCCTGGCCGGGGCCCTGTTCAACAGCGATCCGATCAACGGACCGTTCGATATCCAGTCGATCGTCGTCGCGACGATCGGTGCGGTCATCACGGTCGTGGTCGTGGGCGCCGTGATGGGCCGGAGCCGCGTGGGTCGCGGCCCGGTCTGAGCCCAGCACCGGGCGCATAGCCCGGAGGCCCAAGTTGCGATGGAGCCCACCGGCCCGGTGGGCTCCATCGCTTTTCGGAAGGAGCATGTGTCGCATGTCGACCATCGTGGAATCGGTCGATGTCGCCGTCCCCGTCCGGACGGCGTACGACCAGTGGACCCAGTTCGAGGAGTTCCCGCGCTTCATGGATGGCGTGAGGAGCGTCACGCAGCTCGACGACAAGACGCTCGAATGGACGGCCGAGATCGCCGGCGTCAAGCGCTCGTGGACCGCGGAGATCACCGATCAGGAGCCGGACCAGAAGGTCGCCTGGCGGTCGACGAGCGGCGCGAAGAATGCAGGTCAGATCACGTTCCAGCCACTGGGCGACGACATGACCCGCGCCACGCTCCAGCTCGAGGTCGAGCCCGAGGGACCCGTGGAGACAGCCGGTGACGCGCTGGGTTTCGTCGAGCGGCAGGCCGAGGGCGACCTTCGCCGGTTCAAGGAGTTCATCGAGAAGCGCGGGACCCCGACCGGCGCCTGGCGCGGTGAGGTGGAACGTGGGACGACAGCGGGCTCGCGTGGCTAGATCGGCGAGCCGCGAGGCTCATGCAAGGGGGCGACGGCCTACGGGTTGGGCGACCGTGACGCCATCCGCGTCACGCTGGGAATGTGGCTCCTGTACCACTGGGGGTCCGGGAGCCACATACCCTCGACGGTGGACTCGGGCAACCGACCGGCCCGAAGGCAAAGCGTTGATATGCGTTTGTAATGTCCATCGCGTCGCGCGTGGCGAGTCCGGGAGTTGCCCTCCCGTACGGTCAGCGCAACAGAAGACAACCACAAGGCGGGCGCTTGTGACGGGGCGCACCTCCTTTCGCACGGACGGTTCGGGTCCCCTCCCCGGGCCGTCCGTCGCCTTTTCTATCGTCAAACGGATGGTCGGAGATTCTGGAGGTCTGAGATGACGGCGACGACAAGCCGCGGGGCGGGGAACAAGGACAAGGGCGCGGACGACAGAGCCGTCGACCGTGCGGCCGCGACCGCAAAGCAAATGGCCGATACCGTGGCCGGGGTCGCGGGTGAGGTGAGCGCCCGGTTGCCGGAAGCTGCCGGCACGACGCGCGACGCGTTCCAGGAGGCGAACCGGATGGTGCGCGCGGGCTCCGACGAGACCCTCAAGGTCGTCGGCGCCCTGTCGATCGGCTTCGCCGGCGGCCTGCTCCTGGGCGGCGCGCCACGGATCCTCGTGATCGCCTCCCTGGTGCCGGCGCTCCTCGTCGGCTCTGAGTTCGTCGATCGGAAGGGCATCGCGGCGAGCTGATTCCCTACCCGGGCGTCAGTGCAACAGCGCTGATAGCGGGGTGCGACATGCCGAGCGACGGGCCGCAACCCGTTCGGCCGTAGCGTCGGGGACGACCCACAGACGTGGGCCGCAGGAGGTACCGACATCATGGACGACGCGAAGCGAGCCTACCGAGAGGCCGAGAACAAGACCAAGGAAGAGCTCCGCCGCTCCGACGGCGAGGAGAGCCTTTCCGACAAGGCCGCGAACCTCGGCGACGACGTCCGACAGGGACTCGGCAATGCCGGGGACGAGATCGACGAGCAGGTCGACAAGGCCAAGTTCCGCCAGGAGCATGGCAACGATCCGGTCTGACGACTGATCGCCTCAAGCGACGACAGGGCCCCGGCCGATGGCCGGGGCTCTGTCACGTCCCGGGGTTCCGTCGCGCCTGACGAGTTCGCTGGCGGAGCAGCCGGGCCACGGCGCGCTCCTCGTCGCGGTCGGACCCGACCGGTGGCTCTTCCTGCTCCTCGGCAGCATCGACGAGGGCGCCCGGCAGGCTCCCGTCGAGATACGCCTCGAGAACGGCGGGGTGGACGTAGCTGCCGCGGGCCACGGCCGGGGTATTGCCGAGCCTCGCGGCGGTCCGCCGCATCGCCTCCACGACATTGCGTCGGGCTGCCGGACCGTGGTGCTCGGGCTGGAGGGAACGGAGCGCGCGGTACGCCAGCAGCGTCCCGGCCCACGTGCGGAAGTCCTTGGCCGTGAAATCGCCGCCAGACGCCTCTCGCAGGTAGTCGTTGACGTCGTCGGACGTGACGTCGCGGACCTCGCCGTCGTCGTCGACGTAGGCGAACAGGTCCTGCCCGGGCAGGTCCTGGCAGCGCCGGACGATCGATGCGAGACGACGGTGGCGCACGTCGACCTCGTGCATGGCGCCCGACTTCCCGCGGAAGCGGAACCGCACGCTGGACCCCTCGATCCGGGCGTGGCGCCTCCGCATCGTCGTGAGGCCGAACGATCGGTTGACGCGTGCGTACTCCTCGTTGCCGACGCGGATCAAGCTCAGCTCGAGCAACCGCACGACCGTCGCGAGCACCTTGTCTCGCGACAGGCGCTTCGAGGCCAGGTCCTGTCGGCAGCGCCGCCGGATCCGCGGCAGGGCAGCCGCGAACGCGATCATCCGCTCGAAGTTCTCGGCACCGCGCCGGTCGCGCCACCTCGCGTGATAGCGGTACTGCTTCCGACCGCGGGCGTCGCGACCCGTCGCCTGGAGATGGCCGTTCGGCCACGGACAGATCCAGACATCGGTCCACGCCGGTGGGATGGCCAGAGCCGCGATCCGCGCGCGGGCGTCCGCATCTCGGATCGTAGCCCCCTCAGCGTCGAGGTAGGTCCAGCCGCGACCGGACCGGCGCCGTCTCCAACCGGGCCTGGCGTCGGTCGAATGGCGCAGTCCGCCGGCGCGCGCTGCGGCGCGGGCGTCGTC
>DASTIG010000045.1:0-2408 GCA_035717785.1 Candidatus Limnocylindrales bacterium
CGGCGTGTCGCCTCCGCCAGCTCCGGACCGATGCCGTCGCCAGGGATCAGGGTGACTCGGTGGGCCATGGCCCGATTGTATCCGGGCGGACGGACCCGACGTGGCCGGCCACCCTGGCGGGTGACCGGCCGCAGGATCGTCGGTGGATCGTCGGCCTACCGCGGGCAACCCCCACCGGGACACGGTGCCGGAGCGCCGTCGGTCCATGGGAGGCGTTGCGTTCCGGGTAGATCATCGCTCGCCCACGGCTCGGAGGTCCCTGGCGTCCCGTCCACCGGAAGCGTCCAAAGAACGTTGCTCGCCCGATCGACCATGAGCACGGTCGCACCGTCGACCGAGAAGGTCGCGTCGAAGTCCGGGAACTTGGTCTCCACGAACGGGAACTCGGGGCCGATCGGCCGGCCTTCGTCACTACCGTCGACTGGCACGAGCATGAGACGAGCGACACCGTCGAAGACCGGCGGGGGCGCGTCTCGGACGTGCCGTCGAATCAGCAGATGCCGCCCATCCGGTGAGAACATCGGGGAGCCCAGATCTGCCAGCCGCTCGCTCGTCGGGATCGTCCAGGCCTTGTCGGAGGCCAATTCTCGGACATGCACGACGAGGGCCCAGTTGTCGTCCCAGCTGACGTAGGCGAGCAGACGGCCATCGGGCGATAGAACGGGTTCCTGATAGCCGGTATCGGGCGGGCCATCCCGAGGCGTGAGCGGGCGGAGACCGGTCCCGTCAGGGCGGATCGCCCAGATCGCGGACGGCAGTCCCGTCTGCCCGCGGAAGACGATCTCCCGTCCGTCTGGCGGCAGCCACTTGACATCGGACAACGACATCCCGACGTCCAGCACGGTCGTGGTGCCCCGCGCGACGTCGCTGACGACAAGGTGGTAGTCCTCGCTGGCGGCGGTCGTCGTGTCCAGCGCCGACAGTGCGATGAATGCCCCGTCCCCCGACCAGTCTCCGGAGGAGATGTCAAGGATGGGATCGGTGACCGGTCGCACGTTGGTGCCATCCACGTTCGCGACCATGACGGCGGCAAGTTTCGAGTCGGGAAGCACCTTGCGCAGGAACGACAGCTTCATCCCGTCCGGCGAGAACCCCGGAAGGCTGTCCCATTCGGGCCCCGCGACGACGGTCTGACGGCCGGTCGCCGGGTCGTGCAGGAATATGTCGCCCGACTGGGCGCGAGCCGTAACGCCACTCAGGGCCGGCCCGAATGGCGCCGGGAGAGGCCGGCGCGAACCCACGACCAGGATCGCCGCGGCGAGGGCGATGAGGATCATGATCGCGATGAGGATCGGCCACGCTGGCCGCATGGCAGGCGCCAGGCGCCCTGTGAAGGTCGTGTCCATGGAGAGCCACCTTTCGAGGCTCGACCATGCCGGCCGCTGTCTCTCCACGCTCGTCCGTCGTAGGACTGCGTCGAGGTGATCCGGGATCCGGTGCTCCGCATCGGCATGGAGCCAGTCGGAGACCGTCCGCTCGAATGCGTCGTTCGTGATCATGCTGGGCGCCCCTCACGAATGTGTGGCCCAGGTCGTGCGTCGGCGTCGAGCGCCGCCCGCATCCCCCGGAGCCCGCGATACAAGCGGGACTTGGCGGTTCCCAGCGGGATCCGCAGCGTGGCGGCAACCTCCGGCAACGGCAGGTCGAGGTAGTGATGCAAGACGATGACCGCGCGCTCTTCGGGCACGAGCCGGCGGAAGCCACGCTCGAGCTGGTCGCGGTCGGCGATCGCCGACGCGGCGTCGGCGGTGTAGGGAAGATTCGTGATCTCGCTGATATCGACTTCGAGGCGACGGCGGAGGCGCCGGATGTCGTCGATGCAGGCATGCACGAGCAGTCGATGCAACCAGGCGTCGAATCGATCGGGGTCGCGCAGCGTGGGCAGATCACGCCAGGCCCGGACGAGCGTGTTCTGGACGGCGTCCATCGCCCGTTCCGTATCCCGAAGCATGAGCCATGCGGTCGCGTCGAGGCGGGAGATCGCGGCGCCTGCCAGCTCGGCGAAGGCGTCATGATCGCCCTTCCGCGCTCGCTCCACGAGCTCTCGCTTCATCACGCCCCTCGGCGGCGGCGTGGCTCGCGTGGCCACGCTCGCTGAGTATGGCGCTCACGTGCGAACCTGCGGCTTCACCTTCCTCAGAAGGGACACCCGCGGCCAAGCGTAGCGGCCGGCCACGCCGAGGGGTGGCCGGCCGTGTCAGGAGCGCGGCTCTGTGGCTACGGTGCGAGACGCTGCATGTCGACGAACTCGAAAGCCCCTTCGTTGACGATCGACCCTGGTGTTCCATCGATCGGCAGGATGTGGCTCGTTGCGGCGTCGTCGTTGCCGTAGCGCACGATCAACGCCGTGCCGTCCGGCGTGAAGATCGTCGAATTTGCCCCCGCGTTGTCGCTCTGGGGGGCTCCAG
>DASTIG010000046.1:0-3589 GCA_035717785.1 Candidatus Limnocylindrales bacterium
CGACGAGGAGCGTCGCATCACATGACCGCCGCCGCCAGACCCCTGACGCGACAACGGCCGATATCCGAACGGATCATCGAGACCCTGCTGTTCCTGGCGGCGGCCCTCGGGGTCGTCACGACCGCCGGCATCGTCCTCGTCCTTGCCTTCCAGACCATCGAGTTCTTCCTCGAGGTCAGCCCCGTCGAGTTCTTCACCGGGACCAAATGGTCCGCCGGCATCCGGCCGTTCGCCTGGGGCGTGCTCCCACTGGTGTCAGGCACCCTCCTCGTGGCCGGGATCGCCATGCTGATCGCGGTCCCGCTCGGTCTCCTGGCGGCGATCCTGCTTGCCGACTACGCGTCTCCCCGCGTCCGCACCATCGTCAAGCCCCTTCTGGAGACGATCGCCGGCATCCCGACGATCGTCTTCGGGTTCTTCGCGATCAACTTCCTCGCGCCGCAGATCCTCATCCCTATCATCGGCCGGGGCAACATCGGGGGGTTCTCGGCGCTGTCGGGGGGCATCGTCGTCGGCCTGCTGATCACGCCATTGATCGCCTCGATCTCGGAAGATTCGATGCGTGCGGTCCCGCGCGGGATGCGCGAAGGCGCCTACGCGATGGGCGCCACGAAATTCGAGGTAGTCCGCAAGGTCGTCTTTCCCGGCGCCCTTTCGGGGATCATGGCGTCGATCATCCTGGCGGCGAGCCGCGCGATCGGTGAGACGATGGCTGTCTCGCTGGCGGTCGGTGACAAGCCGCAACTCACCTTTGATCCGACCGAGAGCGTGCAGACCATGACGGCGTTCATCGCCCAGATCGCGATCGGCGAGACCGCCCAAGGGTCGCTCCAGTTCAAGTCGCTGTTCGCCGTCGCCGCGACGCTGTTCGTCATGACGTTGGGGCTCAACCTCCTGAGTACCTGGCTCGTCCGCCGGTTCCGGACGGTCTACTGATGGCCACCACCGCTCCCACCGCGGTCCCCGCACCCGAGGTCAGGTTCGAGCCCGCCCTCATGCGCCGCAAGCTGACCGGCACGCTGTTCTACGGCGCGTGCCTGTTCGCGATCGGCATCCTCCTCCTCTCGCTCATCATGCTGCTCTACGACGTCCTCGCACGCGGTCTGCCATGGCTCGATCCCCAGTTCATCACGGGTGTGCCGTCGCGGCGCCCGGCCAATGCCGGCATCCTGCCGGCCCTCGTCGGCTCGCTCGAGATCGGCATCATCGTCGGGTTGATCGCGTTCCCGATCGGCATTGCCGCTGCTGTCTACCTGGCCGAATACGCGTCGGATAGCTGGGTCAACCGCCTGCTCCAGACCAACATCAGCAACCTCGCCGGCGTGCCCTCGATCATCTACGGCATCCTGGGCCTCGCCGTGTTCGTCCGCATCTTCTCCCTCGGACCCACCGTTCTTTCAGCGGGATTGACCCTCACCCTGCTCATCCTGCCCGTCGTGATCATCGCGTCCATCGAGGCGATCAAGGCCGTCCCCGGGGCACAGCGGGAGGGCGCGTATGCGCTCGGGGCGACGCGCTGGCAGATGGTCCGCGGCTCTGTCCTCCCTGCCGCGGCGCCGGGGATCATGACCGGCATCATCCTCGCGATGGCGCGCGCCGTCGGCGAGGCCGCGCCGCTCATCCTGATCGGGGCCTTCGCCTTCGTGACCTTCGTGCCGAATCCGATCTCGGGTGGCTACACCGTCCTGCCGATCCAGATCTTCGACTGGGCACGCCGGCCGCAGGCCGACTTCGCCGCGATCGCCTCCGCGGCGATCATCGTCATCCTGATCCTCATGCTCGTCCTCAACGCCCTCGCGCTCATCGTGCGCATACGCCTGTCGAGGCATATCCAGTGGTAGAGGAGAACCCCGTGCAAGCCCAGGTCTCGGCGACGCCCGTGCGCGAATCGTCCACGGACGGTACCGAGCGCACGATCCACATCGCAGCGACACCCCGCGACGCATCGACCGCATCCGATGCGGAGCCCGAATACATCGTCGAGCTGCAGGACGTGTCCTGCTACTACGGTTCGTTCAGAGCCGTTCGCAACGTCGACATCAAGGTCGCCAAGAACGCGATCACGGCGTTGATCGGCCCGTCCGGCTGCGGCAAGTCAACGCTGCTCCGCACGATCAACCGGATGAACGACCTGATCCCGTCGTACCGCTCCGAGGGGCGCATCCTGCTTGACCAGCAGGACCTGTTCGGGAAGGACGTCGATCCCGTGGCCGTGCGTCGCCGGGTCGGGATGGTCTTCCAGAAGCCGAACCCGTTCCCCAAGACGGTCTGGGAGAACGTCGCCTTCGGACCCAAGATCAATGGCTACAAGGGCGACCTCAACGAACTGGTCGAGCGCAGCCTCCGCCGCGCGGCCCTGTGGGATGACGTCAAGGACAAGCTCAAGCAATCGGGCATGGCGCTGTCCGGCGGTCAGCAACAGCGCCTGTGCATCGCGCGGACGATCGCCGTGAACCCGGAGGTCATCCTGATGGACGAACCCTGCTCGTCGCTCGACCCCCGCTCGACGCTGCAGATCGAGGAGCTGATGGCCGAGCTCAAGCGCGAGTACACGATCGTCATCGTCACCCACAACATGCAGCAGGCCGCGCGCGCGTCGGACACGACGGTGTTCATGACGATGGGCGACGATCGGGCCGGCTACGTGGTCGAGCGGGCGCCGACGGTTGAAATCTTCACGAATCCGAAGAACCAGCTGACCGAAGACTACGTGTCCGGTCGGTTCGGATAGGGTTGGATGAGATGACTGAACCGCGAAACCGACCTGAAACGCCCACCGTCGACCAGCAGGTCGAGCGACTGCTCCAGGAGGACCAGCCTCAGCCGACCGACGGGCCGGCGCGACGTGACCCGCTCGATGTCCAGGAGCAGGAGATCAAGGACGCCGTCCTGCGCATGGGGGCGCTCGTCGAGGAGGCCATCCGGCGCGCCGCGCAGTCGCTGGTCGACCATGACGCGGAGCTCGCGCTGGACGTCATCAAGGGCGACGTTCGGATCAACGATGCCCAGCGCGAGGTCTCGCGCATGATCAGCGTCGCGATCGCGACGCAGCAGCCGGTGGCCCGCGACCTGCGCTACCTGCTCACCCTCGACCACGTGACCTACGAGCTCGAACGCATGGGTGACCATGCCGGATCCCTTGCCAAACAGGTCCGCAAGCTCGCACCCGAGCCGCCGTTGGCCGGGTACTCGAAGCTGCCGGAGATGGCGGAGCGGTCAGCGGTCCTCGTCCACGGCGTCCTCCGCGCGCTCGTCGACGCCGATGCGGTCGCCGCGCGCGAGGTCGCAGTCCTCGACGACGACATCGATCGGCTATACCACGCGACCTTCGACGAGGTCGTCGACCTGATGCGCGCGGACCCGGCCAACGTGGAGCGCGGGACGCGGATCATCATCGCCTCGCATTACATCGAGCGGATCGGCGACCGGTCGACGAACATCGCAGAGGACATCGTCTATGTCGTCACCGGCGACGTCGAGGACTTGAACCCGTGACCGACCGCACCAGGGGCCCCATCCGTGTGCTATTCGTGTGCACCGGAAACTCGGCGCGCAGCATCATGGCCGAGACCCTCCTTCGGCATCACGG
>DASTIG010000047.1:0-2720 GCA_035717785.1 Candidatus Limnocylindrales bacterium
GGCTACGTCTACGACGCCAAGCTCCGCATGGCCGAGCTGGCCGACGGGCCGTACGCCGACGCCGCGCTGGCGGCCCGCCTGCGGAGCGATGCGGCTGGCCTGCGCGAGCGTTTCGAGCGCGACTTCTGGATCGACGCGCGAGGCGGGTACTACGCCATCGGGCTCGACGCGGACAAGAGACCCATCGACTCACTGACCTCGAACATCGGCCACCTCCTCTGGAGCGGCATCGTGTCTGACGAGCGAGCCGCGTTCGTGGCCCGCCATTTGATGGCCGACCCACTCTTCTCGGGCTGGGGCGTCCGGACGCTGTCGACCGACGACGCTGGCTTCAACCCGATCGGGTACCACCGCGGCACGGTCTGGCCGCACGACAATTCGCTCATCGCCCATGGCCTGACCCGGTACGGCTTCCGCGACGAGGCGAGCCGGATCGCGCTGGCGCTCCTGGACGCGTCAGCGTTCTCAAGCTACCGGTTGCCGGAGGCATTTTCGGGCTACCCGCGATCGCTCGCCCGCTTCCCGATCCCATACCCGACGGCCTGCAGCCCACAGGCGTGGGCGACCGGGACGCCGCTCCTGCTTCTGCGAGCGATGCTCGGCCTGGAAGCGCGGGACGGGCAGGTGACGCTCGACCCGAGCCTGCCCGACGAGATCGGCCGGGTCTCGATCACTGGTCTCCGGGCCTTCGGCACGCGCTGGGACGTGGAGGCGAATGGTCGAAGCGGTCACGTCCGCCTGGCTCGCCAGGGCTGATCCAACCGTTGTTTGCATCGCACGACGATCGTTTCGAAGACATCCCAGCGACTCACCCGACGAGATCAGGCCGAGAGCGAAGAGGACCGGGTCCATCATCGAGGCTATCCCCGCGCGGCCGACGGCGATCGGCGACGTGGACTCGTCCGACAGCGTCTGAGACCATCGACACGTCACCGGTGCCGGGTGACGGACGAAAAGCACCCGAACCCCAGCGAAGGAGTGGTTAGATGACCGACCAGAAGACACCCCACGAAGCGACTCCCCGGTCGGAGACTGTCGTCGGCCTCATCACCGATGGGGCGTACTCTTTGATCGTCGCGCGATTCCCGACCACGGACAAGGCCGAGGACGCCTACCGGATGCTCACCGAGCTGGAGCGTCGGAGCAGCCTGCGGATCGACGGCGTCGTCGTCGCCAGCCGCGATGCGGACGGCAAGGTCCACCTCGGCAAGGTCACCGAGCACAGCACGAGGACCGGTCTCAGGTGGGGCCTCGTCGGTGGCGTGGCTTTGGGTCTCGTCTTCCCACCCTCGATCCTCGCGGGAGCGGTCGCCGGCGGGGCGCTCGGGGCGGCCATCGGGAAGGTCGGGAACCTGTCAAGCAGATCGGACCTGTCGAAGGAGCTCGAGGGTGTCCTGACACCCGGCTCGTCAGGGGTGATCGCGCTCGTCGAGGACACGGCCGTCGTCGAGATCCAGAAGGCGCTTGCGGAAGCCGACGCCATCGTCACCAAGGCAGTCGACAAGCAGCTCGCGGCAGCGATCGACCGGGAAGCCGCCCTGGCCAAGGAATCCCTGGGATCGTGACGCAGTGACGGGTGCTCCGACGATCGCGATGATGTTGCGATTGCGACGGGTGGCGTCGTGGAGGAACGATCGATGACCGAACTGCCGAGCGAGGATCTCGTCGAGTCGTTCGTTGTCGACCATCTGACGCAGGCGGGCTTCACCCCGGCCAGCGCCGCACGTGCCGGATCGGCTGCCATCGCGGCCAACGCGGCCGTGTCTCCCGAGCCGAGGCCCCCTGCCGAGAAGGGATCAGGCCCATCCGGGGCGGCAGGGCCCTAAACGAGGCGCGCGCGGACGTCAGCCCGGTGGTGTAAACGTCGACAGCGCCGCCATCAGCGTCGCCGCCGCGGTGCTCGCGACGTAGTCCGCGTCGCCTGCCGTGCCGGTCGTGCGGATCGTGAGGGTCCCGGCGTCGCCGTAGTCGACGATGTACGCGTAGCTGGACGTGCCGATGGCGACGCCCGCAGAGTCAGCGATCGCGACGGCCTCGACGAGCGTAGCCGGCACGGTCCCGACGGTCACATCCCTCAGCGCGGTGACATCCCAGGACGCGGGATCCGTGGCCATATCGACCGCGTCCGCGAATGGCGTATCGGAGGTGACGACCATCACGGCCGTTTCGAGGGTGGTCGGGTCGGCGGGCACGATGATCGACTCCGGATCGAAGTAGCGACACGCGAGCTCGGGCGGTTCGTCCAGCGTAGACCAGGCGGCCGGGTAGACGATCGACGCAAGCGCTTGGCCATCCGAGCCGACGAGGTCGCAGGTGGCGGTCGGCGGGATCGAGGGAGGCGGTGAGACGGCTGGCGCGGGGGTCGGACTTGGAGCACGACTCGGCGTCGGGGTCGGAGCCGGGGTCGGCCTCGTCGTCTCGGTCGCCACCGGTGACGGTGCCGGCGACGGTACGTCCGATTCCGTCGATGGTCGGACCAGGGCAACGAGCGTGGCCCCGCTAAGGTCGGTGAGCAGGAGGGACGGCCCGCGCCGGTCGATCAGCGCCGCCCCCTCCATCGCTGCGAGGAAGGCGGCCTCCTGGTTCATGATCTCGTCCGCGCACGCCATGCGTGTGGTGGCCAGTCGGCCGATCCGCACGACGTTGCCGTTGGTGCCGTAGGTTCCGGTGTACTGGTTGCAGCCACTTGAGCCACCATCGCTGGCGATCCGGAACACGGC
>DASTIG010000048.1:0-2496 GCA_035717785.1 Candidatus Limnocylindrales bacterium
AGCGTGTCGGCGGGCGTGGCACGGTTCCCAGCGGACGCAGGTGACGCGGAGTCCCTGATCGCCGCCGCGACCGAGGCGCTGACACGGGCCAGGGACGCGGGTAGCGGATCCGTCGCAGGGGCGAACGCCCCGACGTAGCTCCGCGTCGAACGGACGCGCCTATCCCGACGAGGTCGCGGTCCCGACAGAAACGGGGTCGCTCGATGGCGCAGTCGCACCCGGGCCCGGCTCGCGCGTCAGCGCCAGCACGACCCCGCTCTGGGTCGGCAACCCGCCGGACTCGAGGTAGCCCACGCCGTTCGAGCCGACCTGGAACCCTCCCAGCGGCACCGGCGCCGATTCCGGAAGGATCGCCCACGCCTCGTACACCTCGGGGCCGGTCGTCGGGGCCAGGTCGCGCATCGCGATGTGCATGGTGCCGTCTGGCGTGATCGCCGCGAGTCCGGTCGCACCAGCACCGGTCGGGCTCTTCATGACGGCGGTGAGGGCGCCGGGCTCGGCCGCCGCGTCGAGGACAGCCGCGACCTGCTGCTGATAAGCGCGCGCCTCACCGAGCTGCGACTGGAGCGACAGATTCCAGCCACCGAGCGCGACGATCGCCAGCACCGCGGCGAGCCCGAGCACCCACGACAAGCGAGGCGATCTCGGCATGAGGACCGGTCCAGAGGGACGTGTCGTGGCCGGCGCATCCGGCGCCGCGATCGGCGGCGCGGCCGGCGCCTCGGTCTGCGTCGCTTCGCGTCGACGAGCTTCCAGGTCGGCAGCAGCGGCGGCCATGATCCGATCCTTGAGGGCGGGCGGCGGCTCGACCGGGTGCAGGCTTACCTGCAGCACGGACACCACGCCGCCGAGCTCGACGAACTCGTCGTGCGGCTCGGCGCACGACGCCAGGTGAGCGCGGACCGCGGCCATCTCGTCCTCGTCGAGCGCGCCGAGCACGAACGACGCCGCCAGGTCGACGGCCTCGTCGTGGCTGAGCTCGGCGGGACGACGCGGGTCGGTCATGGCGACAACACCCGACGCATCGCGAGAAGGCCGAGGCGCATCCGGCTCTTGACGGTCCCGAGCGGCGTGCCCGTGCGATCGGCGATCTCGACCTGGGTCAGCCCGCCGAAATAGGCGAGCTCGATCGCTTCGCGCTGGACGTCGGTGAGGGTTGCCAGCGCGGCGCGCACCTCAGCCGCGTCGAGGCTCGCGACGACCTCTGCCCAGACGTCGGGCATGCGGAGCGCCGGCGGCGCATCGTTCGCGTCGGGCAGGTCGACCGTCACTCGGCGGCGTCGGACCGCGTCGATCGCGCGGTGATGGACGATCGACAGCAACCACGTCTTGACGCTGCCGCGCCCCTCGATGTAGCGGGCGGCATTCCGCCACGCACCGAGGAAAGCGTCCTGGACGACGTCCTCGGCGAGCGTCGCGTCATTCGTGATCCGGAAAGCGATGGAATAGGCCATGGTCTTGTAACGCTCGTACAGGTCGTCGAGCGCCCCGAGCTCGCCGCGGGCGATCCGCTCCAGTGCCGCACGATCCGCGTCGTCCGTGACGGTCGCCACGCGGAGCGGAAGCGGGCCCGACGACTCGCTCATGTGCTATTGCGCACGCGGGGAGCAGACGGTTCATCGAGGATCGATCGCCGAACGACGACGTCCGCGACCTCGGCACTCACGTCGTCGATCGGGCCGGTCGCATCGATCAGTGCGACCCGGTCCGGTTCGGCGTCGGCGATCGCCAGGAAGCCGTCGCGGACACGCCGATGGAATGCAAGGTCGTATTCGGCCTCGAAGCGGGTCACGTCCCCGGGTGCCTTGCGGGCGAGGCCGACCTCGACCGGCAGGTCGAGGATGATCGTGAGATCCGGATGCAACCCGTCGGTCGCAGCGTCGGCCAGGAACCGCAGGTGCCCGAGATCGACGCCGGCGCCGTAGCCCTGGTAGGCCAGCGTCGAGTCGGTGTACCGGGCGCAGATGACCGCCGCCCCCGATTCGAGCGTGGGGCGGATGACCTCACGAACGAGCTGCCGCCGGGCGGCATTGAACAGGAGTGCGTCGGCCATCGGGTCGGTCGGGGCGGTCGAGCCGGTCCGCTCGAGCAGCAGCTCGCGGATCCGTTCCCCGAGCCACGTTCCGCCGGGCTCGCGAGTGACGTTCGCGCGCACCCCCCGCTCGGCCAGATGGGCGGCGAGGCGCTCGGCCTGCGTGGTCTTGCCGCCGCCGTCAGGGCCATCGATCGTGATGAACGCTCCACGCTGGGCCTCGGCGTCGGCTCGTGTCATCGGCGCGAGTGTAGCCGACGCTTGGCCTCGGATCGGACCCGGAGCGACGCCGGGATCCCCGCTGCTCATCCGTTGCGGACGGTCGCGCGTACACTCCCCGCATGGGACGCCCGCGTCGATCTCCCGCGCTTCGCTTGCTCGCCGTCGCCGTCGCGATCGGCGTTGGGACGGCCCTGCCTCCGTCGGCCAGCGCGCATCCGCTCGGCAATTTCACGATCAATCAC
>DASTIG010000049.1:0-6066 GCA_035717785.1 Candidatus Limnocylindrales bacterium
CACGGCCTGCGCGTCGGCGACGTCGTCGTCGCCGGCCCGGACGCCGAGGCGCGCGTGGGCAACGCGCTGCCGATCGCGAACATTCCGCTCGGCACCACCATCCACAACATCGAGCTCGTGCCCGGCAAGGGTGGCCAGATCGTCCGGTCCGCCGGCACGTCGGCCCAGCTCCTGGCCAAGGAGGGTGACTACGCCACGATCCGCATGCCCTCGGGCGAGATGCGCCGCGTCCCGCTCCGCTGCATGGCGACCGTCGGCCAGGTCAGCAACCTCGACCACGAGAACCAGAACCTCGGCAAGGCCGGTCGCGCCCGCCACATGGGCCAGCGGCCGGAGGTCCGCGGCGTCGTCATGAACCCGCGCGACCATCCGCACGGCGGTGGCGAGGGCAAGTCCCCGACGGGGATGCCGCCCAAGACGCCCTGGGGCAAGCCTGCGATGGGCTACCGCACCCGCCGAGCCAAGACAACCGGACGGCTGATCGTCCGCTCACGCCACCGCAAGTAAGGGAGGAGGAGACCTTGTCCCGTTCGATCAAGAAAGGGCCGTTCATCGAGCTCCGCCTCCAGGGGCGGGTCGAGGAGATGAACCGGCGCAACGAGAAGAAGGTCGTCAAGACCTGGTCCCGTGCGTCGGTGATCTTCCCCTCGTTCATCGGCCACACGATCGCCGTCTACAACGGCAAGAAGCACATCCCGGTCTACGTGACCGAGAACATGGTCGGCCACCGGCTCGGTGAGTTCAGCCCGACCCGCAACTACCGCGGGCACGGCAGGCACACCGAGCGGTCGACGGCGTTGAAGTAGGCCACCGGATGCGTGTGTCCGCGACCGCCAAGTACCAGCGCGCTTCGACGCGCAAGACCCGCCTCGTCACGAGTGCCATCAAGGGCAAGCGCGTCGAGGAGGCGACCGCCTTGCTGCGGTTCATGCCGCAGAAGGCCGCCGCCGACGTGGCACGCGTGCTGAAGAGTGCGACTGCCAATGCCGAGAACAACCACAACCTGTCGGCGGAGGACCTCGTGATCGTGGATGCGATCGCCGACGAGGGCCCGACCATCAAGCGGTTCCAACCGCGGGCACAGGGTCGGGCGTTCCCCATCCACAAGCCCATGACCCACATCACCATCGTCGTCGCGGACCAGGAGGCCTGACATGGGACACAAGGTCCATCCGTACGGCTTCCGCCTGGGTGTCTCGCGCACCTGGACCGCGAAGTGGTACGCGGATAAGGAATACACAGCCTCGCTCAAGGAGGACATCGCGATCCGCACGCTCATCGAGAAGCGTCTCGCGAATGCCAGCGTGAGCGGCGTCGAGATCGAGCGTGGCATCAACCACGTCACCGTGACGATCCATACGGCCAAGCCGGGCATCGTCATCGGCAAGGGCGGCGCGAACGTCGAGATCCTGCGCCAGCAGATCGGCGGGCTCAGCAACCGCAAGGTCAAGCTCGAGATCAAGGAGATCCGCCAGCCCGAGCTCGACGCGCACCTCGTCGCGATGAACATCGCCGGCCAGCTGACCCGCCGGATCGCCTTCAAGAAGGCGATGAAGCAGGCCATCCAGCGCTCGATGAAGGCCGGCGCGAAGGGCGTCAAGATCGCCGTCGCCGGCAGGCTCGGTGGCTCCGAGATGGGACGCCGCGAGTGGGACAAGGAAGGCCGCATCCCGCTCGGGACGCTCCGAGCGGACATCAGCTACGGCCAGGTTCACGCCCACACGACGTACGGCCGCATCGGCGTCAAGGTCTGGATCTATCGGGGTGACATCGCGCCCGAGCCGGTCCGCCGGCCCGAGCTCGCCGGCGCCCAGGCACCCGCCGGGCAGGGGAGCTGACGATGTTGATGCCGCGACGCGTCAAGCATCGCAAGGTCATGCGCGGCCGGATGTCCGGCCTCGCCAAGGGCGGCTTCACGGTCGCCTTCGGTGAATACGGCCTGGCCACGATGGAGCCGGCCTGGATCACGAGTCGCCAGATCGAGGCGGCCCGGCGTGCCATGACCCGCTCGGTCAAGCGCGGCGGCAAGATCTGGATCCGCGTCTTCCCCGACAAGCCGGCGACCAAGAAGCCCGCGGAGACGCGGATGGGTTCCGGTAAGGGCGCACCCGACCATTGGGTCGCGGTCGTCAAGCCGGGCCGGATCCTGTTCGAGATGGCCGGTGTCGATCACGAATCGGCGGTCGAGGCGATGCGCCTGGCCGGCCACAAGCTCCCCGTCGCGACCCGTCTGGTCGCCCGGGAAGGCGCGAAGGAGGCGTGACGGTGGACCTGAAGAAGATCCGCTCGCTCTCCGACACCGAGCTCGACGATGCCCTGCGCGAAGCGAAGCAGGACCTGTGGGGAGCGCGCTTCGCGCTCTCGACCCGACAACTCAAGGACTACAGCACGATCCCGCTGACGCGGAGGACGATCGCGCGGATCCTGACCGTCCAGCGCGAGCGCAAGCTCGGCAAGACGGCATAGGGATATCACGCGATGACAGGAGCGACCACCAAGGTGCAGGTAAAGCGCAAGACGAAGGTCGGCCGCGTCGTCAGCGACCGCATGGACAAGACGATCGTCGTGTCTGTCGAGCGACTGGCACGCCATCGGCTGTACAAGCGGGTCATCCGCCTGACGACCCGGTTCAAGGCCCACGATGAGGAGAACGAAGCCCGTATCGGCGACACCGTCCTCATCGAGGAGGCGCGGCCGATGTCGGCGACGAAGCGCTGGCGGCTGATCAGCGTCGTCCAGCGCGCCGGCGAGCACGGCTTGCCGGGCGAGGCCGTCGTGGGCGAAGAAGACGCGGTGACCGAGGCCATCCACGCCGCCGCCCATCCGGGCCGGACGCGTGCGGCCGATGCCGACGCCGACACCGACTCGGGGACCGCCGAGGCGGAGTCCCAGAGTGGTGCCGCCGCGGACGCTACGGCCACTGACGACGCGACCGCCGACACGGCGACGGCCGACGCCGAGGGCGAGGCCCCGGAGGCCGTCTCGTGATCCAGCCCCAGACGCGACTCAAGGTGGCCGACAACACCGGCGCCCGGAGCATCCAGTGCATCCGGGTGATGGGTCGCTCCCTCAAGACGACGGCGGGCGTCGGCGACGTGATCGTCGCCAGCGTCAAGCAGGCGATCCCCAACGCCGCCGTCAAGAAGGGTGACGTCGTGCGTGCGGTGATCGTCCGCACCAACAAGGAATACGGTCGCGCCGACGGGAGCTACATCCGCTTCGACGAGAACGCCGCCGTCCTCATCAACAACCAGGGCAACCCGCGCGGCACGCGCATCTTCGGACCGGTCGCCCGTGAGCTGCGCGACAGAAACTACATGAAGATCGTGTCCCTCGCCCCGGAGGTGCTGTGATGGCCGTCCGGACAGTCGTCCCCAAGGCACCCAAGGTGCCTGAGATCCGCAAAGGCGACACCGTCGTGGTCCTGTCCGGCAGGGATGCCGGCAAGCGCGGCACGGTCGAGCGCGTGATCCGCCGCCAGGCGGCGCCGGGCGGTGGGCGGAGCGTCTTCCGGCGCGGCTCGGCCGCAGGTGGCGTGAGCGTCGTCGTAGAGGGCGTGAACATCGCCAAGCGCCACACGAAGGCGCGCCAGACGTCGAGCTCGACCGATCGTATGCCCAAGATCCAGCAGGGCGGCATCCTCGAGATCGCCCAGCCGCTGCCGATCGGCAAGGTCATGGTCGTGTGCGGCAGCTGTGGCAAGCCGACCCGCATCAGCCACCGGACACTCGACAACGGTCGACGGGTCCGGGTCTGCAAGAACTGCGGCGAACAGCTGGAGGTGAAGGCATGACCAGCCGCCTCCGCGAGCGCTATGCGGCCGAGGTCGTGCCGGCGCTCCAGAAGCAGTTCGAGTACCACAACCCCAACCAGGTGCCGCGCGTGTCCAAGATCGTGGTCAACATCGGTCTCGGCGAGGCGCTCACCAACGCCAAGGCGCTCGACGCCGCGCTCGGCGACCTGAGCACGATCACCGGCCAGAGGCCGATCGTGACGAAGGCCAAGCGCTCGATCGCCCAGTTCCGTCTGCGGACCGGCAACTCGATCGGTGCCAAGGTGACCCTCCGCGGCGAGCGGATGTGGGACTTCCTGGACCGGTTGACGACATTGGCCCTGCCGCGCATCCGCGACTTCCGGGGCGTGCCCGGGAAGTCGTTCGATGGGCGGGGCAACTATTCGCTCGGGATGCGCGAGCAGCTCGCGTTCCCCGAGATCGACTACGACAAGGTGGACCGTCTCCGCGGGCTGGAGATCAGCATCGTGACGACGGCGAAGACCGACGAGGAATCGAAGAAGCTCCTCGAGCTCCTCGGCATGCCCTTCGCCTCGTAGGCGCGGGGAGGGAGAAACATGGCTAAGAAGTCGATGATCGCCAAGGCAGCACGCAAGCCCAAGCACAAGGTGCAGGCGTACCACCGCTGCACGGTGTGCGGGCGACCGCGCGCCTTCATGCGACGGTTCGCGCTGTGCCGTATCTGCTTCCGGGAGCGCGCGCTCCTGGGCGAGTTGCCCGGCGTCACGAAGTCGAGCTGGTAGGAACACCGATGAACATCTCCGACCCGATCGCGGACATGCTCACGCGCGTTCGAAACGCGTCGCGGGCGCGCCACACCGATGTGGTCCTGCCTGCGTCGCGCACGAAGCGCGAGATCGCCCGCATCCTCAAGGACGAGGGCTTCATCGCCGACGTCAGCGAAGAGCAGGATGGCCCGACGGCGCTCCTGCGCCTGACCCTCAAGTACGTCGACGGGAAGGCCCCGGTCGTTTCAGGCCTCAAGCGCATCAGCAAGCCCGGCCTGCGTGTCTATGCACGCAAGACGGACATCCCTCGGGTGCTCGGCGGCCTGGGCATCGTCATCGTCAGCACGAGCCAGGGCATCATGACCGGCCAGCAGGCGCGTCAGGCGCAGCTGGGCGGCGAAGTCCTGGCATACGTCTGGTAGGCGGGAACGATGTCACGTATCGGACGACTGCCGATCACCGTCCCGTCTGGCGTCGACGTGACGATCGCCGGGCGAGAGGTCACGATCAAGGGGCCCAAGGGCACCCTCAGCAGGTCCCTGCACCCGGACATGTCGGTGAAGCAGGAGGACGGCTCGATCGTCGTGACCCGGCCGACAGAGCAGAAGACCCACAAGCAGCTCCATGGCCTGACGCGGACCCTGGTGAACAACATGGTTGTCGGTGTGACCGACGGCTACCGCAAGGGGCTCGAGATCACAGGCGTGGGCTACCGCGCCGCACTGAGCGGCAGGAAGCTCACGCTGAACCTGGGCTACAGCCACCCGATCGAGATCGACCCGCCCGAAGGCATCAGCTTCGAGCTCGAAAACCCGACCCGCCTTGCAGTCATCGGCATCGACAAGGAGCTGGTCGGCCAGGTCGCCGCACAGGTGCGCGCGACGCGCAAGCCGGAGCCGTACAAGGGCAAGGGCGTGCGGTACGCCGGGGAGCAGGTCCGCCGCAAGGCGGGCAAGGCCGGCAAGATCGGCGCCAAGAAGTAAACCCGAACCACACGAAGGATCGACGACTATGACGCAGCTCGCCAGCCGAGGCGCCGCCCGACGCAAGCGCCACGACCGGATCCGCCTCGCGATGGCGGGATCGGCCGAGCGGCCGCGTCTGGCTGTCTTCCGCAGCCTCAACCATATCTACGCGCAGGTCATCGACGACGCGTCCGGCAAGACGCTCGTCGCCGCCTCGACGCTGGAGAAGGAGCTTCGCGGCTCCAAGTCCAGCAAGGCGGAAGAGGCCGCCACCGTCGGCCGCCTGGTCGCCGAACGGGCGAAGGCGGCTGGCGTCGAGCGCGTGGTCTTCGATCGAGCCGGGTTCCGGTACCACGGGCGCATCAAGTCGCTCGCCGATGCCGCCCGCGAGGCCGGTCTCGACTTCTGATCCGGAGGAACCATGGCACGTATCGACCCGAACAAGCTCGCGCTCGAGGAGCGCGTCGTCCAGATCAACCGAGTGGCCAAGGTCGTCAAGGGCGGCCGCCGCTTCAGCTTCAGCGCGGTCGTCGTCGTCGGTGACGGCGCCGGTCACGTCGGCGCGGGCCTCGGCAAGGCC
>DASTIG010000050.1:0-3616 GCA_035717785.1 Candidatus Limnocylindrales bacterium
GACGACCGTGGCCGCCCCGAGCAGGCCCGCGTAGGCGATGACAACACCCAGGAGGGTCAGGCCCCAGCCGGAACCAGGCGCCTTGCCAGGCCCCCACTCGATGTACCAGCCGGTCGCGAGGAGCAGGAACGGCAGCAGCCAGCGCAGGGTGCCGAACCACGGCCCGACCGTCTGCTGGAACCACGTCGTGACCGAGCCCTCGCCCGGCAGGAACGCGATGAGCGTGACGGCCGCGAGCACGAGCAGCGAGATCCCGACGAGCGAGCGCGCCACGTCCCGACCGATGTCCGGCAGCCGGATCTTCGGCAGGCCGAGCGTGCTCTTCCGGCGCGTCGAGCGCCGGCGGCGCGTCGCCACCTAGACCTCCACCACGACCGGGAAGACCATCGGCCGGCGCTTTGTCTGCTCGAACAGGAACCGCGACACGCCGTCCTTGATCTGGCTCTTCAGGAGTGCGATCTCGCTGATGTGGTCGCCCGGGTTCTCGACGGACTCCATCACCCGCCGAATCGCCTCGTCGATGATCGGGTCCTGCTCGTTGCCGTGGACGAAGCCGCGCGTGATGATCTCGGGCCGGCCGATGACCTTGCCGGTCTGCTTGTCGACCGTGACGACGACCATGAACATGCCGTCGTTCGCGAGGGCGCGCCGGTCGCGCAGCACGATCTCGCCGACGTCGCCGACCGAGAGCCCGTCGACGAAGACGTAGCCCGCCGCCACCGGCTGGCCGCGACGCGCGGTGCCGTCGGCCCAGAACTCGATCGGCATGCCGTTCTCGATGATGAACACGTTCTCCGGCGCGACCCCCGTCTCGACCGCGAGGCGTCCATGATGGACCTGCATCCGGAACTCGCCATGGATCGGGATGAAGTACTGCGGCCGGGTGAGGTTGAGCATCAGCTTCAGCTCTTCCTGGCTCGCGTGGCCAGAGACGTGAGCGTGGCGGATCGCGTGGTAGATGACGTTCGCCCCGGCCTTGAACAGGTTGTCGATCGTCCGCGCGACGTACTCCTCGTTGCCCGGGATCGGGCTCGCGCTGAGGATGATCGTGTCGCCCTGCTCGATCTCGACGAACCGGTGGTCGCGGTTCGCCATTCGGGCAAGGCCGGACATCGGCTCGCCCTGGGAGCCCGTCGTCGCGATGACGATCTTGCCGTCGGGCACATCGCCGATCTTGTCCTTGGGCACGATCCGGTCGGCGTCGAACCTGAGGTAGCCGAGGTCGGCGGCGATCCGGAAGTTCTGTTCCATCGACCGACCGATGACCGACACCTTGCGGTCGAAAGTCGCCGCCGCATCCAGCACCTGCTGGACCCGGGCGATGTTGCTCGCGAACGTCGCGATGATGACCCGGCCGTCGAGCGGCTCGATGATCTCCCGGAACGCCTCGCCGACCGTGCGTTCGGAGGGCGTGTAGCCGGGGCTCTCCGCGCGCGTCGAGTCGGACAGGAGGCACAGGACGCCCTCGACGCCGAGGCGGGCCATGATCGCGAAGTCGGACAGCTTGCCGTCGACCGGCGTGTGGTCGAACTTGAAGTCGCCCGTGTGGACGATCGTGCCGAGCGGGGTCCGCAGCGCGATGCCCATCGCGTCCGGGATCGAGTGCCCCACGCGGAACGGGATCGCCGTGAACGGCCCGATCTCGAGCTCGTCGCCGGGATCCATCGGCAGGAGCGGGTTCGAGGTGAGCTTGTGCTCCTTGATCTTGATGCCCAGGAGCCCGCGGGCGAGGGTCGAGGCATAGACCGGCACGCCCGGGAAGTTCGGCAGGATGTACGGCAGCCCGCCGACATGGTCCTCGTGCGCGTGCGTGATGAGGAATGCGCGGACGTTGGCCTTGCGCTCGCGCAGGTAGGTGACGTCGGGGATGACGAGGTCGATGCCGAACATCTCCTCGTCGGGGAACATCAGGCCGCAGTCGATGACGACGATGTCGTCGCCGTACTCGATGACGTACATGTTCTTGCCGATCTCGCCCACGCCGCCGAGCGGGATGATCCGGAGCGGCGTGTCGCCGGGATCGGGTCTGGTCGGTTCTCGCCTTGGCATCGTCGTTCCGATCAGAACAGGGTCGGCGCGTCGTCAGCCGGAGCGGCTGACGCGTCGTCGGCGCGCTCGAAGTCGCCCGGGACCGTGGCCGGCACGGTGGCCGCGAGCGTCGCCGCGGCCCGGCGTTCCCGCGCGAGCGTGAGCACCTTCGGCAGCCCGGCAACGTCGTCGTAGCTCTGGCGCTCCACCTCGGTGCTGCGGAGCGCGGCCGCGGGATGGAAGAGGGCGTAGGCAAGCGCGTCGCGGGCGCCCGTCGACTCGGGGGCCGGCGCGTGCGTGCCGTGGATCTGGGTGATCCGCTCGCCGGGCCGGAAGTGCGCCATCGAGAACCGCCCGAGCGTCACGACGACCGCGGGATCGAGCACCTCGAGCTGCCGGCGGAGGTACGGCGCGCAGGCCGCGATCTCATCGGGCTCGGGGTCCCGGTTGCCCGGTGGCCGGCACTTCACGACGTTCGTGATGAACACCTCATCGCGGCGCCAGCCGAGCGTGGACAGGAGCTTCACGAGGAGGTCGCCGGCGCGGCCGACGAAGGGCCTGCCCTGCTGGTCCTCGGTCTGCCCCGGCCCTTCACCGACGAACATGACTTCGGTGTCGGGGTGGCCCTCGCCGGGCACGGCCCGCGTCCGGGTCTCCGCCAGGCGGCAGTTCCGGCACTCCCGAACCTCGGCGGCGATCGCCTCGAGCGCGGTGCGGCGCTGCTCCGTGGTCGTCGAGGTGCCGGCGGTCGCGTCGCCCAGCGTCACGCGGATGCCTCGACCAGCGGCTCGCGCCGCGATCGGGCCCGCACCCAGCCCCGCTCCACCAGGGCTTCGGCCAGCTCGACGGCGTTCGTCGCCGCCCCCTTGCGCAGGTTGTCGGAGACCACCCAGAACGCGATGCCCCGCTCGCCCGGGATGGAGGGGTCCTGGCGCACGCGCCCGACGAAGACCTCGTCCCGGCCCGCCGCGTCGGTGGCCAGCGGGTACTCGTGGGTCGCGGGGTCATCCTGGACGACCACGCCCGGCACCCCCGCGAACAGGCGCCTGGCGCGTTCAGGCGTCACCGGCTCGGTCGTCTCGACATGGACGGCCTCGGAGTGGCTGACGAAGACTGGGACCCGCACGGCCGTGCACGAGATCCGGAGGTCCGGCAGGTGGAGGATCTTCCGGCTCTCCGTGACGACCTTCCACTCCTCCTTCGTGTACCCGTTCTCGAGGAAGACGTCGATCTCGGGGAGCGCGTTGAACGCGATCGGATGGGGATAGACCGCGGCCGTCTTCTCCACGCCTTCGACGTGGGCCCGGATCTGGCCTTCGAGCTCGGCGATGGCGTCGGCGCCCGTTCCGGATACGGACTGGTAGGTATCGACCACCACGCGCTCGATGCCCACCGAGTCGCGCAGGGCCATCAGGACCGGCACGAGTTGCATCGTGGAGCAGTTCGGGTTCGCGATGATGCCCTCGTGGCCCTCGAGATCCTCGGGGTTCACCTGGCTGACCACGAGCGGCACGTTCGGGTCCATCCGCCACGCGGACGAATTGTCGATCACGGTCGCGCCACGCGTGGCCGCCTCCGGCGCGAGCGC
>DASTIG010000051.1:0-2967 GCA_035717785.1 Candidatus Limnocylindrales bacterium
CCGGCCAGGATTGCGACAATGAGATGGTTCACGAACGACAGGATGCCGAACGAAGGCATTGCCGAACTCCGAGTGCTCGCGGGGTTGATTCGGCCCGCGTCTGCATTGATTGTCGAGACAGCCCGCGTACCCGTACCACCCTCAGGTGTACTAACCCGTCATCGTCCTTTGTCCGTATTTCGAGTCGCCCTGCCCTACGTGCTACGGTCCCTGACGGGCCGGTAGCTCAGTGGTAGAGCAGGGGACTTTTAATCCTCCCGCGCCCAGCCGTGCACCACATGCGTGCGCTCGCGAGCGAACAGAGCGAAGTTATCTGTTGAACCGAAGGGCGGACCGCATCGAGCGGGCGACGAGGAAATATGCACCTGGCCCCTGCGTTCGGCTCGCCACCTGAGGGGGTCCTCCGTAGCGGAGCGTCCAGGGTCGCCACTCAGCCGGCCGAGCCTCGAGGCCCGAACAGCGTGGCAGACCATCCGGCGACGATGAGCACTCCGGTCGCCGCAATCGCGATGACGGTCGGCGCGGAGGTCGCGTCGGCGAGCGGGCCCGCGATCAGGATCGGGACGAGGCTCGCCGCGCCGATGATCGACGCCAGCACGCCGAATACGCGACCGCGGACGCCGGCCGGCATGTTCTCGAAGAGGGCGGTCTGGGCCGACACGGCCGTGATCGCGTAGGCCGAACCAGCAACGAACGCCAGTACGGCGACGAGCGGGACAACCGGCAGCCCCGCGGCGTCGGCGATCTGGCTGACGGCAGCGATCGCCAACGCGAGGACGCCAAAGGTGAGCAGCCCGCCTTCGCCGGCGCGTCGTCGCGGGACGTCACCGCCGAGTCGATTCAGGCCGAACACCCCCGCCACCACCCCGAGTCCCAGTGGCATGACGACGACGATCAGGTTCTTGGGGTCGAGACCGAGCGACAGCGCAAGGTTCGGCCCGACGACCGCGATCACGCCGACGAGCGATGCCGCGGCGGCGAGATGAATCAGCGGGCGGCTGACCTCGCGATTCCCGGTGATCGCGGCAAGGCCGTCGCGCAGCTGGTCGACCGGTTCCCGGAAGGTCCGGGGACCGCCGTCGGGATCGCGGGCGACCGGCGGCGCCGCCGGCAGAAACAGGGTCGTAGCCGTCGCCGCCGCGTAGAAGACGGTGACGACGACGAGCACGAACGAAGGGCCGGCGAGCGAGACGAGCAGCGGCCCAAGGAACGCGAACCCGACCGCGAACGACGCCTGGAGCGTCAGATTGAAGATGCCCATCGCTGTCTCGAGCTGGGGCTTCGGAACGATCCGCGGGATCATCGAGGCCTCGGCCGGCGTGAGGACCACGGTCGTCAAGCTGACGCCCAGATTGAGCAGCAGGAGAACCGCGACGTTGGCACCAGCGAGGGCAAGGCCGAACGTCAACACTGTCCGGATCGTGTTCGGAATGACCATCGCCCAGCGGACGTCGAGCCGATCGACGAGGACGCCGCCGACGGCCGACAGCAGGATGGTCGGGAGGAGATACGACATGACGAGTGCGCTGACCGCGGCGTTGGACCGGGTCGTGGCGAACACGAGGATCGTCAGCGCGTAGAGCGACATGTTGCCGCCGATCTGCGTCGACGCCTGAATGAACCAGAGTCGGCCAAACGCGGGGTCGCGTAGGATCGGCCTGGCGAGGGTCGCGGTCATCGATGCAATTCTGGGGTGCCCTTCCCCGTTGCGGCACCGATCCGACATCGGCCAGCGCTTTCGACCTGACACTATGGCTTCTGCGCCGCCCAAGATGGCAATGGCGTTCAGGCGTCTGGGCGCCGCCCCGCTTGCGGGCCAGGCATGCGGCGGTGGCGTCGAGGGGATGCGCGCCTAGGATCGATGCTGCGGACCGCCACAGCTCAGACCGGCCCCTGACTACCTCAACCTAGCCAATGGCGCCTAAGGGGAGCGCCGCCTCCTGACGAGGAGCAGGCCGGCGACGGGCGAGGAGAAGATCCCGGCGAAGACGACCAGAGTTGGCCCGGGCGCTGTTTCAGGGCGTCTCGAAGCCCACCACCCTGACCTTAACCTCGCCCTCCGGCTGGGCGCTGAACCCGAGGACCAGTTCAACTTCACTGCCGGCCGCCAGAAGGTCGACGGTGAGTTCGCTCGACTCCTCCGCGCCGGCGACGATCGCGGTCCCCTCAACGACGATCGAGACCGCGGCCTTTCCGCCCTCGTTGCGCACGGTCAGGGGGACGAGCCAGCCGTCGTCTTGTCCGTCCGCCACCTCGGCGGCGGTGACCTCGAGGCGGATCATGGCAGGCCCGCCAGTCACGAACCCCGAGACGAGCAGGTAACCGACAAGTGCGACCACGACGGCAACGCTGACGACGAGGATCGCCCACTCGAGCCAGTTGCGCTTCACCCCGCGGATTCCTCCCCCGGCCCAGACTCCCCGCCGACCAGCAGTCGACCTGCGGCGGAGCCAAAGGAGGCCGCGGTCCCGAGCATCACAACGTACCCGGCGAGCGCGCGCAGGCCGAGACCGTCACTCAGCCCGAACGAAAAGATGAGCACCAGGGACACCAGCAGGGCGGTCGCATAGGCGGCGACGGTCTCACCCATCGGCTCCTCGAGCGGCCCGCGGCCGCGAGAACCCGACCTCGATCCGCCGCGTCCTCCCGGCAGTTCCACGACGAACACGATGGCGAGGCTGATGGCGAGGCTCGCGACGATGACCAGGAGGAGCAGTGGAACGTCGGCTTCGGAGCCCAGTACCCGAACCTCGTCGGTGGGGGCAACGTTGAGCGCGAAGTAGAGTGCACCGCCCGCCGCGACGAACAACCGGCCGATCGGCCCGACGGGCTCTCGACCGCCGCCCTCCTCCGGTTCGCTGAGGACGGTCGCGGCGAGGGCCGACCCGAACGCGACCGGGATCGACAGCAGACCGATTCGGCCGACCACTGTCGAAAGGCCGAGCTCGGGCTCCAAGCGGCCCAGCA
>DASTIG010000052.1:0-8460 GCA_035717785.1 Candidatus Limnocylindrales bacterium
GTTGCTCACCGCATTCGGCGTGACCATCCTGTCGGCCGGGCTGCTGACCTATTCCGCCCCTGTCGGGGTCGGCAGTCCGGTGGCCCCGACCGGATCACCATCGCCCGAGCCCTCGATCGCAGTCGCTCCGACGCCGACCCCACTCATCACGCTGCCACCGATCGGGACTGCCCTACCGACACCGTCCGATGCGGCGCCCACACCGCCGCCCGACCGCGTGGCGACGCGGGTCCGGGTCGCCGATCTCGACATCGATCTGGCGGTCGTTCGCGGGAATGCGGGCTACCCGTACTGCAACGTGGCGATGTACCTGCCGTCGCTCTCGCAGCCAGGTTTCGGCCAGGCGACGTACCTGTACGCGCACGCTCGTGAGGGCATGTTCCTGCCGCTGCTGCGCACGAAGGGCCGCGACCAGCGCGGGCTCGTCGTCGACGTGTGGACCAGCGACGACTGGCTCTTCCAGTACCGCATCACCGAGGTCCGCCGCGACCAGGACGTCCAGGACGGCCTCGCTGACCCGGCCGCCGCGACGACCGAGCAGCTCTGGCTGCAAACGTCGCAGGGCCCGAACCGCTCGTTCGGCTACACCCAGGTCCTCGCCGAGCCGATCGGGTCACGGCCCGCGAACCACGCGACGGCCAATCCCAAAGCGCGCCCGGTCGCTTGCGGCTGAGCCCTGCCGCCAGGCTAGATCCAGCCGATCCTGCGCAGGAAGACGGCGGCGACTCCAGCAGCCGCCACCATGAGCGCGGTCACGACCCAGAAGCCGGTTGCCTCCAGACCGCCCACGGCCGAGCCGGCCTCGCTCATGCCGAAGATGCCGGCGACCGCGCCGATCCCGGCGAGGATGACCGTCACCCCGGTCAGTCGCTTCATGATCAGCGACAGGTTGTTGTTGATCTGGGTGAGATACACGTCGAGGGTCGCGGACGCGAGTTCGCGGTAGTTGTCCATCTCGTCTGTCAGCCGGATGATGTGGTCGTACACGTCGCGGAAGTAGACGATCTCTTCCTCGTCGATAAGCGTCATGTCGCGGTTCGTGAGCTGGTTGAAGACCTCGCGAGTGGGGCTGGCCGCCCGCCTGACCACGATGAGCTCGCGCTTGATCGCGAACAGGCGCGCGAGGGTATCGGGCGTCGGCTGCGTGATGACGGCGTCCTGGACCTCCTCGATGGCGTCGCCGAGCCTGTCGGCGTACGGGAAGTAGCCATCGACGATATCGTCGCCGATCGCCCACAGGAGGTGGTCGGGGCCGTGGGACAGGACCGCCGATAGGCCCGTCCGCAGATGGTGCGATTCCCGTGGTTCCCAGCTGGCGTCGTGCACCGTCATCAAGAAGCTGAGCCCCAGGACGAGGTCTATCTCGTTGATCCCGATCGAGTCGGTGCGGTCCAGCGCGAACATGACGATGTGGATGATGCCGTCGGTCGTCTCGATCTTTGCGCGCTGGTTGCCTTCGAGGACATCCTCGACGATCAATGGATGGAGGCCCAGGATGGACCCGACCTGCTGGACCTGCTCCGGCGACGGCCCGGCCAGGTCGACCCAGGCGCATGCCTTCGGATGGTCGAGGAGGCCGGGCAGGGCCTTGAGTGCCTCGTCGTCCCCGAACTCACGGAGCGCACCATCGACCATCGACGCGACGCGGATCTGACCAGGCCCGCTGGCGGACGTCGGCGCGCGGCGGCGGGCGACCGGTTCGCCGACGCCGATCGCGGTGTCAGAGGATGAGGCCCGGGTCGGCAGCGCCATCGCCGGCCAGCATACGCGCGGGCGATCGGCGGCGTCCGGCCCCGCCGCCCAGCGCGAGTGCCGGCGGCACCGCGGCCAGCGTCACGATCGCCGCCGCCACGAAGAGCCCGACCATGATCGACGCGGCCTCACGCGATGCCCACGTTTCGAGTGCCTCGACGACCAGCGGGTCCTTCAACGGCCTGTCGCGCAGGTCCTCGGGGATGTACGCGAGATAGGCGTCGGGTGTGGCGTAGACCTCCGCCGAGAGTCGGTCGATCGTCGTCGAGCCATAGGCGGTGAGCACCGCCAGCCCGACGGCCATGCCGAGCATCCGCGCGACCGTCACGACCGATGACGCGGCCCCGAAGGCGGTCCGTCCGGCCGACTCGACCGCAGCCGCCGAGCGGGGTGTCACCGACAGCCCGAACCCGAAGCCGAACGCGGCAAGAGCCAGTGCCGCATCGCCGATCGTGGTCGCCGGCGTCCAGCGCGACATCGCGAGGAGGCCGGCGGCGGCGGCGGCGAGCCCGACCAGCGTCACGACCCGATAGCTCGCGACACGGACCGCGAAGCCGGACAGCAGGGCACCGAGCGCGGTCGCGCCGGCCAGCGCCCCGAGGGCAAGACGCTGCTCGTCCGGGCCGCCGTACAGGACCCGATCGACGAAGACCGCCCCACCGATGATCGCGGTCGCGAACGCATAGCCGGTGAGCAACGACACCAGAGCCGCCGCGCTGAACGCGACGTCGCCGAAGAGGCGGACATCCAGGAACGGGTCCGAACTGCGTACCGCCAGCGCGATGGTCAGGGCGGTCGCGACGAACGCGATCGTCGCAAGGATCGCCGTCACCTCGGTCGGCTCGAGGGATGCTTCGGGGTCCGGCGTCGCGCCGATCAGCGTCAGTGCCACGAGGCCGGACGCGAGCGCAAGTCCGAAGACGGCGGCACCGACCAGGTCGATGCGGCCGCTGCGGCGTGGCGTCTCCCACCCCGGTGACGCCGCCCAGGCGAGGAGCATGGCACCGATGGCGATCGGGACGTTGACGAAGAAGATCCACCGCCACGCGGGGCCCAGGACGGCGGCGACCGCTGAGTCGGCCCAGCCGGCGCCGGCGAGCGCCGAGGCAGGATGGATCGCGGACAGGATCGCGGCGCCAAGGAACGGTCCGGCGGCCATGCCCAGGAACGTCAGAGCGCCGATCGCGCCGAGGGCACGCGCCCGCCGGTGCCCGTCGTAGAGGTGGGCGGCGGCTGCCGTGCCGACCGGCACGAGCACGCCACCGCCGACCGCCTGGACGAGCCGACCCGCGATGAGCTGGTCGAGGTCCTGGGCCATGCCGGCCACCAGGGAACCGATCGTGAAGATCCCCAACGCCGCGATGAACAGGCGGCGCGCGCCCCACAGGTCGGCCAGGCGACCCGCAAGCGGCATCATCAGGATGTACACCAGCAGGTAGCCGTTGATGATCCAGCTCGCCTTGCGGAGCTCGATCCATGCCGACGTCCCGTTCGCAGCAACGAGGTCCGCGAGGATGGACGGGAGGGCGACCGCGGTGATCATGAGTTCGAGTCCGGCCAGGAACACCCCCGTCCCGAACACGACGAGCAGCACGATCCGCGAACTGGCACTCATCGGCGGGAGTGTAGTCGGGGTTCGAGGGACTGCCCGGCGGCAGGTCGGCCGCACGCGGCACGCGGGCGGTCCATCGCTTGCTGACCCACGGTCAACGTTTTCGGGGTCTAGGGCGAACGAAGCCCCGTCCTTCAACATCTGCGAGCCGGATCGTTGACCGACGGTCAGCGTCACGGGTGCTTCGCCGCGTTTCGGTGGCTGACAGTCACCGAGGAGTCGACCTGACGATCACGTGACGCAGTGGCGCTGGAAAATCGTTGACCGACAGTCAGCAAAACTCGCGTTCCACGCGCTCTGCCCGTGCGGCGGCCGCGCGCTTGACACTCATCGGTCGGCCGCAATAGCATCAACGCCCGTTGATATCAACCGCCGTTGATGCGACGGCTGTCGTCCCCTGATCCGGAGTTTCCCCCGCCCGTGCCGACCCCCGCGCGTTTCCGGTCCACGCTCGCCTCGATCGTCCTCCAGCCCGACGATCTACGCGAGCTGCGTGCTTTCCACAAGGCCCTCGCCGACGTGAACCGCCTCCGCATCGTCCGCCGGCTCGCGGAGGGCGAGGCGAGCGTCGCCGACCTCATCGCGCACGTCGGGCTGTCACAGCCGCTCGTGAGCCACCACCTCAAGCGCCTGCGCGTGGCCGGCCTGGTCGATACGCGGCGCGTCGGCCGCGAGACCATCTGCACGCTCCGCCCCGAGGCCTTCGGCGAGGTCGCGGCGCGAGAGCGGGCCATCCTGGGCATCGCCAGTTGACGATCTCGAACCAGGCCCGTGACAGGGTCAAGGGCCTTTTCGAGCCGATCGCCCTGGCGCTTGGCCGGCTCGGGCTCACCCCCGACGCTCTCACGCTCATCGGCTTCGGGATCACCGTCCTGGGCGCCGGCCTGATCGCCCTCGGGTATTGGACCGTCGGCGGTGTCGTCGTGTTTGCCGGCGGCGTGTTCGACATGTTCGACGGCACGCTCGCCCGGGCGACAGGCAAGGTCAGCCGGCTCGGGGCCTTCATGGACTCCGTCTTCGACCGGTGGGGTGAGGCCATCGTCTACCTCGGCATCACCGCTGGTGCGGTCCTGGGCGGTCACCAGCGTGTCCCGATCCTCGCCGCCGCGGCGATGGGCGCCGCGTTCATGGTGAGCTACGTGAGGGCGAAGTCCGAGGGTCTCGGCTTCGCCACCGGGACCGGCATGGCGGCGGTCGGGATCATGCCCCGCGAGGTCAGGCTGGTGATCCTGGCACTCGGTCTGGTCCTGACGAACGGCCCGGACATCAAGGCCATCGAATTCGCCCTCGCCATCATCGCTATCGGCGCGACCATCACGACGATCCAGCGGATCCTGCATGTCCGCGCGCAAGCCAACCGGGAGGCGTCGAGCCACCCGACCGAACAGGAGCACACGTGAGCACCAACGGCAAGAACGGCAACGGCAAGGGCGGCACGACGCCGTCGAACACGTGGGCGGGCGCCGACCGGCGCGATGACGGCAAGGTCCGCGTCGCGATCGTCGGCGTCGGCAACTGTGCGAGCAGCCTCGTCCAGGGTCGGTATTACTACGAGAACGCGAACGACGACGACTTCGTCCCGGGGCTCATGCACGTGAACCTGGGTGGCTACCACGTCCGCGACATCGAGTTCGTTGCCGCCTTCGACATCGACAAGAACAAGGTCGGCAAGGACCTCAGCGAGGCGATCTACACGAAGCCCAACAACACGATCACGTTCCAGCAGGTCGGGAAGCTCGGCGTGCCCGTCGAGCGCGGGATGGTCCACGACGGGCTCGGCAAGTACCTGAGCGAGATCATCGAGAAGGCGCCCGGGGAAACCGCCGACATCGTCGGCATCCTGCGCGAGCGCGAAGTCGACGTGATTGTGTCGTACCTGCCGGTCGGCAGCGAGGAGGCCACCAAGTGGTACGCGGAGCAGGCGCTGCGTGCCGGGGTGGGGTTCATCAACGCGATCCCCGTGTTCATCGGCCGCGAGCCGTACTGGCAGCGCCGTTTCGCCGAGGAAGGCCTGCCGGTCATCGGAGACGACATCAAGAGCCAGGTCGGCGCCACGATCAGCCACCGCGTCCTGACGCGGCTGTTCATGGACCGCGGTGTCCGGCTCGATCGCACCTACCAGCTCAACTTCGGCGGCAATACCGACTTCCTGAACATGCTCGAGCGCGAGCGGCTCGAGTCCAAGAAGATCAGCAAGACGAACGCGGTCACCTCGATGCTCGACTACGAGCTCGACGCGGATGACATCCACGTCGGGCCGAGCGACCATGTGCCGTGGCTGCTCGACCGCAAGTGGTGCTACATCCGGATGGAGGGCACGACCTACGGCGACGTGCCGCTCAACGCCGAGCTCAAGCTCGAGGTCTGGGATTCGCCCAACTCGGCCGGCGTCATCACGGACGCGATCCGCTGCCTCAAGCTCGGCCTCGACCGCGGGCTCAAGGGCACGCTCGTCGCGCCGTCGGCCTACTTCATGAAGAGCCCGCCCCGCCAGATCCCCGACGACGTCGGCCGCGAGCGAGTCGAGGCATTCATCCGGGGCGAGGACTCGGAGACGCTGGTCGGGACCGAGAAGCCGCCCGCCCGCAAGCTCCGCAAGCTTGCCGGCCGCCGCGCAGGCGTACTGGCACCCTCGACGAAATGATGTTCCTCGCGCTCCGAATGCCGAGGGGGAGCTCCGTCGACCCCATCGGCCTGAGGATTCCAAGGCGGAGCTCCGCGACGACAGTGGCCCGAGGATTCGCGACCACCACTCACCAGTGACGGTGGGCGAGGGCCCGCAACCGGCGGCGAAAGCCGCGAGGCCGACCGAGCGCCGGCTCGAGGCACCGCACCGGCGAGCGGGCCCCGGTTCCCGCATCATCGAGCGGGCCGCGATGCTCGGCTATCGCGCCACGTCGTGGCTGCTGGTCGTGCTGCCGCCGCGTCCCGCGGCGACTGTGATCGGCCGGCTCTCGCAACTGTCGTACCTCGCCTGGCCGACGAAGCGCCGGTGGTCCAACCGGAACTTCGGGCACGTGCTCGGCCTGCCACCCGACCACCCGCGGGTCCGCGCCGAGGCCATGCGCGCGTATATGGGCTACGGTCGTTACCTGGTCGAGTTGATGCGGCTCCCGTCGCGCCCGGCGGAGGAAGTCGGGCTGCTCGTGCCCGACCTGGATGTCGACGAGGTACGCCGTCTGTGGCGCGAGGCCCCAGGCGGTGGGATGATCCTGGCCGTCGGCCATGTCGGCAGCAACGAGGCGGTCGCCGCGGCGATCGCCGATCACGGGATGCCGATCAGCGTCGTGGCCGACGATTCGTCATTCCCCGAGATCTTCGAGTTCCTGCGCCGCCAGCGCGAAGAGTGGGGCGTGACCCTCATCCCCTGGCGGAACCTGCGTGAGATCTTCGGGGTGTTGCGCCGAAGCGAGATCCTCGGGCTGCTCGTCGACTGGGGCTATCGGTCGGATGGCATCCCCGTCCGGCTGTTCGGCGCCTGGACGGCCCTGCCGGCCGGTCCGGCCACTCTCGCGGCGAAGACGAGATCGCGCATCCTGCCGATCTCGATCCGGCGCCGACCGGACGACACGTTCCACGTCTCGTGGACGGACCCGATCGACGTGACCTCGTCGGACCCGGCGGAGTTGTATCGGGCCACCCAGGCGCTGGCCGACGCGCTGGCCGCCACGATCGCTGCGGCACCCGACCAGTGGTACAGCTTCAAGCCCATCTGGCCATCGACACCCGAGGAAGCGGCCGACCTCGAACGACGCGCGACCCTCATGCAGGCCGGGGCGGCAGATCCCGGGCCCGCCCCGGAGTTCGCCTGACCGTGTCGAGTCTAGGCCACCGACTCCGGAGCCGGGCTCTCCGCGCGGCCTCGTGGCTCGTCTGCCGGCTGCCGGAGCGACCGCTCATCGCGCTCGCCGAGCTGGGCGGGGACGTCTGGTATCGCACGACACCCGCTCGCGCCGCGCGGGGGCGCCGCAACCTCGCGCGGGTCGCGTCCTGGCTGGATGCGCACGGCACCGGCACGAAGCTCGCGCGCGCCGCGGCCTCCGACCCCTGTGCCCTCGAACGGCTGGTCCGGCTGGCGTATCGCCACGCTGCCCGCTACTACCTCGAGGTGGCACGCACGCCGGCCCTCAGCCGTGAGGACGTTCTGTCGCGCATGTCGATCGAGACCGCAGCGACCGTGGAGGACGCGTTCACGCCCGGCCGGCCGGCGATCTTCGTCGGCCTACACTTCGGTGCCATCGAGTTGCCGGCGCTGTATCTCGCCTCCCGGGTCGGTGAGGCGGTCGGGCCCATGGAGACGCTATCGGATCCGGACCTGCAGGACTGGTTCGTCCGGACGCGTGGCGCGGCCGGTGTCCGCATCGTCGGCCTCAGGGAGGCGCGCCGGGAGCTCACCGCGGCGCTACGCGCCGGGACGAACGTCGGGCTCGTCGGCGACCGCGACCTGACCGGTGGCGGCACGCTGACGGAGTTGTTCGGGGCGCCCGCCAGGTTGCCGCTCGGACCGGCGCTGCTCGCGATCGAGACCGGCGCGCCCGCCTATGTCGTGGGTGTGCGCCGGACGACGCCGGGACGGTATATCGGCCGCCTGGAACCCGTCGAGGTCGCGACTGAAGGTTCCCGCCGCGAACGGGCGACGGCGACCACCGCCTCGATCGCCCGCGCCTTCGAGCGGGTCGTGACCGACGCGCCGGAGCAATGGTGGGCCGTGTTCTTCCCGATCTGGCCGGACCTCGAGGCGGAGGAGACTCTGGAGACCCTGGACGCCCCGGCGGCCCCGGAGACCCCGACGCCATGACCGAGCGGCAGGGTCGTGCCGACCTGCACATCCACACACAGGCTTCCGACGGGATCGCCGACGTGGTCGCCATCATCGAGCACGTGGCGAAACGCAGTGACCTCGACGTGATCGCCATCACGGACCACGAGCGCATCGACGGGGCCATGCGCGCCGCCGAGCTCCATGCAGCGGGGGACTATTCCTTCGATCTCGTCGTCGGGGAAGAGGTGACCACCCGGCGCGGCCACGTGCTTGCGCTCTTCGTCACCGAGCGGATGCCGGCGCTCCGGCCGCTGGAGGAGACGCTCCACGCGAT